>NZ_DATCSD010000462.1:0-14730 GCF_036568665.1 Ohtaekwangia sp. | reverse complement strand
GCACCGGGTATATCTGCACCATTGTACGTCCATTGATAAGCCAGGAAACCATCGGAGAAACCCAGCTTGATCGATCCGTTGAGACAGAGCTCGGTTACACCGCCAAAAACAAAAATGTTCTTTTTATTCTGCGCGAGTATCCATGGGAAGAAGTTAGGTTCAGCATAAGCCGTGGTCCATGTGCCGTGGCCGAGAGTCGGATATACAGTATATATAGGGGAACCTCCTTTAGTCTTGATAAGCTCGATCAAATCTTTTGATGCCTGTGGTTTAGGATTGGTATCGGTACCTCCCTGGAATAACCAGAGCGGCATGGTAACCAGTATATCACTCATGATATCCGAGTTGCTTCCTACTCCCGACATGGGAAGCATGGCGGCAAAGAGATCGGGTCTTTTTGCGGCAGCATCCCAGGTACCTTTCGCTCCATTGGAGAGTCCGTGTACAGCGATACGGTCGCGATCAACATTATAGTGATCGATAAAGTATTCTACTATACCGATCGTCATGCGCATGTTGTCGCTCTCATTACCACCGTCCCAACCGTTCTGCCACGCTCCGCTATAGCTTACCTGCGGAAAGATGACTATACCATTGAAAGCTCCTGTCGATGTGGGAGATTTCATAACAGCCGCCAGGTGCGAAGGCCCTGCGTGCGCTGTATTGGTACTGTTGTTATCAAACTGTGGATCGGAAGGCGAGTAAGTAAAATTACCTTCCCATGCCCGGCCTGATTCACCCGCTCCGTGAAGCATAAGAATCAGTGGATACTTCGTTACAGTATCCTTCTTGTTAAAGTTAGTCGGAAAGATTACCCTGAAATTCAGGAACTCACTCACGTTGGTACCCGTACCTTTCCAGTAGGTATACTCGCGAATCTTGTTCTCATTACCGAACGACACCATTTTGTAATAGTGGCCGAGGGTATTGTTGCGCATAGTATATCCACTGTCGTAGTGAATAGTTTGAGCAGTAGCGGGGGGATAGGTAGCTGCAATAAGAAACACTATCGCAGCTAAAAGCGACCTAGATAGAGCCATAGAGATTTAAAACCATTTTACCTGATAGACATACAAATGTAGTGATATATAACTCAGGTAATAAAAAAGTAACTTTTTAATTTTTATTGGTAACACTATAAACTTGTTATAGTCTTGAAAGCGCATTTTTACTATATATCAATCGTGTGAAATAAAAAACGCTGCCTTTTAACAGGCAGCGTTTTGTTGGACGAGAGGGTCTTCCGTAGTTAATTTTTCTTTACAAATCGTACTCTTTTTGAGCCAACGCCCAGGATATACGCACCTTCTTTCAAGTCAGAAACTTCAATGTTCTTGATATCCTGAACACCATTCACATGCACCGTTTTTACCGGGTTACCAATCTGATCGTAGATAGTAATAGTCTGTGTTTTGAACTGGGTAAGATCAACAGAGAGGTTGTTCACTACCGGATTCGGGTATACGGAAACAGATTCAGTTGCTGCTATACGTGCACCGGAACCACTGCTCAGGAACAGTTTACTGTTCGGTATAGTCTGTTTGCCATTACCTGCTCCACTACCTGGCGGATCATATTGTACGGTGAGTACTTCACCACCACCATTTTCAAAGAATGTAACTTTTATAGGGAAGCGGCCGGTAGACGCAAAGTTATAGTTACCGCTGCGTTCCTGTGTTCCATGCAAGCCATCGTTATCCACTACCATCGTGTTGTTGATGTACAGACGGCTACCATCATCCGATGAAGTATAGAATGTATAGGTACCCGTTGCATCAATCTGTATATATCCTTCAAAGGAGAATACAAAGAGATCATCCTGACGTCTTACACTGATATCGAAGTTGTTTACAATGCCGGTAACATCCGGAGCCTGGTTGAAATCGAACGCTGCCAGACTGGAGAGTGATGTTTCAGATTCCCAGTATTTATAGGAAAGTCCGGCATTCGGTGTAGTAAAGTTTACACTGCCTGCAGCCGATACGTTGTTGCGTGCATCTACAGCTTTTACTTCTGCTGTATAGTTTGCACCCGGTGTAAGGCTGGTTAATCCAAACGTGGTTGTAGTAGATGTACCTACCTGCACAGAGTTCAGGAATATCTGATAGCTTGCTACCTGGTCATTATCCGTAGAGGCAGTCCAGGTTAATGTAGCTGCTATACCTGTCTGGTTGCTGATAACCAGGTTGCTCGGTGCTGATGGAGGTGTAGTGTCTTCTTGTGTGGTGATCAGTTTTTCATTGGAGAAACGGCCATCGTTACCACCTATAGCGCGTACGCGATAGAAGTATTGTGCATTCGGACGCAGACCTGCATCAGCAAATGCCAGTACATTCTGACCTACTATACCTACTACTTTATAAGGTTCTGAAGAATATCCGTTAGCGGCACGTCTGTTTCTCCAGATCTCAAAGTATTCTTCGGTAGGAGAATCAGACCATGATATATTGGTTTGTGTAGCTGACACGACAACCGGGTTGGCCTGCACCGGAGGAGTAGGACCAACGTGCGGAGAAGTATATACTACAGCTACAGCGTTGGATGGCAAGCTGGAGCAGCCTGTACTTTCTTTTACTCTGACAGTATAGGAGCCTGCGGTAGCAGCACTACCTGCACCGGTAGATATATTGCGTATGTTCGAAGTTGAAGTAGCTACTTGTGCACCGTCTTTTAACCAGTAGTATTCAGTATAGCCGGTAGGTGCTACGAGGTCAACTACATTGTTTGAGCTGATATCGATCGGAAGTACTTTCGATCCTGTGTTGGTTAAAGTCGGAGAGAAAGTTGATGCCGGTTTGGAAGTTATATCAGTAGGGAAAGATTCGTACCATACATTATTACTTCTCTTGAACTTAACAGTATAAGTACCTACAGCCGATGCGTTGTAATAACGATCTGTAGCACCTGCTATATCAGCACCGTTTAATGTCCATTGGTATTGCGTAAAGCCCGCAGAGAATCCCAGCTTTACAGTTTCACCTATACAAAATGCAGGTGAGCCGCCAAATACATAAATCTTGCGTTTGTCTTGTGCCAGTAACCAGGAGAAGAAATCGGGTTCAGCGTATGCTGCATACCATGTGCCATGTCCTGTGTTTGGATATAACGTATAGCGTGGAGTTCCACCCTTGCTGATAAGCATGTTAATGAGAGACTGCGCAGATGTAGGGTTGGGATTGGTATCTAATCCTCCCTGGAAAAGCCAGGTAGGTGTAGTTACCAGAATATTCGTCATGGCATCCGGACTGCTTGCCACACCCGACATAGGTGCTATAGCAGCAAACAGATCGGGTCTTTTGGCAGCGAAGTCCCACGTTCCTTTAGCACCATTGGAAAGGCCGTGTACATATATACGGTTGATATCTGCATTATAGTTATTCACCATATAGTCAATAACTTTTGCAGCCATGGTTTCATTTTGTGTAAGAACGCCATTGGCCCAGCCACTTTCCCAGGCACCGCTGTGGTTTACCTGCGGGAAGATTACTATACCGGGGAAGGCGCGAGAATCAGAAGCATTTCTGTTTACAGCATCGCGGTGTTCCTGACCTCCGTGAAGCAGGTTATGACCATTGTTATCATAACGAACATCACTGGGAGCATAGGTATATACACCCTGCCATGATCTTCCGGATTCACCTGCACCGTGCAGCATGATGATCATCGGATATTTTTGAGATCCGTTCTTCTGGTAGCCGGGAGGAAAAATGGCTCTCCAGTTCATGAACTCAGTAATAGCCGAAGAAGAATTTAGTGCACGGTAATTAAATTCCTTGTATTGACTATCATCCCAGCTCACCATATCATAATAGTGACTGAGTTGATAATTCCTGAGGCTGTAACCGCTGTCGTATAAAACGGTTTGAGCTAAGAGCGTGGCGGAACAGCATACGCTGAACAGACCACTGAGAAGCCATTTAGACATTGACATAGTGTTAGAGGATTTGTTTTTAAAAATGTTTCGAATAGAATATGAGTTTAGTGTGAGAAAAGATTTTTATGGGGGAGAGGATTTGAATTTGAGGAGCTGTGAAGACGGTATAAAAAGAGAAATCAATGGCGGGGGAGGTTGCCACGCGACACTTCCGAACAGGCAGACAGGGTGAGGAACCCATGTGCATGGATCCAGATAAAAGCCCAACCATACGATGTAATATTTTATTACCTTTTATAGACAGTTTGAAGACGCTGCGCGCGTTTTCGATTATAAATGTAAGTGAAAAATAGTAAAAATGAAGTCCGCAAAGGCTTTTTTTTAATTTTTTTTATAGTACGGTACATGAGTGCTTTTTTAGTAAAAAAGTACTAAAAAAAATATTTAAAAAGGCCTTTGTGTGCCCCAACATGCCATATTTTGAGTTAGTAAATTGTAGAAAAGCTTCTACGAAAGGTAAAAAAATGAAGAGTCGTTAAAGCCTGCAGAGCTTCACGAAATAATGGAAGAACTGATCATGACTCTCACGAATCTATGATCAGCTCCTGATGATAAAAACAGTTTTATTTTTCTACAGCAGTATAGATCCAGGCACCGAAGTATTGATTCTGTCGTCTGATCATTTTCCAGCGATCGATTACTTCCTGTCGGCTGGTGGAGTAGAAGACATATACATAATAATAGTTCTTCTCCGATTGATAGAGTATAGATGGATTTAATCCTTTCGCTCGTAGTGTACTCAACTGCTTCTTGGCATTTTCAGGATGTTGATATACTCCCAGTATCAGGTAATGCCCTACAGCATGTTCTTCTTCTATCTTTTCTTCCGGTTCCTGTTGAGCTGTAGTCTGCTCTTGTGGTGCTGCTATGGTTTCTTTACGGGTATCCTGTTTTACGGTTGCCGGAGTTTGCTCGGCAGGTTGTTGTGTAGCCTGCTCGTTGTTGCGGGTAGTTTTATGATTATTATCTCGGGCAGGTTGAGCAGTAGCCGTGGCCGTTGTGTCTTTATCCGTAGCAGGTGCTGTAACGGGTTGTTTTTGTGCATTAGCGGCCTTTACAGAGTCGCGCTCCTGTTTCTCGGCAAAGATCTCATCTTCGCGATTACGCTTGCCCAGGCGCGCTCCCATATATACCTCGTGCGTTCCGCCCGATACTCCGGATATATCTCCCGTAGGTCGCTCGTACGCATAGCCTATCCGTAATAAGCCTTTCAGGTTTAAGCCGATGAAACCAGTGGCACCGTAGCCATCGCGGTAAGATCCGCCAATCCAGATCACATCTTTGATCGATACATGCAGCAGACCTTCCCACTGATCCTGCGATTTGTCAAGCGCCC
Organism: Ohtaekwangia sp.; assembly: GCF_036568665.1. Taxonomy (GTDB): domain Bacteria; phylum Bacteroidota; class Bacteroidia; order Cytophagales; family Cyclobacteriaceae; genus Ohtaekwangia. The sequence goes on along the minus strand of NZ_DATCSD010000462.1, from coordinate 9,460 downwards.
GGTATATTACATACGGTGAAACCTTTACACTGCCGAGATTGAATGTATAGGATGCCGAAGCAAAACGATTATCAAATTTACTCGTCTTTACATCGTTGAATTGCTTGACGCTGTTGGGTTTTGAATCGAAGAGCCGGGGCAGGGCAAAGCCTATATTAAAGTTCTTGAACTGATAGTTTAGTCCGAACTGTCCGTTGATAAACGTATTGTTCTGCGTAACATTTGCCAATGCAGGATCGCTGGTATCTTCCAAGGCAGAGTAATCGAACGAGTTGAATCCTACACCACCCGACAAACCGAAATTGAGATTATGATTTTGTGTAAAGCGTATGCGATAACCAAAGGTAGCCATCACCGAAGTAGTGGAAAGTAAAATGGTTTTGTCAGAGTAAGCCGTAAGTCCCAGCGATACGTTGCGTCCCACCGGGGTCTGCAGATTCAAAGCACCTACAGTAGGTGTGTTATCGATACCCAGCCATTGTCTTCTGTAAAACAGGTTTGCTTCAGCATATCCGTTGTTGGCTACATACGATGGATTGAACTGATACGGATTGGCAAAGAACTGACTGAACACAGGCGGATTTTGCGCATGGGCTGCCTGGCACACCAGGAGTAATATACTAAGCAGAGAGAGGAGAGATGGTAGAGGTCTTTTCATGTAAAAGGGATCAACGTATTAATCGAATCGCACCAGAGTATTTTTTATGATTGTTACATTGAATAACATAGTAGTAATCGCCCTCTTCCAGGGGGCGTCCGTTTAGCGTAGCGTCCCAGTTGTTCTCATATACATCTGCCTCGAATACTTTTTTTCCGAGGCGGTTGAATATCTTGATCGGACAACTATCGATCATAGTGATATTCTTTACGATCCAGATGTCATTTGTCTGATCTCCGTTGGGTGAGAATAATTTAGCAGCTCCTATAGGGTTTACCGGATCTTCCTGTACGGTAATGGTAACTTCGTCAAAAGCAGTAGCCCCACCGTTGTCTGTTACCGTAAGCCGGAAAGTATAGATTCCTTCTACAAGATCAGATACAGCCAGGATCGGGGTGTTGTCCAGATTTACATTGGCAGGATCACCCTCGATCTGCTCCCATGTAAACAAGGTAATCACACCATCAGGATCGCTACCGGTACCTTCAACGGCAATAAAGTTATTGGGAAGAACAAGTATAGTATCGTTGCCGGCAAATACAGTAGGCGGTAAATTCTCTGCGCGTACTTCTACTACAATTTCCGAGAAAGCTTCGGCATTTTCATTGTCGATGGCAGTAAGGCGGAAAGTATAGGAGCCTAATACAAGCGAGCCTGCACTCAGTGTAGTACTGTTAGCGCCCGATAGTGTAGCCGTTGAGGGACCACTCTCTTGTGTCCAGTCGAGTGATGTAATAGCTCCGTCCAGGTCGAAGGCTGAACCGTTGATAATGGTAGAATTAGCCGGTTGAAAGATTACCAGGGTTGTTCCGGTTGTTACTACGGGAGGTTTATTCGCTCCGGGTGGCGCAATCACCACGGTAACTTCATCGGATGCTGATGCACCACCACTGTCGGTAACATCGATCTTAAAGACATACGTGCCTTCCGGAGGATTCGATATAGTAATGATAGGGGTAGCCGTGCCTGAAGGTGGAGATATAGCAGGGCCGCTCACTTGTGTCCAGCTATAGGAGTTGATCGTACCATCCGGATCGGACGCTGTAGCGGTTATTACAACAGAAGTAACAGGGGCACGCAGAAATATATCTTTACCGGCATCGACTATCGGATTCTTGTTGATAGAGCCCGGCAAGACCGAAACATTTACTTCGTCTGAGTTGGTCAGTCCACCGTTGTCAGTTACAGTCAGTGTAAATTGATAAGAACCTGTTGTAAGTGCGGAGAGTGATAGCTTGGTAGTAGCCTGGCCAGTCATCGTAACAGTTCCTCCGGATTTCTTTTCCCAGAGATAATTCTGAATGGTGCCATCTATATCTGTACCGCTGCCTTGTAATGTAGTAGTGGTTTGAGGCAGGTATATAACCTGGTCGAACCCAGCACTGGCTATAGGAGGGAGGTTCGTTCCTTCCGCTACAACGGTAATATCAACGAAGTCGGAGCCCGTTGCTCCATCATCATCTTCCACGGTCAGTTGATAGCGATATACACCTTCAGTGAGGTTATTCACAATAAGTGTAGGCGAGTTAATATTTTCAAGCACCGAACTTGCTCCTAAAACCTGCGTCCAAGTATAAGATACGATCGAGCCATCAGGGTCAAAGCCTGAGCCGTTTATAGTAGCCGTAGAGTTGGGCAACACGATGGATTGGTTCGTGCCGGCATTCGCGATAGGTGGTTGATTAACTGTACCGGGGAACACGACTACATCGACCTGATCAAAAGCAGTTGCTCCATCATCGTCTGTTGCTGTAAGGCGGAAGGTATACTGGCCGGCAACCAGGTTGGTAAGTATAACCGTAGGGGAGTTTGTGTTGGTCATCGTAACGGATGGTCCTTGTATCTTGGTCCATTCGTATGTAACTATACTTCCATCATTATCACTCGCGGTTCCGGTGAGATTGATAGCGTTCGTTGGTAAAAATAAAGTCTTGTCGGTACCGGCATTTACCAATGGAGGCTGATTCGATCCCGCTGGGAGCACGGTTATATTTACTTCATCAAAAGCTGTGGCACCGGCATCATCGGCTACCGTAATGCGGAAGGTATAGGTGCCTTCTTCCATGTCGGTTATCAATAGTGTCGCTACACTTTCATCGCTTAGGGTAGCGGTAGGCCCAATCTGTTTTGCCCAGGTATAGCTTACTATACTTCCGTCAGCATCACTGGCAAAGGCGGTGAGTGTAACCGAGTTTGTCGGTAATGTTATGGTGATGTTGTTACCGGCAGTAACAGTCGGAGTCTGATTAACTGTCGCTGGTAAAACAATAACCTGGCAGTTATCAGTAGCCGTTGCACCATCATCGTCTGTTACGGTTAAGCGGAATACATATACACCTTCCACTAAGTCGGTCAGTGATAATACAGGTGTAGTGGCGTTGATCAGGAATGCCGAAGGGCCACTTACTTTTACCCATGAGTATGTGGCAATGGTTCCGTCAGGATCCGTGCCGGAGCCGATCAGGTTAGTACTGTTCACGGGTAAAGACAGTGTGATGTTCGGACCTGCATCCGCTACAGGAGACTGGTTGCTGGACGCGGGGTTTACAATCACGGTTACTTCATCAATGCCCGTAGCCCCACCGTTGTCTGTTACCGTAAGGCGGAACACATAGGTACCTATATTTAAACCGGAGATGGTTACTGTCTTGGTATCCTGGTTGGCAAAGTTGGCCGTGCCGCCACTTACTTTTTCCCACAGGTAATCAGTGATCGTTCCATCTGAATCCGCACCCGAGCCGTTGAGCACAACGGTGTTGGTTGGTAAATATATAGTCACATCATTTCCGGCATTGGCTACAGGGCTTGCATTGCTGGCAGCCTGTACAATTACTTTTACATCATCAAACGCGGAGCCGCCATCCGTATCTGTTACGGTTACTCGGAAGACATAAGTACCTTGTATCAATCCGGAGATGTTGGCGGTAGCCGCAGCTCCACCACCGATCGTAGCCACAGAAGGTCCGGATTGTTGTGTCCATGAATAGGAGTTCACGGTTCCATCTTCCGGATCTGAAGCAGTTGCTGTAAGTGTTGTAAAGTTTGTAGGCAATACCAGTGTTTGATCCGTACCGGCATTTACCACAGGGTTCTGGTTGATGGATGTTACAGTAACTTTTACTTCATCACTCGCAGTAGCAGATTTGTTATCGGTTACGGTCAGGCGGAAAGTATATACTCCTTCCACCATGTTTGTAACGGTAAGGGTAGGCGTGCCTGTTCCGCTTAAAGTAGCCGAAGGACTCGCGATGATTTCCCACAGGTATGCAGATATACTTCCGTCACTATCGGAAGCAGTTCCGGTTAGCACGACTGAATTGGTTGGCAGTGTAATGATAACATCGGCACCTGCGTTTACCGTTGGCGGTTGATTAACTGTTGCCGGTAATACTACAACGGCTACGAGGTCTGTTGCTTTCGCACCATTGTTATCAGTAACGGTTAACCGGAATGAATATGTACCCTGTACGAGATTGGTAAGATTTAATGTTGTTTGATTGGTAGCACCGAGTGTAACTGCAGGGCCGCTTAGTTTTTCCCACAAGTATGTTGTGATCGTTCCATCCGTATCGGTACCTGAGCCGGTAAGTATAGCACTGTTCGTTGGTAAAGTAAGTGTAACATCTGAGCCTGCATTGGCTGTTGGTGGAATATTGGCAGCTTCAACGATTACCGTTACATCGTCACTCGCACTCGCGCTGTTATTATCAGTAGCGGTGAGACGAAATACATACGTTCCCTGCACCATGTTGGTAACCGTTAACACGGTTGTAGTTTGATTGGCGAGCGTACCCGCAGGTCCGCTTACTTTTGTCCAGGCATAGCTTGTAATCGTTCCATCCGGATCGGATGCAGAACCGGTTAATGTTACAGTGTTTGTAGGAAGTTTGATCGTTTTATCAGCCCCTGCATTTACGATGGGAAGTTGATTGGCAGCATTTACGATTACTGTTACCTCATCAAAACCACTAGCCCCCTGGTTGTCTGTTACCGTTAATCTGAAAACGTAAGATCCTACCACAAGATTGCTAAGCGAAAGTGTAGTAGTAGCGGCACCTGAGATAGTTGCAGCAGGTCCGCTTACTTTTGTCCATGCGTAGGAAGCAATCGTTCCATCGGGATCACTTCCGGAGCCTACCAGGTTTACACTGTTGGTAGGGAGTGTTAATGTTTTATCGGCACCGGCATTAGCGGTTGGTGCTTTGTTAACGGCAGCGGGTTGAACAACAACCGAAACATTATCACTTCCTATAGCGCCATCATCATCCGTTGCTGTTAACTTGAATACATACGTGCCGGCTGTAGTCATGCCACTCGCAGTAAGTATAGCCGTGCCTGCGTTAGTAAGTGTTGCTGTTACTGGTCCGCTTACCTGAGTCCATAAGTAAGTAGTTACCGTTCCATCGGTATCACTAGCCGAACCGTTGATGGTAGTCGTGCTGATGGGAAGTGTGATTGTTTTATCAGCCCCTGCATTTACTGTAGGAGGTTGATTTACTGCAGCAGCCTGTACAGTGATGGTTACTTCTGCATAACCAGTTTCACCAGCGTTATCGGTAGCTGTAAGACGAAATACATATATACCTTCTACCAGGTTGGTGAGCAGCAACGTGGGTGTGCTGGCATTGGTCATGGTAGCTGCGGGACCACTTGTTTTAGTCCATGCGTATGATGCGATGGTTCCATCAGCATCACTGGCGGCGCCTATTACCGTTGTTGTGTTTACCGGTAGTACCAGGGTTTGGTTGGCGCCTACTGTTACTACCGGCTTTTGGTTTCCCGATAACTCGAATGCTCCGGCATCCCACGAGGCCCCTGTCGGTCGGAGCAGTTTATCAAAGTCGAAAGTCACTCCATAGGTAGATACTATTCGTCCGGCATTGATAGCCGGAGAGCCGGACTGAAGATGATAGTCATCTACGGTTGGATTTACAAATTTAGCATCGCCCAGTACAGGTATAACTACATTATTACCTACAGTCCAGTCTGTATAGGTCTTGAGTTGATTCCAGCTTGATGTACTGGCAACGATCAGGTTATTGAAAAGTACGCAACCCGGTGCTGTATTTATATTCTCCTTGATAGCAGCCGTTGATGCACCGACAATTGTATTGTTGATTATATATACCCCGCCCAGATAGCCATTCGGCACGATATCGGTCGCTAAAGGTGTAGGGCGTGTATTGACATTGATAGCTTCTGCTCCGGGGTTGATTACAATGTTGTTGAATACATAGTTATTCCCTATTCCCTGAATTACCAGGCAGGGACCAAAACCTCCTTTTACAAAATTATTATATAGTTTACCGGTAGTTCCAACTCCCATCTGTATACCTCCATTCTGCGATGGGTTATTAGCTGCTCCGTAATTATAGATCTTGTTACTATATATTTCCACATCGGCTACGGCTGATCCTACCTGTATAGATTCCCAGCCGGAGTTTACAATCAGGTTGTCGTGTATTCTTACTCCGCGTACTTCGTGCGGATATTGTGTACTTCCGCAGTATACCGTTGTGCCGTTATAAAAGCTGTTGCCTATATAAAATCCTTCACCCCCTATATCATGCAGATAATTGTTGTGCAGGTGAATATTATACATGGTAAAATTAGGACGCTCCGGAGTTTTATCAGCACAGTTGGAGCTCGGGTCAGTCTTGGCCATGATACCGGCAAAACCGGTCTTTGTGATTTCCACGTGATCGATCTCAATGTCGGAGCTTAACGAGGTTGCTACTATACCTTGCGTACCAGATTTTGTCTCTACGATCTTGATGCCGTATTCAACACTGGCATCGCCTGTACCGGTAATGTGAAAGTAGCGCGAGCTGTTGATCAATATACCATTGCCGGCATTGGGGCCACCGATGAGTGCCTGACCATTACAGTTCTTGATGGTAACATAATTGGTAGCGGAGCCTACAATGTTTTGAAAGATGATACGCTCGCGTGCTCCGCCTTGTATACAGATCACATCACCGGGCTTTACACCTTGCGCTGTCCCGTTAAAGGTTACACTTCCGGCACCGGCAGGTATAGTAAATGTACAGCCACATTGCGCGATGGCATGGAAATTTATACTTAACAGTAACAGGAGCAGAAAGGGGGGGAATAGATACCGTAGTATAATAGCTATTCTCATAAGCAGGAGGGTTTTTTAAGAAAAGTAACTACTTGATAATATACCAGTTAATCAACAATAACGCCACTTTAATCAAGAAATGAAAATTTAATCGGCAACCTCTTCCACCAGTTGCGGTTTAATTCTTTTGATTACTTTGGCGGGTACACCAGCGACCACGCTATAGGGTGGAACATCCTTTGTAACAACGGCACCGGCTGCTATAACAGAGCCTTCTCCAACAGTAACTCCCTTCAGGATTGTAACGCGCGATGCTACCCACACATGATCTTCAATAACAATGTTTCCTTTCTTTCCTTCAGCGGTGTGATCGGCCAGATCGTGAAAGTCGCTATCGAGTATTAATGTATAGGGGGCTATCCGTACAAATTTACCAATTGTAACATTTCCGGCTACAGCTATATGTGTTCCGTTTACACGACTTCCATAACCGATGCGCAGTGTTCCTGTAGCCTTTACCAGTAACTTGGTGCGCTCAAATATAGACCATATAGCAACGCGATCTTCTATGATGATCGTGCCATTGGCCTGGATCAGTGGCTTGCCATGCACGGTAACAAATTTACCGACCTTTACACAGTTACGTAAATATACCTTGGCTGCCAGCAAGCGTGACAGAATGGATAACAATCGACCGATCATCAGCATAAATACGCCCAAGCCGGATGAACGCGGATTCTCTTTCCTGATTTCTTGAAACTTCTTTTTGATCTCGTCCATCATACGCTTAATGGTTCAAATGCCAGGAAATCCCCTGAATATAACTTTTTAGATTGGGAAAATCCATACGCAACAGCAATTTCAGTATATCTTTTGGCACTGCGAGCAGGAAAAAGAAAAGCATAGACGACAACTGTGTTAGTCCTTTTGTGTTTCTTTTCAAATATAGTATGCGGTTGCGCGCTAGGTAATACGTTTTTATAGGATTGTTCTTACCAACTGATATAGATTCTTTGTGGTATACCTTCGATGTACCAACATAGTAAACTTTATATCCTGCACGCTTTACCTGTTCGGTCCAGTCGTGTTCTTCGTAGTAGAGGAAATATACTTCGGGAAGCATGCCTACAGCTTCCAGCACTTTGCGCGAAGTAAGCAGACAGGCACCATGGCCCAACTCTGTTTCGCGTACCCAATTATACTGGTTGGTATCTGTTTCGAGATGCCCTAATTTTTTACCTCTGCCGGTATATGGATTGATCTTAACCGCACCGGCATATTGAATAAGTTCGTTGCGATCGAAGTATACTATACGCGGAGAAGCTATACCTGCTTCTGGCTGTTGTTGAAATATACCGACCAATGGTTCCAGGAAACCGGGTACTACTTCTACATCGTTGTTGATTAGCAGAAGGTATTCACCCTTGGCTTGTTCGAGGCCAACGTTATTGCCACCGGCAAACCCGAGATTCTTTCCCGTCTCGATCAGGTTTATCTCCGGAAATTCCTGTTTGAGTGATCGTGCAGAAGTATCGCGTGAGCCGTTATCGACCACTATAATTTCAATGGAAGGATACGATATATTCCGGAGCGACAGCAGCAGATCGCGTGTTACAGGTGTCTGGTTGAAATTAATGGTGACAATGGAAACGAGAGGATAAGCGGATGCATTCATAAACTATTCTGAAGTTGCTCCGTGTGGCGTATGGATAAATTTTTTGTTGGCATTCCTCAGCCTGAACAGCAGGAGGAACATGCGAACAAAAATACCCGGCAGATCCAGGATAGCCTTGAGCATTTTTCGTGAGTAAAATTCACGGGGTATAGAAATGAGTATAGCGGTGGTGTTGATGACAAAAAGAATTACCCACAGTGTAGCGCCCAGTGCCAGGTAATTTCGCAGCAGCACGGCTATACCAGTTAATACAGTGAGCATACCAAGATTGATAAGTCGTGGCAACTGTATATTTCGGAGCACAGCGCTGTTGAAGAATGTAAAATCACCTTTGAAGAACGCAGCCATGCCGGGCTTGAAATATTTCTTCAGGTAAAAATATTGGCTGGATATCCAACGCTTCCGTTGATTTTGAAAGGCGCTGGCTTGCGAGATCTTCTCATCATATACCGAAGCATCGCGGAAGTAATATACTTTTATACCTTCGAGCAATAATTGCAATTCCAGTTCGCGATCAAATCCACCAATAGAAGTCATCTTGCTGAGTTTGTCTTTGAGCAAAGCAAAGTCAAACACAACACCGGACCCACTGATAGACGATGACAAACCTGCAGCAGTATGTCCTTGCCTGTATATATGATTGTTGATGGCTTCGCTTACGCCATCGAGAAATGCTAAATTGTTATTCTGATTTTTAGGTTTGCGCTGGCCTTGCACGGCTTTCAACGGGTGGGCTACCAGCAGTGAGTTTTGCAGTTCCAGAAACTTCGGGTCCATTACGTTGTCGGCATCGAGTATAACGGCATAGTCATAATTCGCAGCATCGAGTTGCGACAATGCCATGTTGAGCGATTTTACTTTTGTACTGCTTTCAAAATGTACCTCTACTACTTTAATGGGAAGTTTGCGGAGTAACTCCAGCGTAGCAGATTGCAGCGAGTCTGCTATAACAACTACATCATAGTGTTGTGCAGGATAGGTCTGGTTCAATGCCTGTCGCGCCACTTCCAGAATTACAGCGTCTTCTTTATAGGAGGGTATGAGC
>NZ_DATCSD010000461.1:0-2856 GCF_036568665.1 Ohtaekwangia sp. | reverse complement strand
CATTTTTTAGCGCGCTTAACATCTTTATCAAGACTTGCTGTTATAGGTATAGACGTAGATGAGGTAGCCCCTTGTGTAAAATATGTAGCGGATCAGAATTTTATTTGGTAATTTATCGTTCTAAAACAGGAAGCCTCGCCCATATTGGCTTGTCCGCATACTTCAGCATCTCAATTAGTCGTTTAATATATGTCTCAACAAAAAACGCAGACTATGTACGTACGATTGATACTTATCATTCTGGTTTTATGTTCTGCATGTCAGTCTGGGAAACTTCCTTGTCCTGACCCACAGTTTGCGAAGATGAAGAAGTCTTCTCCACGCAGAGGCTATTACGATCCTTCACCTCCTATATCGGCCAAAGCAGAGACGAACGATGAACAGCATCGCCAGTCCAGAGGCAACAAGAGCAATACAAAAACGATCACGCATGTATCGGTGGAAGAATGGGATTGCCCCCGCCCCGGTGTAAAGAAGTATATGCCGAAAGAGGTAAAGCAAAACATCCGCAAGAATATGAAGCGGATAAATTCCGGTGAACAGCAAAATGAAGCGGACTCCGTGCGCACTTCTTCTCGTAAAGATCTGCAGAAGCGTTAACCTTTCACCACAGCCACACAACTTTCATTCAATCAATTCGTATTTTTCGGAAGAGAAAGCCGATGCACATGAATTGGTCTGAACGATTAAAAGCTCCCTTTCCATTTTATATGGATGACGATCGCAAGAATATCATTTTTATTCTGGTGGTAAGTCTGTTTGTAGTAGGGTTTATGCATGTTTTCAGACCTTCGTTCTCACATCATACATTACTAACGGTGGGTCAAAAGTTTCTCTTCGGAGGTGTTACATTTTTTGTTTTGTTGCTGGACATTATCTTCCTGCCCAAGTTTTTTCCGAAGGCCTTCGATAATTTCACGATCGGTAAATATATACTGGTTACAGCCCTGCACCTTATTCTTATAGGTATAGCCAGCACCATTATCGATGAAGTATATATCTGTCCGCAACGAACGTTATGGGAGAATATAAAAGGTGCCAACCTGCAGGTAGCGCTTACGGGGTTTATGCCCGTAACAATCATTTTCTTTTTTCTGAAGAACAAAATGCTGCAACAGAACCTGCGAAGTGCATTGGCTGCCAACCAGGAATTGCAAAAGATCAAACATCTGAAAAAAGAAGTTGTATCGAAATCGCTCTCAGCCAACACACCGGTGGTGCTGCACTCTGATACCAGCGAAACGCTGAGTCTGCATTTGCCCGACCTGTTATTTATTGAAGCGGATGACAATTATTCTACCGTAGTGTGGAAGAACGGACAGGGCATTCAGAAAAAATTACTGCGTGTTAACCTGAAGAACATCGAGTCGCAGATCAACAATGCCTACGCTATTCGCTGCCATCGCTCCTATATTGTGAATGTAAATGTGATCAGCAACATTACCGGCAACACGAACGGTTATAAGCTTCAGATACTGGACACCGATCATTTTATTCCTGTATCACGACAAAAAGGAAAAGAAGTGATCGAAAAGATCCAGCAGCTCCGGAATATGATGGAGCTCGCCTGATACTACACTTGTGTTTTTCACTGGCTGTTTACCCCAAAAGCTTTTCGTTTACCCCATCACTTTGCCATCTGCGACAGTTCTGCGGCTGTTTACTTCATTACGCGAAAACTTTTGATTCCCGCCCCGTTCTTCGCGTAATCAATTTTAAAAAACGGCTTATGAAAAATATTATCCTCATCGCGACATTGGTAGTGACTACTATTACTGCAGCTACTGCCCAGGAAAAGACCGCTCCGCGTACCGAGTACGTTGTAGAACTCTCTGCTTCAACACTTGAAATTAAGCCCGGTGAAACCAAAGATGTAGCCATCACTTTCAACCGCTCAAAGTCTTTTGCCAAGTCGGCTGCAACGCTGGGGCTATCGTCTGGTTTGCCGGAAGGCGTTACTGTAACCTTCGAACCTGCAGAAGGTGTGATGGAAAGCAGCGTGGCTAAAATCTCTGTTGCTCCTGCAACAAAAGCTGGCAGCTACATGGTAATCCTCAACAGCACCATTGCCCATAAGAGTAAAGGAAAAACGCTGAAGCTTGTTGTGACTGAATCTAACGGTGAAGCTGTAACGAGAAATTAAGTTTTAGCTATAAGCTTTGAGTTACGAAAGAATAACTCAAAGCTCACTATATATCACCACAAGGGGGGTTCGGTTTTGTTGTGTGGCTCTGCACAAAAAATACTCGATTGGTTTGGTTTCCTTCCCCCTTGTTTTTTAGCTGCGAGCTATGGATGTTGAATTTCGGGAGATTGCTCTCGTAATTCGAATAGCGGCTCGCAGCTATCTTTTTTATTCCAGTCTTATGCTCTCAATGGCTATACCATGTTTACCTGACAGTTGATCGGCAGGTATACCGGGGCCAATGGAGATCTGCAATGTTTCGCAGGTTGTTATACTAAACGGCTGCGTGCCCGATGGCTTAAAGAAATATGGCAGGAAGCTCGGATACGGGCGCGGCAATGTTACCAGCTTTACCGGCTGTAATTTTTGCAGATCGAGTATATATTCATCTGCGGATAGCCCTACCGTAATAACAGCTCCGTATGCTGAACCATCTTTTTGCACTAATGCAATCTGTAACTGACATGGAGCATCATTCAACGCGCGTCCGCGAAAGACAATCTTCTTCTTTGCTGTCAGATCATTTTTACGTGCAGCTATAGCGTTACCAAAAAAATAGCGCATCGAGTAATCATGCACGGCTTCGCCATTCTTGTTTTCAGGATCTGCGGTAAATAGTTTTTCTACATTTACCAGCAACTCAGATTTGCCCGGTGCATCCAATGGTACCA
>NZ_DATCSD010000460.1:0-3905 GCF_036568665.1 Ohtaekwangia sp. | reverse complement strand
GTTGACCCTCCCAACAATCAACAATGACCTTTACAACAATCTGCACGTGAGTCGGAGTGATGACCTTTGCTTCATAAAAAAACAAAACAACTATGAAGACAATTTTCATTACAGGCACTTCGAGTGGCCTTGGTAAAGCAGCAGTTCAATTGTTTCACAGCAACGGCTGGCATGTAATTGCTACCATGCGCAATGTAGAGAAGGCAAAAGACTTTGCGGGCATGGAGCGCGTAACAGTATTGCCGCTTGATATCACCAACGAAGAGCAGATCAAAACCACCGTAGCCAAAGCCATTGGCTTAGGTAGTATAGATATAGTGCTCAACAACGCAGCCTATGGTGCTATAGGTCCGCTGGAAGGTATGTCGCAGGCACAGATTGCGCAGGTAGTAGATACCAATTTGTTAGGTGCCATTCGTGTAACGCAGGCTTTTATTCCGCACTTCCGCGAAAGAAAGAGTGGCCTGTTCATCAACGTAACCTCTATGGCCGGTTTCCTCACGTTTCCGTTTGCCAGTATATATAGTGCTGTAAAGTTCGGCCTGCAGGGTTGGAGCGAAGGCATGAACTATGAACTGGCGCCTTTCGGCATCCGTATAAAAACTGTTGCACCGGGCTATATAAAAACAGAATTTGGATCGAACACGCTCATCGTTCCGGCAGAGCCCTATAAACCTATGATGGATCGTTTTCTTAGTGTTATAGCCGACCCTGCGCTGGCGCAACAAGGTTCTACTGCCGAAGATATAGCGGCCGTAGTATATGAAGCCGCCACCGATGGTAAGGACCGTGTACACTATGTGGCCGGTAAAGATGCCCACATGCTGCACGACCGCAGGCTGGCGATCGGGGCAGAAGCTGCGATAAAAGAAATAGCACAACAATTTTTAGGTTGATATATTTATACCTCGCGTGTCCAGACTATAATTATGGCGAATACAACAGACCCTAATGTTCCTTCGATCGTTTATTCGGTTACGTCCAAAAGACTTATCGAAGGCGAGCTCTTCATCAAACAACATGTATTCGACTATATTATAGCCGGCACATCGGAGGTTTATTTCGGGGGCAAGGCGCAGGTATATAACGCGGGCGACTTCCGTTTTGTGGCGAAGAACCGGCTCAGCAAATTTACCAAGCAACCGGAGCCGGGTGGCGACTACCGGTCTATCTCTATCTGCATCGACAACAACACGCTGCTGGAAATGAAAGACTATCACTTGCAGGATAAAAAACTGCATACTCCGTACGACAATATATTTCCGCTTACCCCGAATAAATTTTTCAAGAACTATATAGACTCTTTGTTGCCTTACCTGGAAAACGGCAAACAGATCAGTCAGGACCTGGTTAAGACAAAGATCAAAGAAGCCATCCTGATCTTTATGGAAGCAAACCCCAAATTGCGAAATATACTCTTTGACTTTACCGAGCCTGGCAAGATCGACCTGGAAGCCTATATGAACGAACACTTCCAATACAATGGCGACCTCAATCACTTTGCCTACCTGACGGGCCGAAGTCTTTCTACGTTTAAAAGAGACTTCCAGAAAATATATAGCACCACACCCAACAAGTGGCTGCTGCAAAAACGACTGGAGCAGGCTCACTATCTGCTAAAGCAAAAAAAGATGCGCTCCACCGATGTATATATCGATGTGGGCTTTAAAGATTACTCACATTTTTCAGTAGCGTTTAAGAAGGCGTATGGCGTAGCTCCGTCTGCAGTGCGGTGAGTTTATTTCCCGCTGATCTCGCAGAATTGCGCAGAGTAAATGCAAAGACCGGAAGTCGGGAAGTTAGAAGTCAGGAAGCAGTTGTCACGATTAACTATTAACCATTAACGGATAACGAAATTGAATATCGAATAATGAACACGGAATAACGAATGTTGAAGTAGGAGACAAGTCAGAATATAGTTCTTGTCTTCTAATGACAGATAACTATTAGCGGATAACGATTAACGAATGCAGAAGTGATCAGCCAAAATATAGCTTCGCGAACTTTGTATCTCCTTCGCGTAACTCTGTGCCATTGGATTTTTACATACTCACAGGTGTATGGTTAACTATTAACGAATAACCGCCACCAAAGCCAGCGGCAAAAGGCTATACTCAATTCATACTCCTGAAATCGCGTGGCGACATTCCTGTTTTTGATTTGAATATTTTGGTGAAATGCGAAGGATGTCCAAAGCCGAGGTCATAAGCAATTTCGCTGATCGATCGTTGGCTACCCAACAGCAGCGATTTGGCTTTATCGATGAGTTGTAGGTGTATATGCTCCAGTGTTGTTTTGCCGGTATATTTACTGAGTAAATCTGAGAGATAGTCGGGCGATAAACGTAGCTGTGAGGCAAAGTGCTTTACATCGGGTAAACCGGTTTCGATCAGCGTGTCGGTTGCAAAGTAATCGCTCAGTAATCTTTCAAACTTCTGCACAATGTCGTGGTTTACTTTGGCGCGCGTTAAAAATTGTCGCCCGTAAAAGCGCGTACAATAATTGAGCATCAGTTGCAGATTATCGAGTATAAGCCCCTGCGTGTGCCTGTCGAAGTTCTGGCTATACTCATTCTCAATTTTCTGAAGGCAATCGAGCAATGTACTTTTTTCAGTATCAGAAATGTGCAGCGCTTCGTTTACATCGTAGTGAAAGAAATTATACTCATGAATTTTGCGGCCCAGTTCCGAAGCATGCAGCAGGTCAGGATGGAAGAATAAGCCCCAGCCTTCCAGCACTCGTATATCCGGACTCGATGATATTACCTGGTGTGGCGCAGTAAACATCAGAGTGCCTTCTTCAAAATCATAATGTGATTTGCCATATTTCATGGAGCCTTCAAAGCGCTTGCACATGACGGAGTATAGCGGAGTGCGATAATATACTTCTTCTTTCGGCCGATCGGGATTTGCTTTGGTGAGATCAATAATCGTGATCAGCGGATGCTGCGGCTTATCGTACTTATAAAATTTATGTATGTCCGCTATAGAATTAATGTCGATATACTTTTGCATGCAAGTATAAATTACTGTGGAAGTTACGATTAATTATGCCATGGCACCCCCGCTCACGAGCAGTGTATAGGGGGAAACCGGTATGCCGGCATACCATTTTCTGCTATAGCGATGTGATGATTACTTGATAAAGAAGTCGCGAATGGTTTTTACAAATACCTCGTCAGTATTCTTTAACTTGGTGTTGATGTAGTATTGTGCATCGGCACCGGCTACATAGCGCAGTTGTGCTTTGCCATCGGTGGCTGCGGTATATATGGTGTTGGCTACATCTTCGGCTGTGGCTTTGGGTAAATGCTCGGTGGGCCTGGCATAGTTGGCAAAGAATGAAGCCATCAACGGATTGTATTCCGGAATTTCATTCTTGATCATATCAAGTCCGCCACGGAAGTTGGTGTGTACTCCGCCCGGCTCTACAATCTTTACCGCTATATTTAGTTTGAAGAGTTCGTGCGACAGTGATTCAGAAAATCCTTCTACGGCAAACTTAGTGCTGTTATATAAACTTCCAAAGGGTAAACCTACCATGCCGCCAAACGAAGATATATTTATTATAACACCACCATGACTACGCAGGTGAGGCAGCACAGCTTGTGTGACATCCATCAACCCGAAGAGATTAACATCAAATTGTCTTTTGATCTGCTCGCGGGTTGCCGATTCAAAAACGCCCATCAGTCCGTAGCCTGCATTGTTGACAACGACATCGATCGTGCCGAATTTTTTTAGGGCAGCATCTATAGCGGATTGGATGGAGGCTTTGTTCTGCACATCGAGTTTTGTTACCAATACATTTTCCAGTTTGGAAAGTTCTTCTTCTTTTTCCGGAGCGCGCATGGTAGCCGCTACGTTCCAGCCATTTTTCTGAAACAGCTTCGAAGTCTCTCTCCC
>NZ_DATCSD010000459.1:0-6602 GCF_036568665.1 Ohtaekwangia sp. | reverse complement strand
CCGCTGTTTTCGAAGGTACGAACCAACGGCTCAACGTTATCTATCTTTTAAACAAATGTGCCCAGGACTGGACTCGAACCAGCACACCGGTTAAGGCACTACCCCCTCAAAGTAGCGTGTCTACCAATTTCACCACCTGGGCAAGGTTGGCGTTGTAGAGTTTTTCCTCTGGTGAGGGGCGACAAAAGTAAGAAAGCTTTGCTGATTAACAAAACTCTTATAAAAATCGGCTTAACCAAATACCAATCACCAGTGCCAGGATACCCGTTGCCAGGCTGGCGCCTATATATAGCAGTGAAGTGCCCGCCATCTTCTGGTTAAAAAGACTGACACTTTCCCACGCCAGGCTTGAGAAGGTAGTATATCCGCCACAGAAGCCAACACCTAAAAATAACTTTACATCCTCGTTCATATCCGTCTTGCGCAGCGCAAGTCCATATACCAGGCCGAGTATAAATGAGCCAACAATGTTAACGGTAAGGGTACCGTACGGAAAAGCAGCTTGAATTTTTTCGCTGACAGATCGTACCGTTGCGTACCGCGCTATGCTTCCAAGCAAGCCACCGCTACCTACTAAAAAGAATTTATAAAAGTCCATGAGCCGAGAATGGGAATTGAACCCACGACCTGTCGATTACGAATCGACCGCTCTACCCCTGAGCTATCCCGGCAGTGCGAAGAAGGGCTAATCAAAATTAAGCGAGAGAAGGTAACTACAAAATCGCTAAATCCATTAAATTGTCCCAGTTATGCTATCGAAGAAATGTAAATACGCCATTCATGCCTTAGTGCACATGGCGCGTGAACCGGAAGGGAAATTTCTTATCAAAGACATTTCAGACGCCTGTAACATTCCCAAAAAATTCCTGGAAGCTATACTGCTCGACCTGAAGCGCGCAGGTATTTTAGGAAGTAAACAAGGCAAGGGAGGAGGATACTTTCTGCGCATGAAACCCGCAGAAGTAAATCTCGCAGAAGTAGTGCGGCAGTTTGATGGAGCCATTGCGCTCGTATCTTGTGCTGCCCATAAATTTTATGAGCCTTGTGCTGAATGTGAAGATGAAGAGACCTGTACCGTACATGATGCCTTTCTGCAAATAAGAAATGCCACCGTTGAAATGTTAAAAGCTGATACCCTCGAATCGCTCGTGAAGAAAGAAGCGAAACTGAAAGCCCGCAAAAAGCGTTAAGCCATTACGTAAAAATTTCATTAAACTCTATTACATCAATAGAGATTGAGTAATTTTAGATTCAATTATTTGTTTCACTAAAAACACGATCGATTATGTCACTACGATTAGGCGATGTAGCTCCCGATTTTACAGCCGAAACTACACAAGGAACTATCAAGTTTCACGAATGGCTTGGCAATAGCTGGGGAATTTTATTTTCACACCCCGCAGATTTTACACCCGTATGTACTACCGAACTCGGCTCTATGTCGAAGTTAAAACCAGAGTTTGATAAGCGTAACGTAAAAGTTCTCGCGATCAGTGCAGACCCACTCGAATCTCACCTGAAATGGATTGGCGATATTAATGAAACACAGAACACCTCAGTGAATTATCCGTTGATTGCTGACCCTGAATTTAAAGTAGCAAACCTCTACGGCATGGTGCATCCGGCTGTTGATAAATTTACGGTTCGCTCGGTGTTTGTGATCGGCCCCGATAAAAAGATAAAACTCACCATCACGTATCCTGCTTCTACCGGAAGAAACTTCGATGAGATCCTTCGTGTGGTAGATAGCTTGCAACTTACTGCTAACTATAGCGTGGCAACACCTGCCAACTGGAAACATGGTGAAGACGTAATCATCACAGCTGCAGTAAAAGATGAAGATATAGCAGGCAAATTTCCGAAAGGTCACAAGCGCATCAAGCCATACCTGCGCACTACACCACAGCCGAATCTGTAATTGAAAATATACTTTATAAAAGCTCCTGCGCTTCTGGCCGGGAGCTTTTTTGCGTTTATAGACCTTCCTGCAAAAAACAACGGTCAGGCCACTGTTCCTGGCGATGATCCTGTCGGATTTGAAGATAAACCGGCCCAATTGCCGCCTTAACGGGGAAACCATTGGAAAACAAAAATCGTATTCCAATAAAAACATAGGGGTAAACGACTACCTAAGTGTCATGGAATAAAATGAGGGAACTATGGAAAACAACATTAATCTTTCAATCTTGTCTAATCCTTATCTCCGGCAATTCTCTATTGCGCAGAGGAATCTCAATAAACTGATTGAAGAAGAACGATTGCAAAAGCGTATACGCAAGAGCAAGCGCCAGGCCCGCGATTAACAGCGAGCCTTGTATAGCTATATATAGATTTTCGTGTGGGTGGCATATTGAACGCTGCAAAAGTGTAGTATTTTGCGAGCGCAATCGAGAGCATCTATAGCTCTTGTAAATTACATATACTATGCATATCCGTACAGGCGCCCCCGATGATCTTCACAGGATCATTAAACTATATAAGGAAGTTGCCAAAGTAAAAGGCGGAATCGCGCGACTCGAACAGGAGATTACCGAAGAGTATGTTCAGAATTTTCTCAGCAAGAGTTTAGCGTCCGGATTAATATTAGTGGCGATTCATCCGGATGATCCGGATAGTTTGATAGGAGAGATGCACGCCTACAAACCGGGGCTTCATGTATTCAATCATTTATTCTCCGATCTTACTATTGCTGTGCATCCGGATTTTCAGGGAAGGAAAGTAGGGCGTACACTCTTCACTATATTTCTGGAAGAAGTAGCCCGTCATCATACCGATATAGGCAAAGTAGAATTGATAACACGCGAAGGCAACCACCGGGCTATTGCTTTTTATCAGTCGCTCGGATTCAAGATAGAAGGCCGTATGGAGATGCGCATCAAAACTCCGGAAGGTATATATGAAGCCGATATACCGATGGGCTGGCAGAACCCGAACTTCGAATTTTAAGTATATATTTTAAACACCGAGGTCAGCACCATCGGCAATGATGAGGAGCAGCTCTTTTACTTCTTCAGCTTTAGCGTGCTCGCCCATTTTATCGAACGACATAATCAGATTTCTGAAAACCCTGCGGATAATCTCGAGGTTAGAACAAGGCTCGAAGAACGATGACTGTGGTGCCAGGCGAAGTTCACTGATATAGTTCTCTATATCCTGCTTCGAAAAGATCAGCCCTTTATTAAACGCGTTAATATAGAATTGTGTGTGACGCTCATCTTTATAGGTGAGCACAAACAGGTTCGGAAGATTTACGCCATATACCGGCAGCTTTAGCTTCTGCGATACCAGCAGATATACAACGCACAATGTGATAGGATTTCCCTTTCGTGTTTCGAGCACCACGTTAAACATGGAATTTCCGGGTGAATGGAAATTCTTGGTGTTGGCACCGAACTTGAGTTTGTTGAACAACACACTGTTTACCACCTTGATCTGATCGAACGGATACAGATCGGGCTTGAACTCAAGCCATGTTTCGTAGTAGATCTGTTCAAGTTCCTGTTTGAGTTTGATAAGCTCGAGGTCAGGATACTGATACGTTGCTATAAGCCACATGCCTGTGAGCAGATCCTGCTCAGGCGAATCATACCATTCTTTGATACGCTCTTTTAGTAATTCGTATTGCAGTGCATGGATCAGTTCTTCAATTCTGCGCTGTACCTGCGGATTAAAATTGCTTTCCCACTCCTGTTCGAGGAAAGGTATAATGGATGTACCCAACGAACGAATTTTCTCCTCTACATGGGAAACGATCTGCACATCTTCGTCATCGAGCAGAGATACAAGCGCTTTTAATTCGGTGTCTTTCAAAATTGATTCAATGATCTTCGCTAAAGTAAAAACTTTACGGCATATTCTATACCTGCCCGAATAATGCACTGAAAAAAATTAAGTTGTTCCCCACTTTTTATGCGCTTTGTGTGTCTAACCAACGCTCTGCCGGAAACAAAACATCTGGAATATTTTTTGATTAAAGGTAAGAGGACCCACATTATTCATTTAAAAACTACAATCATGAAGTCGAACGTTTTATTTTCTGTTTTCCTTTTCATTAGCACCATCACATTTGCGCAGGAAGGATTTAAAGGAGAGCATTTTATTGAAGTAACAGGAACAGCAAAACAGGAAATTGATCCCAATGAAATTTATGTTAGCGTACAACTGAAAGAGTTTGAAGAGAGCCGCGAGAAAGTATTGCTGGAAAAACTCGATAAAGAATTTTGGGAAGCAGTGAAGGCCGCAAACATCGATCGTAAAAAAGTTGAGCTTGCTAATGCCGGATCACAATTCGGAAAGTTAGGCCGCAAAGAGAAAGATGCCTTCCGCGAAAAAACGTATCAACTGAAACTTAGCAGCGGTGCCGAGCTTGAAAATTTACTCGCGAAGATTGAGCCGGTAAAAGTAAACCAGGTGATGATCACCAAAGTAACGCACTCTGACATTGAGAAATTCAGACTTGATCTGAAGATAAAAGCATTGCAGGCAGCGAAAGCAAAAGCCGATGCTCTTGTAAAATCAATTGGTTCTGAAATCGGTAAACCTTTAATGGTGCGTGAGTTCGAGAACTACTATCCGATGGCAAACGAAAATGTAATGATCCGTGGTAAAGTAAGTTTTGACGGAGCTGCCGGAGACGTTGCAGAGGACGATGCCACAGCGTTCAGAAAAATTACCTTGCAGGCGCAGGTAACAGCGCAGTTCGAAATCAAATAATATATAGGTATATATTAAAATAAAGAAGCCCGGGTTTTTAACGCGGGCTTCTTTTGTTGTGAAGATTTACAGTTAAATCCAAAAACATATCATCGTCTATACTATTCCAACTGCCTGCCAATTTTAGAGTCTTTTTCTTTGCTTTGGCTTGAACAGCAGACTTGCGCTTGCTTATTCTTATTGAATAATCTCTTCCCCATTTGTCGTGCATTGATCATTTATTTTCCAGAAGTTTTTTTAAAAAAACAATCTTGTCTTCCTTCTCTTTCAGCAATGCTTCATATAATTTTTTATTTTCCTTTACCTCATTGATATACTCATCAAGCGGGTTGAAATTGCAATTGTTATAATGATTACTCTGATTGGCTGTAGGAGCGGAGGCAGAATCGTAATTATTATTCTGTATGTTATAGATAATGGATTCTTCAGAGAAGTTCTTTATAGCTTCGGGAGTAAGGCCTAACGCTTTCGCGATGCGGGTTAACGTAGTGTCTTCAATTTGTTCACTCTGTTCCAGCTTGGATACGGCTTGCTGACTTATACCTAATTCTTCAGCTAACGTTTCTTGTTTCATGCCACGCAATTCACGCAGGCGTGCTACTTTTCTTCCGAGGTGTAATTTATCAGTCATAATTCAAATGTAAAAAATATTGAATAGGTAAAAAACAACCGTGGTTGTTGAATACAGCCTAATCCAAACTCTTCTCCAAAGAAGAAGGACTTTAAGTTCCTCTCCACCTAAGAGGGTTTTAGAGTGCTAACTATGTCTGTATAACACCCACATTAAATTTCTCTATCGGTGCATGGTTCGCAGCTTCTATACCCATCGATATAACTTTGCGTGTTTCTAATGGATCGATCACGTCATCTACCCAAATGCGAGAGGCTGCATAGTATGGACTGAGTTGTTCGTTATAGCGATCGGTAATTTCCTTGAGTAATTTTTCTTCTTCTTCCGGGCTGATCGTTTTGCCCTGAGCCTTTAATGTACTCACACGAATCTGCAGTAATGTTTTTGCTGCCGATGCTCCGCTCATCACCGCGATCTGTGCAGTAGGCCAGGCAACGATCAAACGCGGATCGTAGGCTTTACCACACATCGCATAATTACCTGCTCCATACGAGTTGCCTATAATGATAGTAAATTTAGGCACGGTAGAATTAGCCATCGCGTTCACCATCTTGGCGCCATCTTTAATTATACCGCCATGCTCTGCTTTACTGCCCACCATAAAGCCACTCACATCCTGTAAAAATACCAATGGAATTTTTCGCTGGTTGCAGTTCATAATAAAGCGTGCGGCTTTATCGGCAGAGTCGGAGTATATAACACCGCCCATCTGCATCTCGCCTTTTTTAGTCTTTACTACTTTGCGTTGGTTGGCAATTATACCCACAGCCCAACCATCAATGCGCGCAGTGCCACACACCAGACTTTTACCATATAAAGCTTTATACTCATCGAACTCTGAATTATCAACGAGTCGTTTGATGATCTCTACAATATCATAAGGCTTTACGCGATCTACCGGCATTAATCCATATAGCTCTTGCGGATTGAGAACAGGTGGTTGAGGCTTGGCGCGATCGAAGCCTGTCTTTTCACTTAATCCAAACTTGTCAAACAACGAACGTATATACTCTATACATGCCTGGTCGCTTGGAAATTTATTATCGGTAACTCCGGATATTTCACAGTGAGTAGTGGCACCACCTAATGTTTCGTTATCTATATCTTCGCCTATAGCGGCCTTTACCAGATACGAACCCGCGAGGAAGATTGATCCTGTTTTATCAACGATCATCGCTTCGTCTGACATGATGGGTAAATATGCACCACCGGCAACACAACTTCCCATGATGGCGGCAATCTGTACTATACCCATGGC
>NZ_DATCSD010000458.1:0-17502 GCF_036568665.1 Ohtaekwangia sp. | reverse complement strand
TTACAACAGCCTATACCGGTATATATCCTTTTACGGGGGTTGTTCGCAACCTGGTGATCGAGCAAAAGCTGGAAGCAGGCGGTACGCATTGAAGTGGTGTCTGTTGAATTGTATAATGTAGGGCAATGATAAATCCCTGGTGATGATAACACGCGTATGGCATGGACGAACTTCCCAGCACGATGCAGACCGCTATCTTCATTTTCTTCTTACCCGGGGAACGGAGGACTATAAAAAAGTTACCGGTAACTTATCTGTAAGAGTATGGAAACGACTTGATTATGATTGCTGCCACTTCTATACAGTAACAGAATGGACGAACGTTGAAGCGATAAAAGCGTTTGCAGGCGAAGTATATGATAAAGCCGTATACTACCCGGAAGACCAGGGTATATTACTGGAGTTTGAAGATACCGTAACACACTACGAGTCATTTATAGTTTAGCCGATGTTTGTTTAAATACCCGCTGAAGTATATAATATAGCGGAAGGCCAATAATAAAGAGTATAAATCCCACGAGAGCAGTGGCCGGCTCGAAATAGAGCACACTGAAATTAACCAGTGCATAGCCGGTAATGAAGACAATCGTCATCCACGGATATAGTTTCATTTTGTAGATGCCTGGTTGTTCGCCTTCTTTTTTTGAACGCTTTCGCAATATAAATACAGCCGAGCAGGCAGCGATTAACCCGATGCTATCAAAAAACATAACATAGCTGAGTATCTTCTGAAAGGAAGAAAGCGTAAAGAGAAACACCATGATGATGGCTACATATACCGTAAGCGCGATTTCCTGCGTTTGTGTTTTTTCATTTACACGTTTAAATACCGGTGGCAAAACGCCTTCTTCTGCCATAGCATAATATACCCGCGGGTTGGAAAGTAAAGATGCATTTACATACGCCAGCACCGCCAGAAACATAATAACCGAAACCACCACCGAAGCTATATTTCCAAAAATGAGTCCGGTCATCTCGGCAGCAAGGGCAGGAGAGTGCTTGAGACCTTCAAAGCCCAGCACCCGCACATACGATATATTTACCAGCAGATAGCAGACCAGCACGATAAACATACCGGTAAATATAGCGCGTGGCATAGTGCGGTTTGCCCGTGGTACATCGCTTCCGAAATTCATGGTTTGATGATAACCGCCATACGTAAAAAATATAGGTACAAAGCAGACCCAGAAAGCTTTAAGCGAGTCTTCGGTAGACAACGACTGTGTAGCCGGAGATTGTTCGGAAGAATGAAAGAACATGGCACTGATCAGCAGGATTAACATCCCGATCTTGATGATCATTAATACATTCAACGTTCGCGCTCCCATTTTTATACCCAACAGGTTAATGCCGTAGAGCAATAGTATAGCAGCGATCGTTACGATACGACTGCTGGTTTCGGAAGCGAGCCCTGGGAACACGAGCGGTGTTATATACTCGGCACCCATAATGGCTACCGATGCACTGGAACCTGCGTTGGCAATAACCGATATCCAGTTTACCATAAAGGCAAAAGCCGGATGATAACAATGCGAGAATATTTTATAGAAGCCTCCGGCTGCCGGATAGCGCGAGCCTACTTCTGCCAGCGTGAGCGCACCGAATAAACTGATCACAGCGCCGGCTATCCACGCCATAAAAAAAACAGAAGGCAGTTGTGCCTTCTGTGCGATCTCAACAGGTGTACGAAATATACCCGTGCCGATGACAACGCTTACTACGATCATCGTCAGGTCGAATGTATTGAGCCGGGGTTTGATCGACATATCAGCGCGTCAATAGTCCGGCATCCAGTACGAATTGTGTACCGGTAAT
Source organism: Ohtaekwangia sp. (assembly GCF_036568665.1). Lineage (GTDB taxonomy): Bacteria > Bacteroidota > Bacteroidia > Cytophagales > Cyclobacteriaceae > Ohtaekwangia. Next base: position 15,687 of record NZ_DATCSD010000458.1, on the reverse strand, counting down.
ATAGCGCGCCTTGTCTGATACAAGATATAGCACTGCGTTGGCTACATCTTCCGCTTCAATCCAGGGAACAGGAAGTAAATTTCCCGCAGAAGCTTCAGCGATCTGCTGCGGAGTTTTTCCTTCCAGTGCCGCGAGCCCGTCATTCATTGGAGTATTTACCCCGGTAGGATGAATGGAGTTTACGCGTATGTTATAGGCTGCCAGCTCAAGCGCCCACGACTTTGTCAAACCAACAAGTCCCCATTTAGAAGCAGCGTAATGACTCAACCGGTTCATGCCTCTCAACCCGGCAACAGAAGAGTTGTTGATAATGTTGCCGGATTTTTGGTTGATCATATAGGGAATGATGTGTCGTGCTGCGAGCCAGGCACCTTTCAGGTTAATGTCAATCATGGCATCCCATGCTTCTTCCGTTAATTCGTGTGCCCGTCCATACGCACATATACCGGCATTGTTGAAGAGTATATCAATGCGCTTGAATTGCTGAAAGGTTTTGTCAACCGCTTCCTTTACCTGGGCATTCACGCGTACATCGCCTTGCAGCGGTATATATTGCACGCCATGATGTTCAACCTCTCGCTGCAGCGATGCAAGGTCATCTGATGAGGCAAGTTTATAACCGGGATAAGAAAGTTGTTGGGCTACATCAAATGCAGCAATGTGTACACCTTCCCGGGCTAACGCTATAGCAGTGGCTCTTCCCTGTCCATGTGCTGCCCCGGTAATAAATGCAACCTGACCCTTCAGTGACATAATCAATATTTAGTTTGAGTTATAGGTATGGAATTACACTTTAGAACATGGGATGCGGATTGGCTGATTTCTCAGGCACCGTCTGTATAACATCCCAGTGTTCCACGATCTTGTTATTCTCTAACCGGAAAATATCAACGATCGAAGAGACCTTGCCACCGAAAGTTGCTTTGGTGTGAATATATACCAGGTCGCCATCTGCTGACAGGTGATGTATATCGATTTTTTCTTTCGGAGCTCCTTTAAACCATTGTACTACGGCTTGCTTTAACGGCTCCTTACCATCAGGTAAAATCGGATTATGTTGTATATAGGTATCGCCTATATATTTATCAATGGCCTCCGGATTTTTGTCGCCAAATAACTCCTGGTAAAACTCGGCTACCAGTTTCTTGTTTGCCTCTGTCTGGCTTTGTGATTTTTGAAGACCGGCAACTTCCTGTTGCAGCGAATCGATCTTTGCCTGGGCCTGCGTATAGAGTTCTTTCTTTTCGCAGGAGAATAAAGCACCGGTGAATATAACACCGGCCGTAAGGGTAAGTATATATTTTGTTTTCATGGTTATGGATGTTTGTTTACATATATAATAGTGGCTATAGTGACTGATCTTTATGATCGTGAAGAGCTCTGTTTGACCGGAAAGGGAAGAGGTACTCATCAATATCTGTATGCAGCACGTTGTTAAAGATATTGGTGGCAATCATAATGCCGGCAAAGGCGGTAAGTGTAACAATTTCTTTTTCTGAATAGCGTTCTTGTATCGGTTCAAATATAGCGTCACTCACAAATCCTTTGTGTTGGGCAATGGCCGCTCCGAATGAAAGTATTTGCTGTTCATCTTCGGTCAGTTTCAGTGCATCCGGATTTTCACCTGCCTCAATAATGATCTTGCGAAAGTACGTGCTGCACAAGGGACAATCCGAAGCTTCGGAAATAGACAAGGCAAAGAGTGGAGAGAGGCGGGAGCCCAGAATCTTCTTCACATCTTCGTATAGCGGGTACCATTCCATATAGGCCAGAAAAGCATTTAGCGAATGCCCGAGTGTTGCCTTCATATTGGTAATGCGGGCATTGTAGGCGCTTATATGTTGTTGATAAGCACTTTTGGTTTCCGGAGGCGTTAACGCATCCTTCAGGGGTGATATTCTTGGCATATATAGTATAATGTTATAGTATATATATAGACTGCTATTTTTCCAGGTCAACCGGTTGCACCTCAACATCCCAGTGTGCCAGCAGAATTTCAAATCTTCGCTGCTCTTCCTTCTTCAGTTTTTCTGCATCCGGGTATAGTGCTTTCTTATAGGGCTCCGTTAAATTCGGATCGAACGCAGCCTCTTTATTCTTGAAGACAAGCGTAATACGATAATCCCACCGCGTTTCTTCTGAAGCATGTTGTCGCGGTTTCTCCAGTTGAATGGAGATGACATCGCCTTTCTCCAATGCTTTCTTCAGCAGGGGATAGTGATTCTTCTTATAAAGTTCCAGAAACTCATCGGCATATCCCCACTTTACCTTATAGTAATTTTCTATGGTGAATGTTTGATCAGCTGGCTTCTGGGCAAAGGCAACGTGGCCGGCCAGTAAAAGTATCCATACAATGTGTTTCATAAAATTCGTGTGTTATGTGTTTGAGAAACAGGAGCTGTACAATAATAATCTATTAAATCTATAGACTTAAATTTATGAATGAATTTTTCCATGCTTTTACTCGATATTTTTTTGAGAAGAGTTGAAACCGGAAAAATGTGGAACAGTTATATATATACCATTTCCGTTGGGGAAATGATGTGAATGACGTGTAGTTAATTGCCGCTCGTCCCCAGATTAACGGTATTTACATTAAAAAGCTATTAAATCTATTGACTTGATAGATTTTGATTGTATGTTTGCCTCACATTAATCAATTGTCCACCGAAATTGATTTTATACAGAAGAAGGGAGAGCGCAGGCTCGATGAACTTCTAGCAACCTGTTAACACAAGGTGCTAATGCCTGTCCTGAAGAGGAACTATAAAATTTACAGCGATGGAAAAGAAATTCAACTATCAAGATCTACGCACGGGCAACACAGTATTGAAATTGTGCTGTTGTTGTTCTTCCCGTCAATAGTATCGATCGTAATTCTTCCGAGCATGTAGTGCTGCCATAAAAGAAGACGAAGTGTATTCGTGCTTCGGTTCTGGATATTTGGCTTCCGGGAGTGCATCAGTCTTTTTGGTTTGTGGTGGGATCAAACAAGATTGAGATGCACTCCTGTCGCCAGCAATTGGTTAACCCCCGAATTTAATTGTAAACATTATGAAGTCCCTTGTTTCCTTTCTTGTTCTCTACTTTTTGTTACTGCTGGTAAGCGCTGCATTAAACAGGCCACAGGCATCCGATCAAAAGCAGGTGGCGCATCGCGCACTGCCTGCCGGTAACGATCTGAAGCAGCACCGGCAGTAAAGTATATATCACGCACGGAAGTGCTTCTCCATACCGGATCCCGGTAAATTTTTGCAGACTATATATGAATGTGGCGCTGCTTTGCCTTATCGGCACGAGCAGGTAAAACTCTACTACCAGAAAATTAATCCTAATCCCTTATTATGAAAAAATATATACTTAGTATGCTCTTCTTCACGACCGTTGCTGCCCTCTATGCGCAACAAGACCTGAAGGGAGTTGTAAAAGATGATGCAGGCACACCGGTGCCCGGTGCTACGGTAAATATCAAAGGTACATCAACAGCCACTGTTACTGATGTTAATGGTGAATTTGCATTGGCTTCGGCAAAAGAATTTCCTTTTTCGCTGCAGGTAAATCTGCTGGGCTATAAATCGCAGGAAGTAGAAATATATGAACGCATCGAAGAGCCGCTCGAAGTGGTTTTGAAAACGGATGGGCTACTGGACGAAATTGTGATTGTAGGTTACGGAACACAGGAGCGAAAAGATCTCATTGGTTCGATCGCTAAAATAAATCCGGGTGAAGTTCGCAGTATACCGGCAGGAAGTTTTGATGCGCAATTGCAAGGTAAAGTTTCCGGAGTGCAGATCTCCAGCAATACGGGTGTGCCGGGCGAAACGGTAAATGTACGCGTGCGCGGAGCAACCTCTATCAATGCAGACAACGATCCTCTCTATGTGGTGGATGGTGTATTTATCAACAGCAACAGCTTGCAAACGATAAGCACCGGTGGTAAAGCGACTTCACCTATAGCCGATATAAACCCGGCCGACATTGAAAGTATAGAAGTGCTGAAGGATGCAGAAGCAACAGCGCTATATGGATCGCGCGGAGCAAACGGTGTTGTTATCGTTACGACCAGGCGCGGCAGTTTCGAACAGAAGCCTACCGTAAATTTCAATGCTTCGTATGGTTGGGCAAAAGCTGCCAAACTTTGGGAACTTACTACCGGACCGGAACACGCGCAACTGGTAAATGAGTGGTGGATCAACACAGGTATAGATGATCCGAAGTTGAATCGTACGTATGCCAACAGACCTTTCCGTCCGGTGTCAGAAGGAGGGCGCGGTCTTCCGGAAGAACAACAGACCTACGACCGCCTCAGTGAAGTATTCAGAACAGCTACACTGCAGAACTATGATGTATCCCTCACCGGTGGAACAGTGAATACTAAATATTATGTAGGCGTAGGGTATAACAAACAGGAATCTATACTTCGCCCGATAGATTTTACCCGTTCAAGTTTCAAGGTAAACCTGGATCAAAAGGTTAGTGATAAAGTACAGATCGGTGTGAGCAATGCGCTTACGCGTTCGTATAGAAATCAGGGCCGTGCAGGCGATGGTCCGCAGGGCGGACTTTTACAGGCAGCCTTGCATACACCAACGTATTTGTCGCCCTATAATGAGAATGGTGAATTGGTAGGCCGTGCCGGTTTCGACAATGTTACGCTGTTGCTCAACAACTATGATGTTAACTCCATAAGCCTTCGGTATATCGGTAATATATATGCTGAAGCGCAGCTTCTTCCGGGACTTACCTTCCGCACAAGTTTTGGTGCAGACTATAACAACTACGATGAATCAGAATATTGGAATACCTATACATTACTGGGGGCACAGGGAGGTCTTGCTACATCGAGCGTAAGTCAATTTACTACACTGCTCAATGAACAGACATTATCCTATAAAAAGGAAATTGGTAAACATGCTTTCGGAGCGTTGATCGGTAATACACTGCAAAGCGATGTACTCTCACGCACGTATGCAGAGGGAAGAGGCTTTGCCAGTAACGATCTGAAAACTATTTCAGCCGCGGCCAGCACTACCAGTACACAAAGCTGGACGAAGAGTACACTTGCTTCATTCTTTGCGAAAGTAAATTATGGTTTCAACGATCGTTACCTGCTGGATGTAAGTATACGTACCGATGGTTCATCGCGCTTCGGTGCAAAAAACCGCTGGGGATATTTTCCTTCAGTAGGAGCAGCCTGGCGCGTGAAGCAGGAAAGCTTTTTGAAAGATATAGCAGCCATCAGCGAACTTAAACTGCGTGCAAGCTATGGTCTTATCGGAAATCAGAATGGTATAGGAAATTTTGCCGCGCAAGGTTTGTGGTCGGGCAGTGCATCGTATCAGAGCAACCCCGGTATAGCACCACAGCAATTGGCAAACCCCGATCTGAAGTGGGAAACTACACGACAGTTTAATGCCGGTGTGGATGTAGGTCTGTGGGGCGATCGCCTTTCGTTCGAGTTCAATGTATATAATAAATATACCACCAACGGATTGTTGCTGGTAACACTGCCGGCAAAAACAGGATTTGCCAGCTATTGGAAGAATGGAGCCGAGATCAGCAACAAAGGATTTGAGTTTGCTATTACATCGCAGAACATTACCCGCAGTGATTTTTCATGGACAACCACATTCAACATTTCGAGAAATGTAAACAACATTGAAAAGTTAGCGACCCCGTTGAAGTATGGCAGCCGTGATCTTATACTGCAGCAGCAAGGCCACCCGCTATATTCTTTCTGGGTATATAAAGAAAAAGGTGTTGATCCGCAGACCGGTAATGTGATCTATGACGAAGTAGTAAAAGATAACAAGATCACAACTGAAGATCGCCAGATATACGGAAGTATATGGCCGGACTTCTTTGGCGGAATTACCAACAACCTCAAGTATAAAGGTTTTGACTTCTCGGTGTTTTTCGCTTTCCAGTATGGCAACGAAGTATATAATCACAACCGTTTCTTTGGTGAAGGTGGTGGTGCGCGCGATGCTGCGCGTGTAATCTTCAAGCACAACATGGATCGCTGGCAGAAACCAGGTGATGTTACCGATGTTCCGCGCCCGGATGGTGTAAACGTAAATAACTATCGCGATGGTGGCAGCCGCTGGCTCGAAGATGGTTCGTTCCTGCGCCTGCGTTCACTCACACTGGGATATACACTGCCTGCAGCACTCGTGCAACGTCTCAATCTTGGCTCGGTGCGGGTATATGCAGCCGGCACCAACCTGTTGCTCTTTACACATTATACCGGGCTTGATCCTGAATCAGCGGCCAGCAGCAGTCAGAATGAGCAGGGTATAGATCTTGGCACACCTCCGCAGCCAAGAAGTATACAGTTTGGTGTAAATGTTTCCCTATAATTTAAATGAAGAACAATATGAGAACGAAAATATATACTTCCTTTCTGTTCATATTACTGATAGCTGTGGTTACTTCCTGCAACGACTTTTTGGATGTAACACCGAAAGACTCGCTGTCTACTACCGATGATGTGATCGTTGATAAAGCTTCTGCAGAATCAGCGGTAAGAGGTTTATATAGTGCATTGGGCGATGCCGGTTATTATGGAACATCGTTTCAATCGATCGGTTACCTCTCCGGAGATAACATTCAGTGGACCGGTTCACAATCGCAGGTACAGGAGTTTATCAATCATAAAGTAAATGCCGACAACGCTACGATCAGCGCTGCCTGGAATGCTATATACAGGGCGATCAACCGCGCGAACAATATTATAGCAGCAGTGCCTGCTATAACCGACCCGGTGCTGACCGATGCGCTGCGCAATCAATATTTAGGCGAAGCATACTTTGTGCGTTCACTGTCGTATTTCGATTTGGCAAGAACCTGGGGTGGGGCTCCGATCATCACGAAGCCTACTACGGTAGCAGGTGAAAATGGAGATATAGGCAAGAGCCCGCAGGAGCAGGTATATGCACAGTCTCTGAGCGATCTTGAGCTGGCTGAAACATTATTGCCGGAAACAACGGATCGCTATCGTGCAACGCGTAAAACAGCGTGGGCATTGAAAGCGCGATTCTATCTATACCAGCAAGATTATCCGAAAGCAGAAGAGTATGCATCCAAACTGATTGCGGATTCAAAGTATAAATTATTGAAACCCTATAGCGCTTTCTTCGCAGCGAATGCGCGCGGTACCGATGAGTCTGTATTTGAAATATTCTATAATGGAACAACAGAGGTAAACTCGCACCGTAACCAGTGGCAACCACAAACCAATGGCGGCACACGGCAGTGGGCCCCCAACGATGCACTTGTTGCCTTGCTGAATAATGTCGCTATAGGAGGGACACGCAGTACACTCGTAGCAAAAGATAATCAGAACCGCTGGTACGGTAACCTGTACTATCGCACGCCAGCATCCGATCCATCCTATATATTTCGTATCGCTGAACTATACCTGATCCGTGCTGAGGCGCGGGCACAACAGGACGAACTGGTAGATGCATTGGCCGATCTGAATGCCGTGCGCGATCGTTCGTCTGTGCCTGGGAGTACATCCTCTACGAAGGAAGATCTATTACTCGACATTGAGAATGAACGCAGAGTAGAGTTTGCACTGGAGCCGCATCGCTGGTTCGACCTGGTGAGAACCGGTCGTGCAGATGATGTACTGAATGTGACGGAATCTTTCCGACTGGTGTTGCCAATTCCGGCCGACCAGATATTGGTAGATGGTAATCTGGTTCCTCAAAATCAAGGATATTAATTATATACCTATAAATAATTTATCATGGCACTTCTGAATAAACTGGTTGTACCAACAGAAGGTACTCACAACGAACACAGCGTAAAAGATGTGTTGGGAACGTCCCGTGAATCGCAGGTATTTACACCTGAATGGAAGAACTATGAAAAGATATTGTTTCGTTTCTTCTTCATTTATTTTTCGCTGCAGGTAATTCCGCTCGACTGGAAATATTACCGTGACTTAATCTCGCTGGATTGGTTTTCATTGCATTTCGGTAATTTTTTCTACCTGGCGCATTATACACCGCGGTTCTTTTCGAATGTACCGGTTTTTGAAGACTGGCTTGTGACAGGTGCTATCGCTATAGCCGGTGCTATCGTGTGGGGACTTGCCGATCAAAGGCGCAGAGAATATAACAAACTATATTACTGGTTGCGTGTAGCCTTGCGTTATCGCCTGGCGGCAGCGTTGCTTGCCTATGGCTTTATAAAATTCTTCCCGATGCAAATGCCGTTGCCATCACTGAGTAATCTGAATACCCACTACGGAGATATAGCAGACTGGAAAGTATTTTCGATGAGCACGGGGATCGTGCCGGGCTATGAATCCTTTCTGGGCCTGGTGGAAATATCAGCAGCACTTTTGTTGCTCTATAGAAAGACGGCTTCGATAGGCGCTTTTATCATTATACCGTTTACCGGCAACGTAATACTTTCAAACCTGGCGTACGAAGGAGGGGAGTATGTATATGGATCGTTGCTGGCGAGCTTCGCTATATTTCTGCTTGCCTACGATGTGCCGCGACTTATTTCGCTGACTTCGCAGGAGAAAATAACCTCTCCGCCTCGTTTCAAACCTTCTTTTGCTGATGACTCTATCCGCAATGCGCGCATTATCCTCAAAAGTGTTTTTGTTTTTGTATTTGTTGTTCTCTATGCTTTCAGAACGTATGCAAGCTATAGCGAGGATATATACCAGTATCCGAACAGTAAAGGTTTAGCCGGTGCGAGTGGTATCTATACTGTAACACAGTTCAGTATCAATGGAAAAGAGTTACCTCCTTCGGCAACCGACCCGCTGCGCTGGAAGGATGTCGTGTTCGAGAAGTGGGCCACGTTAAGTATCCGTTCGAACAGCCCGGTAGTTCCGCAGATAGCTACTACAGAAGAGATCTTTACCGACAACGATGATCGCATCTATGAATTTTCGGGCACCACTTCGCGTCACTATTATACCTATCGTATAGATTCTGCGCAGCACGTACTTACGCTGAAGAACCGGAACAGCCATCATGCGGCCGACCAGTTTACATTGAAATATGAACGTCCGGCCAACGATCAGATCGTGCTTTCCGGTATTAATGCGCAGAACGATTCGCTTCGCGTTGTGCTGCATCGCATCGATAAAAAATACCTCTTGCAGGAAGCTGCCAAACAGGGAAGACGAAGAGGTTTGAAACTATAATATACAAGTACTATGTCAGCCAATACACCCGATACATCTTTAAAAGATACCGGCACTGCAAAATGGAAGCAGAGTCACCTCGTGGCATTTCGTATAGCCTTTATCTTTTTTATCAGTATATGTATACCCAATAACCTGGAGTGGTATAAACACGTGATCAGCATCGACTGGACGCGCCTGCATTACCGCGATCTATATGATATTGCCCGGTTTGGTTCTGGTCTTAATATATTTGGGAATACCATTTTTGGTAATGCCCTGCAAGGCTATGCCAACTGGATCATAACATTGCTCGTGAGTATTGTTGGCGGAGTGATCTGGACATTTATTGACAAGAAGCGAAAGCCGGAACCTGCCGAGTATAATTTGCTATATTATTGGCTTCGTGCTATTGTTCGCTACCGTGCTGCCATTGGTATTATAGGCTTTGGATTTACAAAATTACTTCCGGTGCAAATGCCTTATCCTTCATACGGATTGCTGAACACCGACTTTGGCGACTTTACTGCCCAGAAGATATACTGGCTTTCCATTGGTATAGTGCCCTGGTACCAGGTGTTTGCCGGGGTTGTGGAAATTACGGCCGGTACATTGTTATTCTTTAGAAAGACAACCCTGATCGGTGCCGCATTACTGTTTGGTGCATTGGGAGATATAGTATATGTAAATTTTGCTTACGATGGCGGAGTGCATGTATATAGTTCTTACTTTGTATTGCTCTCGGCATTTCTGATCGTGCACTATATTCCGGGTTTGTATGCCTTGCTGATAAAGGAGAAGCCTGCACAGATTGTGAGTTACTATCCTGCGTTTTCCAAAGCGTGGCAGCGCTTCGGGCGTATAGGTATCAAAGTAGCGACCATAGGTATTTTTCTGGTGTGGCTTTTTTACCTGCAATGGATCAACTTTTTATACGATCCCTATAAACAGCCGTCCTCAAAAGGTATTACTCAGCTGAGAGGATACTATAACGTAACAACCTTCCGGGTAAATGGTAAAGATATACCGTACTCTCCGCTGGATACCGTTCGCTGGCAGGAAGCAACGTTCGAAAACTGGACATCGCTTACTTTCAAAGTAAATAAACCGGCACCACTCGATCTTTCCAATGGTGGTGGCGATCCGCAGCGCGATATTAACCGGACCTTTGAACTTACCGGTACAGCAGGAGGCAGACGTGTGTTTCATTACTATGCCGATACGCTGGAAAATATACTCTATCTGCAGGACAAGTATAAAGCGCAGCCTGACCGGAGAAATATAGTGGCCGGTGCCGGTGGCGATGGTCCCGGAAACGGAGCGCCTGCCGAAAGCAGAATAGATATACCGGCCAATCGAAAAGGCGGTATATATAGTGATGACTGGATCAGCCAGCAGGCCTGGCAACACATTGGTAATGAAGTGAACTTTATAGATCCGCGTGCGGCTACTGCCCGCAGAGATCGTGAGTTTGCACAAGCCGGAAATAAATTCGACAAGCGAAACAGGATGGTGCTCAACTACCAGACGGTTGATGGCAAGCATGTAATTCTGAAGGGCTTGAACGAAGATCAGGATTCTATCTATGTAGTGCTGGATAGAGCTGACCGGCACTATCTCCTGTCGGAAGGAAAACTGGTGGCCGGTAAATATTAGTATATATATCGGCCTGTGACAGTATGAAGATTTTTTATACGTATCCACCAGCGATGAAAAATATAGGAGTGATTTTAATCCCGGTTTTTCTTTTGATAAACTGCAAAGGAGAACGGGAGTCGGCAGCAGTTAACGATACCTCTGCGTGGCCGTCAACCTTTGGTTATGGCAGGTTGGCGAGTGTTGCCGAGATAGATTCGCTCAATACAGATGTGCGTCCGGATGGAGAAGGACTCAAGCCTGGCTCCGGTGATGCGTTGCAGGGTAAAACCATCTATATCGCCAGGTGTGCTATATGTCATGGCAAGACCGGTGTAGAGGGGCCTTATAGTAAACTTGTAGCCCGTTATCATGATCCCCACGCAAAGGGAGAGAAGGCCATCGGTAATTACTGGCCGTATGCTACAACCTTATACGACTATATTTACCGGGCCATGCCCTATAACTCGCCCGGTACATTAACAACCGATGAAGTATATAGTCTGGTAGCATTTTTACTTTATAGAAATGACATCATTGATTCAACCGCAGTAATGGATGCGCAGACATTGCCACAAGTGGAGATGCCCGCTAAAAAACTTTTTATAGATGATGACAGGAGAGGAGGACCTGAAGTGCGATGAGCGAGCAGGATAACAAAGGCGGTAAATATAGCGGCCCGCGCATCAAGCGAAGAGCCTTACTGGGTGGAGCTGCAACAGCGGCAATCGTATTGGTGCAAACAACGTTCGGTAAGGTGATGCAGAAAGCTATTACCGAAACTGAATTGACAGGAGACCCGACTAAAAAACTCGGACCACCTCCCGGTATAGTAGGAACACGCTCGCCCTTTGAGAAACCGGTAAAGCTTCCTTCTGATACTTCATCGCGTACACCGTTGCAGGATTTGTTTGGTACGATCACGCCTTCTGATCTGCATTATGAACGCCATCATGGTGGTGTGCCGTTGATCGATCCGGAGAAATATGAGCTGCTCATTCATGGTATGGTAAAGAAACCGATGATCTTTACCTTGCGCGATCTGAAACGTTTTCCCTCGGTATCGCGAATTATGTTCCTGGAATGCTCCGGTAATTTTCGAGGCAACAAAGAAACATTATCACCACAGGAAGTGTGCGGCCTTACCAGTCAAAGCGAATGGACGGGTGTTATGTTGTCGACATTATTCAGAGAAGTCGGTATTGATCCGAAGGCGAGCTGGTTTCTGGCAGAAGGATCGGATGCAGCCGTAATGACGCGAAGTATACCGATACAAAAAGGCTGGGACGACACGATGGTAGCCTATGCACAAAACGGTGAGGCTATACGCCCGGAGCAAGGTTATCCTGCGCGATTGGTACTTCCCGGATGGGAAGGGAACACATCGGTTAAGTGGATACGGAGAATCGAGATCTCCGATAAACCTTTCATGACGCGCGAAGAAACTTCGAAATATACCGAGCCTGTTGCCGGTGGCAAGATCCGGCAGTTCAGTTTTGTAATGGATGCGCGTTCGATCATTACCTATCCGGCTTATCCTGCACGCGTTGAAAAAGGATGGATTGAGATACGCGGTATAGCATGGAGTGGTCGTGGTAAAATTATAAAAGTAGAAGTAAGCACCAATGCCGGTAAAACCTGGAGCGAAGCTTTGCTTCAATCTCCCGTTCTGGATAAAGCGCATACAGCTTTTCGTTTTTTGTGGAACTGGAATGGAGAAGAAACCGAGATTATGAGTCGCGCCATTGACGAAACGGGATATATACAGCCTTCTTATAAAGATCTGTTAACGGTGCGTGGCGGAACAGGCGGCTATCATTTTAATTCAGTAACGCGCTGGGTGATACAAAGGAGCGGAGAAGTATATTTGCATCCGGATTCAAAGAAGTAACTATAGCGCGAAGCACTTGTTATGGCGAAACTGGATAAACGCGATTTCGATGTTATTGTTGTTGGCTCCGGGCCAAACGGTTTGGCAGCTGCTATAACCTTGCAACAGGAAGGACTTTCGGTTTTACTTGTAGAAGGTAAAGATACTATTGGCGGTGGTTTGCGTTCTGCACAGGTTACACTGCCGGGCTTTATACATGATCTATGTTCGGCTATACATCCGATGGCTGTGGCATCGCCATTCTTTTCTTCACTTCCGCTGCATAAGCATGGTCTTGAATTTATCCAGCCGGAATATGCCGCGGCACATCCTTTTGATGATGGAAGTGCCGCTGTGCTCAGTAACTCTCTCGATGTAACGGCAGCGTCATTGGGAAATGATGCAGAGAAATATCGTAAGCTGATTGGTATACAGGTAAAGAATTTTGATAAGCTGTTACCAGATATACTAGGACCGTTACATATTCCAAACCATCCATTGCCCTTGATACAATTTGGTTTACAGGCTCTGAAACCTGCTGATACACTGGCAAAGTATTTTACTACAAAAGAAGCACAAGGTCTTTGGGCTGGTATGGCTGCGCATTCTATTCTGCCACTTTCCAAGCTGGCAACCTCTGCTATAGGCCTGGTGTTGCTGAGTGCTGCACATGCCAGGGGATGGCCTATACCAAAAGGCGGATCGGCATCTATAGCACAGGCACTGGCTTCTTATTTTGTTTCTATAGGCGGCAAGATCGAAACGAATTTTTATGTACGATCATTGGAACAATTACCTTCTGCCCATGCTATAATATTTGATACCACACCACGCCAGTTGTTGCAAATTGCCGGGCATAAATTTTCTCCGGTCTATAAAAAACAATTACAACGGTACCGGTATGGGATGGGCGTGTTTAAAGTAGATTGGGCACTCGATGGCCCGGTGCCGTTTACCGCTGCAGCTTGTCGTGCAGCAGGGACTGTACATATAGGCAATACGTGGCAAGAGATAGCGGCATCGGAACAAACATCGTGGAGCGGTAAACATGCCGAGCAACCTTTTGTATTACTGGCGCAGCAAAGTGTTTTTGATGAGACACGAGCACCCCAGGGAAAACATACTCTGTGGGGATATTGCCATGTGCCGAATGGCTCAACGGTTGATATGACCGGGATAATAGAAAAGCAGGTAGAACGTTTTGCTCCCGGATTCAGAGATCGCATTCTTGCCCGGCAAACCATGAACACCGAACAAATGGAACTCCATAATCCCAACTATATAGGAGGCGACATCAACGGAGGAGCGATAACAATTGATCAGCTCTTTACCCGCCCTGCGCTCCGATTTTCTCCCTACAGAACTTCAGCAAAAGGCCTATATATAGGTTCGGCATCCACGCCTCCGGGCGGTGGCGTTCACGGCATGAGCGGCTACCACGCAGCAAGGAAAGTGTTGCAGGATATTTTTTAAGTATGTATATATATCTTAAAGATAAAGTGTTCCTTCCATAACAATGACGGAAGAGCCGCTGATCCAAATCCCATCACCTGAAACTTTAACATGTATATAGGAGGGATGCTTGACAGCAACACCTTGCAGGATGGTATAGTCTGTGTCTTGTTTGATATATCCCTGTTGTTCAAGATATCCGGCTAATGGCCCTGCTGCAGTTCCGGTAGCCGGGTCTTCATCAATACCAATACCGGGATTGAAGAATCGTGTTTCAGCAAGTATACTTGTATGAGGATGGTCGGTTGTAAAGAGATAGCAGCCTTCAAAGCCATATTTTTCAGATGCTTCTTTTAATCTGATTTTATCAGGCACGGCACGTTGTAAAGCCTCGCTGTTTTTTACGGGTACCATCAGGTGGGCAACTTCTGTTTGAACCACGCTGATATCCCAATGATTTAAATTCAAATCGCTCACACTCAAGCCAACGGCTTTTGTTATAGTATCAAATGGTATATGTGCAATTACCTCGGCTTTCTTTTGCTTCATGGCTACATAGGGAAGAGAATTTTTCCCGGTAATAGCCAGCGGGATTTTGGTATCTTTGATTATTACCCAGGAGTCGCCTTGCTGATCTTTAAATATATCCCATCGTTTAATCAGTGCGAGACAAACGGCACCCAGAAGATTATGACCGGCACCCACAACTTCAAATTCGCCCGGTGTAAATGAGCGTACTGCCAGTGCATGGTCTTTTTCTGAATAGTGTATAAAGGATGTTTCCGAAAATCCAAACTCTCTCGCAATGGCGTGGTATTGTTTGCTTGTAAGTTCTTCTGTGCAATGGACTACCGCGAGTTGATTGCCTTTATAGCGTTGGTCGGTAAATACATCCAGTACGTAATAGTCAAGTTCTTTCATTGTGATCGGATCATTTAGTAAATGATGCATCAAAATTATCAGGACATCGTTTATCATTGCTATAGGTTAACCGGAGGTAGCCGGTTACCTTTAGGTAACTATCAATGCTATATGGTATCAATTGACATTAACGGAAATATACAGGAAGCAACCTGTGAGCAGGAGCTGGCGGCTATTATCGACAGCCTGGAAGTATTGGGAGGCAAGTGGAAATTAAGGATTATGCGGCACCTGAATAACCATGCTTCCGAAACCAATACATTTAAAAAGATTCAGCGGGCAGTAGAAGGTATTTCATCCAAGATGCTATCAAAAGAATTGCATGACCTGGAAATGAATTTACTGATTACAAGAACTGTGCTGGATACTAAACCAGTGAGTGTAGGCTACGCTATTACAGAATATGGTTTAAGTGTTCTGCCGGTTAATGCAGTATTGGTTCAATGGGGATTGAACCATCGGCAAAGGATTAAATCGCATCCATACGATAAGTGATTGATTTGATTTACCGTATTGACATAGAGGACTGTTACAAGAATCATTGAGTATATCAATGCGACTATATGAGGAATCTGTGACATGAAATATTTAGCCATGAAAATTATAATATTATTACTTTTTTCTTGTACTATATTTTGCTGTTGTCGGAAAAGTG
>NZ_DATCSD010000457.1:0-8949 GCF_036568665.1 Ohtaekwangia sp. | reverse complement strand
TGCGCTAACCGGGCTGCGCTACACCCCGAGTAATTATTTTTCTTTTAGATATTTCGAGAACTCAATCAAAAGAATGGTTCGAATATCTTCCGGCATCTCCGGAATTTTGGGCTGCAATATTAATAATAAAGATTATACTGCCAAAGCAGAGCAAATCGAAAAGGCCGGCAATCTGAAAATTACTTCTTCTTATTCTTCTTCAGCGAGTTAAAGAACTTCACCCAGTTGAAAGGATTCAGGAATGGGTTGGTAACAGGCTGGAATTTAGAGTTGGTAGAGCCAGCCCACTGGTTAAGATAGTATCGCTGGTTCTGGTATCCGTCCATCGGAGTGGTTTTTACCATTAACGCCAGCAGTTCCTGGTTCATATTCTTTTTATCGACACGCTCATCTTCCATGGGAAGATTCAGTGCGAGTACTGCTTCTTTGAAAACTTCTTCGGTAGGGAAAGGCATTACCACTACTTCTGGCAGCAAAGTGGTGTCTTGCAGCATCGTGATAATAATGGTTTGATACTCTGGCGAATCGTCAGGAACAGTAAAACTTTTATGCTGATATCCTACAGAAGATATTACGATCTCATCACCGGTAAGCACCGGCATGGAAAAGAAACCTACGTTGTTGGTGGTTGTACCGCGGCCTGCTTTGGGTACATATACATGCACACCTGGCACAGGTCTGCCATTCACAGTGTCTTCTTCAATAACAACACCGGATAGCTGGATGATCCTCTTTTTTTGCTGTGCTTGTGCTACTTGAGCAGTACAAAGAACAGACAGCAGCAACAGGCCAAGAATGATGAATTTTTTCAAGTACAATTTCACGGTTTCTACTTCGCTCAGGTTGTTCAAATATAGGGATAAGCCATACAACTGCCTAATTTCCCATACCTTTGGCAATATTGCAAGGATGTACCATGCGACTAAAAAGTTTTAATCTTACGCTTGGATCGCAGATTTTTAAGGCCTGTGCCGATGAATCGCGCTTGCGGATTCTCCACCTGATTTTTATGAACGGTGAGATGTGCATAACAGACCTGGAAAAAATCCTGGATTTTACGCAGGCAAAAACTTCGCGGCATCTTATTTACCTGAAGAATGCGGGGATATTAAGCCACAGGCGATACAACCACTGGGTATTTTACCAGATAAAAGATGAAGTGGCTGATATCATTAAACAGATATTTCAGTTTCTGCGAAGGGACTCGCAGCTGCAGCACGATCAGCATATCTATCAAACATTGTTTACCAACCGCGAACTGGCCGTGAACAACCGACAGATACAGCAATGGCGTGGTGGCCGATTGGAAAAGGAACGATTAAAAAGCGATTAGAATAACAAGCTTCGGGATTTATCAACATCCTGATTTGATTTTACATTAGAGATAACAAGCATGCTACCGGATAAGAAATACACCTGCATTTTTTTTGACCTCGATCATACACTGTGGGATTACGAAACAAATTCGCGAGAAACGCTTCGTGAACTATATCATCACTATAACCTGCAGGAAAAAGGAGTTACTTCACTTGAAGCTTTTCAGGAGCGATTCAAAATAGTGAATACGCAGTTATGGGAATTGTATGATACCGGCAAGATCAGCAGTGAAGTGATTCGCGAGCAACGTTTCAAACAGATACTGGAACCCTTTCATGCCTATAGCGAAAAGCTGAGCGAAGATATATCGGTAGATTATCTTGAAGCATGCCCGAAGAAAGGAAACCTGATGCCGTATGCTCTTGAAGTGCTGGACTATCTGCATGGAAAATATAGTCTGTCGGTAATTACTAACGGTTTTGAAGAGATCCAACATACCAAGCTTACCTCCGGTAACATGCACAAGTATTTCGATCACATTGTTACTTCACAAAAAGCCGGACATAAAAAGCCTGCGAAAGAAATATTTGAGTATGCATTGAACCGTTACGCCATTCAAAATCACGAAGCGATTATGATCGGAGATAATCTGATTACCGACATAGGAGGCTCGCGCAACGCATCGATCGATAATATTTTTTATAACCCCGAGCGCAGCGCACACGAAAGCATTGTAACACATGAAATAGCTTGCCTTTCGGAACTGCGGCAGATTCTGTGAATTATTTACATTTGCCGCACAAAACTCATTTTGAACATTAACCTATAACAGATCATAATTTATGTCGAAAGGATTTTTCCACGTTCCTGATCCGAAGAATGAACCTGTACTCAGCTACGCTCCCGGAAGTAAAGAACGTGCTGCCCTGAAGAAAGCCATCGAAGAGGCACGCGCACAGGAAACAGATATTCCCATGTATATCGGAGCGGAAGAAGTTCGTACAGGAAAGAAAATACGCCTGTCGCCTCCGCATGATCACAAACATACCCTGGGCTATTTTCACGAAGGTGAAGCTGCGCATGTAAAGCAGGCAGTAGAAGCTGCGCTTGCAGCCAAGGAACAGTGGGCAAACCTCGACTGGGAACATCGTGCAAGTATATTTTTGAAAGCAGCCGATCTGCTGGCAGGGCCTTATCGCTATAAGATCAATGCCGCTACCATGCTCGGCCAATCAAAAAGTCCTTTTCAGGCAGAGATCGATTCAGCGTGTGAGCTGATCGACTTCCTGCGCTTCAATGTATATTTCATGTCGCAGATATACCAGGAGCAACCGGCATCATCACCCGGTATATGGAACCGCATGGAGTATCGTCCGCTGGAAGGATTTACATTCGCAGTAACGCCTTTCAACTTCACCGCTATCGCGGGTAATTTACCTGCGAGTATGGCGCTGATGGGTAACACCGTAGTGTGGAAGCCTGCCTATACACAGGTATATGCAGCCCATGTAATTATGCAGGTGTTGAGAGAAGCAGGCTTGCCGGATGGTGTGATCAACCTCATCTATGTAGATGGCCCTACTGCCGGTGATATCATTTTCAATCATCACGATTTTGCCGGGCTACATTTTACCGGTAGCACAGCGGTGTTCCAGAATATGTGGAAGACTATCGGACAGAATATACACAAGTATAGAACGTATCCGCGCCTGGTAGGAGAGACCGGTGGAAAAGATTTTGTCATGGTGCACAAGAGCGCGAATGCTAAAGAAGTATCAACGGCATTATCACGCGGAGCTTTTGAATACCAGGGACAAAAATGCTCTGCAGCATCGCGTGCTTATATACCTTCCAACTTGTGGGAAGATGTAAAGAAATATTTACTTGAAGACTTGAAGAGCTTTAAGATGGGCGGCACGGAAGATTTCGGCAATTTCATCAATGCCGTGATTGACGAGCGCTCATTCGATAAGATCGCTGGCTATATAGAGCAAGCCCGCAAGAACCCTACGAACGAAATTGTAGCCGGTGGTAAATACGATAAATCGAAAGGATACTTCGTTGAGCCAACGGTGATCGTATCGAAAGATCCATCTTCGGTTACTATGTGCGAAGAGATATTCGGTCCGGTATTGACTATATATGTATATCCTGCCGACAGCTTTGAAGCTACGCTGGAGCTTGTAGATAAAACTTCTCCGTATGCATTAACCGGTTCTATCCTGTCGAAAGATCGTTATGCGATAGACCTTGCTACGAAGAAACTCTCCAATGCTGCGGGTAACTTCTACATCAACGATAAGCCTACGGGCGCGGTGGTAGGACAACAACCCTTTGGGGGCGCAAGAGGATCGGGCACGAATGATAAAGCCGGTGCTAAAGTAAACCTGCTTCGTTGGACATCGCTCCGCACGATCAAGGAAACATTTGTACCTCCGGTAGATTACCGCTACCCATTCCTCGATAAGGAATAAGGATTACGTATACAGATATACCAGTATATAAAAAGAAAGCCCACGAATTTAACGTGGGCTTCTTTTTTTTGTTCGGAGTTCCTGGTTCAAAGCTCCATGTTCAAAGTTGGGCAGTGCCTTTCAACTTTCAACTTTCTGCTACTACCTCGGCTTCCTTATACCACTTAATGTTGCGCGAGAAGTACATCACCAGGGCAATTACCATGAACAAGCCTATACTTCCGATGAGCAGGGAGTAATCCTGCATTTGGATAATCACGAAAATGAAGCCATAGAAGAAAGACAATATAGCGCCAAAGAACATGACCAGCGAAGTGCGCTTCAAGAAGCTGAGCGAGTAGAGACTGATCAGCACAACGGTAGCGGTAGACGCAGCGAGATACGCGAGGTTATACCCGATGTGTTCTGACAGCGATAGCAATAATGTATAGTATATAATCAGCGCTACACCGATCAGTAAATATTGAAAAGCATGGATGCGAATCTTCTTAATAATCTCTACCAGGAATAACGAGATAAACGTAAGCAGGATGATCAGCACACCATACTTCGCTGTGCGTATACTCTTTTGGTACTGATCAACTGGTATTAACAGTTCGGCGCCAAAAGCAGAGCCGGAAAATTCCTGCTCAGTGCCAGTCCACTCCTGGGCAAACGGGCGGTTATAGTGTAATACTTTCCAGTTTGCAGTAAATCCTTTTTCATCTATACTGTTTGATACAGGAAGAAATTCGCCATTGAAGCTCGGGCTGCTCCACGGACCTTGCAATACAACTTCGGTAGTTTTACCGGTAGGTATAAAATTCAGTGACGTGCTTCCTTTTAAACTGATTTGCGTAGAAATTTTACCAGTAAAGTCTGCCGCTGTTTGCCAGGGTAGAGTCGCTATAATTCCTGTTTTGCTGGTAGTGCTGGCGGTAGATGTAATGCTATAGTTGTCATCATAAGAAGAAGCAGCTGTATGGGGTGGTGTTCTTACACCAAAACCGATCTGGTTGGAAGGTTCGCTTGGCAATGAAATGGTATCTAACTTAAATGATGGGTTTTCACTGATGCCACGCAGATCGCTGATGCAGAGAACCAGGTGTGCTTCGTTCCAGTGTACATCTTTTTCATCGATGTTTAATTTTTTGAAGTTGGGTCGCTGAAACGTTGTTTGTAGTTGCATGGTAGATTTATATACCGCAGCATCAAAAAGTCCACGGTGCCGTATCTCCGGATTTACCGTGCCATCTATAGTCAGTTGCTCCGGAAGAAAGTATGCATCCTGTGTCCACTCGCGTATCTCGATACCATCTTTGCCTTTGTCGATCTTCTCGCGATTGGTAAAAGGTATAACTAACACCGGACCTGCCAGTGTTTGTGCGCCAGACCACTTGGATGTAATTTCATCCACAACGGACGATGCCCGGTATTGCCGTTCGTGCATAATGGATTCAAGCCATACCTGCGGTATAAGCAGAATGAGAATTAATAAACCAATCGCGAAAAGTTTTATCACGATGGAATCACGGAACCAGGCACTGATCCTTTCAAAGACTTGTCCCAGCGGTGCAGGAGATGATGATGGTTGCATAAAGTATAGGAGTTTATTGTATAGGAGAATTTTTTCTGTAAGTAACGAGGAGGTTGTGTCGTATCGTGGCAGCCTGTGTCTGTTGTATAGTGTATTGTTGTTTGATGCGGATAAATATATTCCGGAAGAGTATATATACCAGCAGTAACGCGAGCAGATATACTATACCACCTTCCACACGTTGCATCCAGAAAGAGTTAAGCCACGGAAAGGAATCCTGCAGGCGCAGCACCGGTAATGCCAGCGTAATGCGCATAGCGCTGATGGTAAGTGTTAGAATGAACGAAGCCAGCAATACACCACCGTACAGAAGTATAGCCTGCCATGCCCGAAAGATGTGATAGGGTACGGTGCACGACAAAACGAAGAACACGATCACCAGGAAGTTTTCGCTGGATAAAGAGCGATCGATCATAATATTCAGGTCCGGAAAGAAAAAACCTCCTGATGTAGTGAGTGCCTGCTTGTTCAGCATATACTCCAGCATGGTGCTGGTCGGGTGGATGAACATGATCATTTCGCCCGAGGTTATGCCTGTAAAAAGAATCTTTAGCACAATCGCGGTTATAATGGTTATACAAAACCAAAGCGCTGTTTTGTTGAGTAGTGTTTTCATATTGAATGAAGGGATCAGGTAATAGCTTTTTGTGTTCATCTAAAAGTACTTTCAAATGCAAAGTTGATCGATAAAAAAATTATTTCTGTTGTTTTATCACAGCCTCCATCGCATCCAGGTGCTTTTTGAAAGCCGTGCGCCCGCGCTCGGTAATTTTATACTTTGTATTCGGTTTGCGATCTATAAATGATTTCGATACCGATACATACTTCTCCCGTTCAAGTGCCTTGATATGCGATGCCAGGTTACCGTCTGTAACATCCAATACATCTTTCAGCGAACTGAATTCATATCCATCGTTCGTCACCAGCACAGACATGATCTGCAGTCTTACACGGTGCTCCAGTACTTTATCGAGATTGTCGAACGGATTCTTCACTTGTCGTATTTGTTGTACATGATGCCTCCATATATAATGTGAAGAACACCAAATCCTATTGTCCAGAAGATCAATCCATACCCTGGAACAGAAGCCGAGATCAATCCCAGTATAATTTCTGAAAAGCCGAGATAGCGTACTTCATCTACCGTGTTAACGCTGGCCTGTATCAGTGCAAGACCATAGAATATAAGACAAGCCGGTGCTGCCAGACCGAAGTGCCCGGTATATAGCATGATCAGAATAAAAATTCCGCCTGATACCAGTGGCACAGCCATGTTAAATACTAAACTTTTGCTCGTAGAGTTCCACAGTTTTTCGCCATGCTTCTTCGCTTTTTTATGGCTGAGCCATAGCCCCGTGGTTATAGAAGCGGCCAATACAAGGGTAGCGATCAACACCAGTTTGGAAAGCGCTTCGGGAGTTTGCAGTGAATATTGCCGGAAGTGAACAGGAGAGATCGGATAGTGGATGGTAAAGTAAGCAACTGTAGCTCCGGCCAGGGCATATATACCGGACAATACTCCGGATAAACCGCTGAGAGAGATGAATTTGGATGAACGCTCCATCATGTTGCGGATGGAAGCAATGTCCTTTTCGTACTCCTGGATTTGTTTCATTAAAAAGTACTTTGAAATACAAAGTTAATCAACGGAAATTGAAATGCAATGGTTGTTGGAAATTTTGAGGATTGATAAGAAGTCCGAAAGTTGGGGAGACGAAAGTCCGGAAGCATTGGCGGAGGTATCGTTCACGATTAGCGAACAGCTACTAACGAATAACGGAAATTGAATATCGAACAGGGAACATCGATCAACGAATGTTGACGTATAAAACAGAGGCGAAAGTCGGAAAGAACAAAGGATAATTGGATTTCAAAACACACCCACGATTAACGGTTAACTATTAACTGAATAGCGAATATCGAACACGGAATAATGAATGTCGAGGTATAGATCACATACCCGAACGGCTACTTTGCGTAGCCCAGTCGTTCGAGCCATTGCACGCTTAGTCCCGGCCAGGTGTTTAGTACTTTATCTTTTGGGGCCATGCCGAAACCATGACCGCCATGATCGTAGATGTGGAGGCTGGCCGGTATATTATTTTTTCGGAGTGCCTGGTAGAAGAGTATACCATTGTCGGGTGGCACGGCATTGTCGTCTGTAGCATATACCAGGAATGTAGGGGGCGTATGGGCATTTACCCTGTTGTGTGTAGAGAGTGAATCGACCAGTTCATTGTCAGGATTTTTACCCAGCAACATCTCGCGACTATAATTATGTGCTGCTGCACCGGCTAATGTTATTACCGGGTAAATAAGAATAGCAAAGGCCGGCCTGCTGCTCCATTGCTCCAGTATATCTCTTGATTTTTTCTTTGCAGGTAAATGCATGGTGGCACACATCGATGCAAGATGCCCTCCGGCAGAGAAGCCTAGTATACCGATGCGCTCAGCATCCAGCTTCCATTCTTTGGCGCGCGACTTAATAATACGCAGGGCGGTAGTTACATCGCGATATTGATCGGGATGACGATGGCCTGATTGATCTTCTATATTTAATCTATAGTGTAGCACGAAAGCGTCATAGCCATGTTGATTATAGAAACGCGCTACATCTTTGCCTTCATGATCGAGCGCCAGATTGGTGTAGGCTCCTCCCGGACAAATAAGAATAGCCGCACCATTCGCTGAATCACGATTGGCTTTAAAGTATTCCATAAACGGGGGCTCCTTATCTTTTTCGAAACCATCGATCGTAACTTTTTCGCTGGCAGGGTATAGGAATATTTTTTCTTGTGCGTACAAAGTCATGGTGCTTATAAAGTATATCAGGAACAGCGCTCTCATAAAATTAGCGGTTTATGTGGGCGGAATATAATACCATTTGCGGGAATAAGAACTCTGCAGTATGTTATAGGGGCAATCTTTATCGCGGACGGTAATATCCTGGTGCTTCTTTTGTTTAGATCCGCACTTGCCGGATAAAGTATATATGCCAAAATACAGTATCCTCGATAGTTATGAAGTAGAAGTGTGGTTTGAAATTGCTGGTAATGATATGTACTACACCTGAGAAATCAAGATCGGGCAATTTATTCTCCTCCGGTTCTCTGGTGTTTAGACCCTAAAGATATTTCTGGAAATAGTAAATGCTTTTTGCTGTGTAACGAAAATCATTTATCTTGATAATAAGATTTCTTGTCCCGCCAGGAATAATCTCCCATACGGACGTTGGCAGTTATAGTATATTTTGTTTAGGCTATTTATTCGTTATCAAAATTATATACTTATGGTACAACTTATTATCAATGGTGGTCCTACGTTTCAGGTAAACTGGACCAGCGGCATGACCGGGCGTACGTTGCTTGAGACTGCTTTTAATTCAGGATCAAACGCTGGTGATTTTACGTATTCAATCCAGTACTATGGTGCACCTTACGGTTACCTGGTTGATATGATCAACGAGACCTACGACACCTTTATATCCAAGTACGAACCGTATTTTTTCTGGGAAATTTTTCTGAATGGTGCACCGGCACAAACAGGTATAGATGGCTTGATCCTGAATGATGGTGATGAGGT
>NZ_DATCSD010000456.1:0-3741 GCF_036568665.1 Ohtaekwangia sp. | reverse complement strand
ACTGCTATACGATCTGCAATGTGTTTACAGGCTTGAAAAATGGAAAGTAAATCACGCGGATAAACTCCCTGTATGGCTCGATGTTATTACCGAAACTGAAGTGCTCTGCAGCTTCGGTACATTTGCTTTTAATCATCCATCGTTTCAATATGCCGGTATTCACGATGCGCTACGTATTGAGATACAAGAACTCAGCCATCCGTTGCTTCCGGAACACGAACGAGTATCAAACGATCTGCTCATTGGCAACAATCAATCTGTACTCATTGTTACCGGAGCGAATATGGCAGGCAAGAGTACATTTCTGCGAACAATAGGAATAAATCTTGTGCTTGCATTGAACGGTGCGCCTGTATGCGCAAAAGAATTTCGTTGCCCTATCATTCAACTACGCACGGGTATGCGCACGGCAGATTCATTGAAAGATCATCAATCATATTTCTACGCAGAACTCAATCGACTCAAAACGATTATGGAAGAACTGCGCAGCGATAAACCACTGTTGATATTGCTTGATGAAATTTTAAAGGGAACAAACTCTACGGATAAGCAGGCCGGATCTATAGCATTAGTAAAACAATTATTGCCTCATCCTTGTCTCGCCATGATCGCTACGCATGATCTTGCGCTGGGTGATCTTGAAAAAGAACATCCTGATCGGGTAAAGAATTTTTGCTTTGAAGCAACCATTGAAAAAGATCAGCTTTCATTCGACTATAAACTGAAGCCGGGATTGGCTCAGAAAATGAACGCAACGTTTCTGATGAAGAAGATGGGAATTATACCTGCCTGACGACAGGTATATATTTACCAGAATTACTGTCCTTCAAATTTCAGCGCGATGCTGTACGACTCAACGCCCTGCAGCACAACTTCACGGGTTCCTGTGCCATCGAGATTACCACGGGCAATTACATACGAGTCGTTAGAAGGATCAGTCTCCGTCCAATATACTTTACCGGAACCACGATCTACAGCTATACCATCGGCACGATTTACACCGCTGCCATAGTTAAAAAGAAATGTTGACGTACTGGTAGCTATACTTCCAACGGATATACTCTTCAAGCCTTCATCTGCCCAGTATATCTTCGCGTTCTCTTCATCCAGAAATATAGCAGACGGGTTTCTCAACACAGTACCATTCTCACTATATTTTGAGAAGAGAGAGAATCGGGAGCTTTTACCATCAAGTCTTCCTGCCCATATACCTGCAAAGCCGCTAAGATCAGAAAAATATATCCATTCATTTTTCTTATCAACGGCAAGGCCATACGAATAGTATATAACAGAGTCTACGCCATTAAAGCGAAGCGATTCAGCTGCGGCCGTTCCGTCCATCGTGCCTTTCTTTATTTGCCCGGTGCCTGAGTTGCCCCAGTATAAAGAATTACTGGAAACATGAAGCGCTATACTGGTTGGTATATTAACGCTGTCGCTTTCATCGTACAATACCTCTACCGAACCTGTTCCATCTACATTGAACCGGATGATCTGGTTCTTCATTTCTTCTGCAGCGTATATCTTGCCTCCTATAAAATCGATCGCTATACCGGAGATGGTATCCAGACCTTTTGATTCATCTGCTATTAATGTAAATGACCCAGGCGTGTTTACATCCATCAAACCTACTTTTTTTCCGGCATAATCGGCAAAGTAAAGATGGGTTGCTTTTGGGAATACTATTGGCTTAGGGACACCATCACCACAAGAGGTTAGAAAAAATAACGATGCCGCAAGAACGACTAATGAGGGGATATACTTCATGAATGTAGAGGCTATGGGTCTGTTAACTATACGGGGATTTTACAAAGCTCAGACAATGCTTTAACTGCAACGTCTATTTCTTCGGGTTTGTTGTATTTGCTGAAGGAGAAGCGTACGGCTCCTCTTTTGGATTCGGGATAAAGCGCACCTAACACATGCGATCCCTGCGTGGCTCCGCTGGAGCAGGCGCTGCCACCTGATGCAGATATACCTTGCAAGTCGAGGTTAAAGAGCATCATATCGTTCTCGTCAGATTCAGGCAGGCAAACATTGAGCACAGTATATAGGCTTTGCTCCAGGTTATCGGAATCGCCATGAAAATTTATACCCGGAATCTGCTCTCTCAACTTTTCAATCATGCGTGCTTTCAGTCCTTTGATATAGTGTATATGCTCATCCATCTCGCGATACGCAATCTCTAACGCCTTGGCAAGACCTACTATACCGTATACATTTTCTGTTCCTCCACGCATATTACGTTCCTGTGCTCCTCCGTGTACAAAAGGTTGAATCTTTTTATCCTTACGAATAAACATAAAGCCTATACCTTTTGGCCCGTGAAATTTATGTGCCGCAGCAGTAATACCATGCACCTTCGTTTTGCTCAGGTCGTGTCTGTAATGACCCATGGTTTGCACTGTATCGGAATGGAAGTATGCTTTATACTGATCGCAAAGTTCTGCTACACGATCAAGGTCCAGTAAATTTCCAATTTCATTGTTAGCATGCATCAGCGATACCATAGCCGAAGGGTTCTCCTTCAGCAGTAGTTCGAGATGCGTAAAGTCAACATGTCCTTTCGCGTCCAGCTTTACCATGTGCAGGTTAAAGTTGCCTTGCTTGGCCAGCATGTGCAACGTATGCTCTACTGCATGATGCTCGATGGGCGAAGAGATTACATTTTTTATACTGTATGTCTGGATGCTGCTTGTCAAAATGGCATTGTCGGCTTCTGTACCGCCCGAAGTAAAGATGATCTCACCGGGTGTACAGTTTAACAGTTCTGCAATTTTTTTTCTGGCCGATTCAATGGCTGCCCGAACTTTTCTCCCATGCCCGTGTGTAGATGACGGATTACCGAAGTCTTCCAGCATAAAGGGCTTCATCGCTTCAAACACTTCCGGATCCAGCGGAGTAGTAGCAGCATTGTCCAAATAAATGCGCATAAAATCAGTTAATGAGTTTGAGCACAAAGGTAAAAGGTTCGGAGCGAACCTTTTACTGGTGCCGGCATATTAGGCCAAGGTTTTTTCGTTGATAATCTCTTTTATGTCAGATATGATCTTTTTGGCGAGATTCTCTGCTTTAACCTCCATATCAGACTCAGCATAAATGCGGATAATAGGTTCTGTGTTCGATTTCCGGAGGTGTACCCATTCCTTATCAAATTCTATTTTCACGCCATCGATGGTGTTGATCGGTTGCTTTTTATACTTCTTCTTCACCTCTTCCAGCACCTTATCAACATCAATATCCGGAGTAAGCTCAATCTTGTTCTTCGAAATAATATAGTTCGGATAGCTGGCACGCAGTCTTGAAACTGTCAACTCTGTCTTAGCCAGGTGTGTAAGGAACAGCGCTATACCCACCAGTGCATCGCGACCGTAGTGTAACTCAGGATATATGACGCCACCATTGCCTTCGCCACCAATCAATGCATTGGTGTCTTTCATCATGGTCACTACATTTACTTCACCCACTGCAGCGGCAGCATATTCTCCACCAGCCTTTTCGGTAACATCGCGCAACGCACGGGTAGACGACAGGTTTGATACTGTGTTGCCTTTCTTCTTGTTGCCTGCGTTTAAAACATAATCTGCTACAGCAACAAGTGTATATTCTTCACCGAACGGAGTTCCATCCTCACAAACAAAAGCAAGTCTGTCAACATCCGGATCCACCACTATACCCAGATCATATTTCCCTTTTTTTATCTCGCGGGTTATATCTGTAAGATGTTCTGGTAGTGGTTCC
>NZ_DATCSD010000455.1:0-11329 GCF_036568665.1 Ohtaekwangia sp. | reverse complement strand
TCCTGTTGCTGTAATGCTATAATGAGTCGCTCACTTCTGCGGCATACCGTGCGGGCTACATGGCAGCATGACACCGATGGATGACCGCCCGGTAAAACAAAGAAACGCATTGGTGGTAATTCTGCGTCCAGGGCATCGATCTGTTTCTCGAGGAAGAGTATATCTTCCGGTATAAGTGCCGGTATTTTTACTTTAGTGTTGCCAGGTTCTGTGGCAAGTATAGAGCCAACAGTAAACAAACGGTCTTGTATCTCTACCAGTATATCTTTTCGTTTCTGGTTCACCTCCTGGTCACGCACCATACCAATCCACGAATTTAATTCATCTACTGTGCCGTATGTTTCAATGCGCAGATCAGCTTTGGAAACACGCTTGCCACCAAAGAGTGCAGTTGTTCCCTGGTCGCCTGTCTTGGTATATATTTTCATGTATAGATGCGTTAACGTATAGAAGCCGGTAAAGCAACAACTTCGTTTATCGAAGAACAAAAGGAGCTATAGCTCACGGCTTTCGTGAGGGAAAGTTAGCGATAGAAATCAGGATTCAGAATATACCGGACGCGATCGTGCAGCTTTTGTCTAGTTGCTGTGTACTTCTACCGGCTTACCACGAGTAACATTCTCGTTCTTGCGGTCCCACTCAATAAGACCATCGCGCAAACGGATAATACGGTGCGAGTAGTGTGCTATATCATCTTCGTGCGTTACCATAATGATGGTGTTCCCTTTATCATGTAATTCCTGGAACAGGTTCATGATATCGTAAGAGGTTTTGGTATCGAGGTTACCGGTCGGTTCATCGGCCAGTATAATAGAAGGATTGTTTACAAGCGCACGTGCGATGGCTACACGCTGACGCTGACCACCGGAGAGCTCGTTGGGTTTGTGATGATGACGCTCCGCCAGGCTCACACTCTCTAATGCAGCCATGGCCATTTCATCGCGCTCCGATTTGCTATAGCCGGCATAGATAAGCGGCAGGGCTACATTTTCCAACGCAGAAGCACGCGGCAATAAGTTGAAGGTCTGGAATACGAAGCCGATCTCTTTGTTACGAACCTCGGCCAGTTCGTTTTCCGTCATTTCACTTACCAGTTGATTATTGAGACTATAAGTTCCGCTGGTAGGAGAGTCAAGACAACCAACGATGTTCATCAGCGTTGATTTTCCTGATCCTGACGGACCCATGAATGCCACGTACTCACCTTTGTTGATCGATATGGTTACATCCTGAAGGGCATTCACAATGTTGTTACCCATCTTATAGACCTTGGCGATGTGATGTGTCTCAATAATTTTCATACAATGCTGGTTTATGAGGTGCAGGCCGCCAGTGGTTTGAGCTGACAGTGCCCGGATATTAGTTTCTGTTTTAACGGTTTAATTACAAGGATGTATATAATTCTTGTAAAGTTTCCTTTCAATATACTGGAATCCGTGGTTTATGTTACAAATTCTTTCCCCGAATCCACAGACGGTGGCTATTCCGGAAGCACAGACGCTCCGGCATGGATAAATGTTACGCATTGGCGAATCACTTCATTATCTTTCAGTATCCGCGTGTGGCCCAAACCTTCGGTGCGGATCAACCGGGCGGCAGGATATACCTGCACCAGTGCCTCGGCATGTTTCAGCGCTACTTCTTTATCGTCAGCATCGTGTACCAGCAACAGGTTAAGCGGTGCGGGCAAGTGTTTTACAAAATGCAGCGCGGTAAATTCATCGAAAGGTTTACCGTAAGTGCGCACAATGAAATCTTTGAAATATTCTCCGGCAGCCGGTGAACCGTGAATGGCGCGGAGGTATGTATTAATAATTTCATCGCCAATGGTAGGAGAAGCGATGTTGATCAGCTTCCGGATGGGTAGTCCGTTCATGGCGGAGAACAAAGCAGCACCACCACCAAACGAATGCGCGATGACAGCATCGGGCTCGCCCTTGAGGCTATAGATGTTTTTTATAGCCTGCTCAAATTCAAAGATCGAAGTGCGTTTACCCTGCGAGTTGCCATGCGCTGGAGCATCAAACCCGATAACACTATATCCTGTTGCCAACAATGGCTTGATAAATCTGCGGAACTGTGTGGCGCGTCCGGCCCAGCCGTGAATCATCAATATATAGCGGCTGTGCGTGCCCCACTGGTAAGCTTGTACATTTTTGTTTTCAACAACGAAGGAGAATTTATCACTGAATGTTTCAGCCTTGCGTTCCTTCTCCGGTGTAGTATAACGCAGCGGAGTAAAGAACAACCGGGTAAAGTAGCGATATGCCAATGAAGGCGCGAGTCGCTCAGCTTTCGGAAAGACCCAACGCACAAACTTGAGTGCCAACGGTGTTTTGTCGTTCTTCTTCATGCCCGTAGTTAGTCAAAAACTTTTCCAATTGCTATAGCATATTCGCTATGCACTTGCTTCTGTTGTGAACTGAAAGGTTTGCGTGGTGAACTGAAAAGTTTTCAGGTCGTAAATACGCTCGCTGAATAATACGTGATTGTTATAGTCAACCAGCACAACCGTAGAGCACCGCGAACCATAATTATCGGTCTTGATAAACATGGATGACAAGGCACGTTCGCGCTCCAGCGTCAGGCCGGTATTGGGTAATTTGTTATCGGCTGCAATCTGGTCGTCATAGAGTAATGTAAATATATCTTCCGGGTCAATGGTCGCTTTATCCAGCAGTGGTCTGAATTTCTCTTTGCCGCGCACTACTTTAGGCCACGGTGTTTCCAACAGATGATTGCTAAGACCATAGAAACCGGGTGCTATAGCATCAACACCTTCTTTATAGTTTGAATAATACCATAGGGCATCCGTTGTGCCGGCCAGCAGGTTAAAGCCGTTGTATTGTTTACCGGTTTGCTCTACGCGCTTCAGGTATATATCCGGTGTTTCAGCAGAGAGTAAATAATCTGTAACCAGTTGTCCGCGCGAAGGTGCATGTGGATTGATGTTCTGCGGATCGCGATAGTTGGTGAGCATGCTGATCTTGCCCGAGCGCGTCATCGCCATCCACGTGCCACAGGCTTCGAGATCGCGACCTCCTAAAATTTCAGGATGATCTTCCCAGTAAGCAGCGGCTGCTGTTTTACGATTATAAAATTCATCGCGGTTAGCGGCCACAATCAGTTTATACGTGGGATGCTGGCGCAGAGAGAAGAAGATAAGACACATGGTGAAATTTTCGGTTTCAAGTTATACTTTTTACGGCTGCAAAAGTTTAGGAATATGAAAAAGAAAAGGAGTTGCTTTCACAACTCCTTTCTTTGTATGAATGTATACTTCCGTAAAACCCGTACGATACTATTTTAGTTTCAGGCGGTAGTTACTGCTTCGCCATACCTTCACGATCTTGCCCGCTTTATCACGCTCAAAAGTTACTTCTTCGCCCAGGGCTCCGTCATCGCGCACGCGTCTGAATGTATCGTCTTTCACGCGACTTACCAATATCATGTTTTTAGGATTATCGTTCGGCATATATAGCAGGGCAAGTTTATCGCCCCACGCAGAAACAATCATCTCACCGCCCCAGGGTTTAAAACCATATAGTCCGCAGTATTGCTGCAGGTCATCACCTTTTTTATCCTCCAGCTTATCGTCCGTTGCTTTGGCTATCGTAGCACGCATGGCTTCAAAGTATTTATTCGGATCGGTACCAATGGCGTTGATCATTACGATAAAAGCGAGTTTATCTTTCGGGTTGATCATGATGAGGGTTTGATAGCCCGGACAAAATCCTCCGTGGCTCACAAATGTTTTACCCTCTACCTGCGATACAGTAAAACCAAGTCCCCACGATGTGCGCCAGTTCGGATCCATATACTGTACATTGTGCATTTCGTGCAGTGTTGATGATTTCAGAATTTCTGTTCCACCTTTTTCCAGCAAGCGAAATTGCCACGAAGCAAAACGCGCCAGGTCTTCAACGGTAGAAGTATAGCCTGCGGCAGGTGTTATACCTTTTGTATCAAACTTCTCCAGCATTCTTCGCTCACCTTTACGACTCGCATCGCTATAGCCGGTAGCCATGCGTCCGTGCCATAACTCTTGTGGAAAATAAGTGCGTGTATCCGCCAATCGAAGAGGTTTGATGATGTTATCATTTATATACTGCTCATACGGTATACCTGATACTTGTTCCACTATATATCCCAGCAACGACATGCCGAGGTTGCTATATTGAAAATACGTGGAGGTGGGATATAGCGCTTTCTGTTCACTTAGTTTGGCAATGACTTGTTCTTTAGAAGGAAAATTAGAATCAGTCCAGTATGGGAAGTCTGATTCGCGTGGCAACCCTGACGAATGTGTGAGCAGTGTTCGTACGGTGATCGGCCCGCTGTCAGGCGATTGCTTTATATTGAACCACGGAAGCAGTGTAGAGACTTCATCATCGAGGCGAAGTTTACCGGCATCGCGCAGTTGCATGATCGCTACCGAAGTAAATAACTTGGAGATAGAGCAGATGCTATAGATGGTGTTGGATTGTGCCGGAACATTTTTAGCAATATCAGCTTTGCCATAGCCGTTGCTCCAAATCAGTTGCTGATCTTTTACTATACCTACAGAAATACCAGGCAGGTTATCAAACTCTGTCTGAGCCTTGAACCATTCGTCAAGTAATTTAAAAGCATCAGCACCAACAGGCGATTTGGTTTGACCATACGCTATACAGGTACTGAATGCCAGAAGGCACCATAATCTCTTCAACATAGGTTTCGGGTTGCAGTTGCTGCTAAATATAAAACGATTGCTTCACAACGCGGAATTATTTTGGGGATGAGAGGTAGTATGCGTGCACCGCTGGATGTAAGCAGCTTTAAAAAAGCTCGAGCTGCTCGGGCAACAATGTAAATGATCTGCGATGATACGGTGTGATGCCCAACTGCTTGATACCATTGCGATGTTCTTCCGTAGGGTAACCTACATTTGTTTCCCAACCATAACCCGGATACTGGCTCGCGAGATTTTGCATCAGGTCATCGCGATAGGTCTTAGCAAGTACCGATGCTGCAGCAATAGAGAGATACGTTGCATCGCCTTTAATAACACACTCATGACGAACATCGCGATACGGTTTGAAGCGATTGCCATCGATGAGTAACAACTGTGGTTGCTCCGGTAATTTATCCAATGCAAGATGCATAGCCTTGAACGAAGCATTCAGGATGTTGATCTGGTCAATCTCTTCATGACTAACTTCGGCAACACCCCAGGCAATGGCTACTTTCTGAATTTCGTAGCGCAGTTCTTCGCGTGCTTCTTTCTTCAGTTGCTTGGAATCGTTCAACAGTTTGTGCCTGTATTTTTTTGGAAGGATAACAGCCGCAGCTACCACCGGTCCGGCCAAACAGCCGCGTCCTGCTTCATCGCAGCCGGCTTCGGTTAGATCTTTGGTAAAGGACGATCGGAGCATGTAGTTGGTTATCCGTTAATAGTTAATCGTTTTATCCGTTAATAGTTATCCGTTAATGAGTTTTGCGTATAAAGGATAACTATTAACGGATAACGATCAACGGTTCTGCAAACTTAAAAGAGAATTGATCTGATACAAAAAAGAAATCAATAGCTTTGAAGTCTGCGCATTTGACAATGCCTGGCAGCCGGTAACAGAACGCAGGTAAGCCAAAGACGTATTATACCGAATGAATGTATGAATCAGAAAGAGATTAAAAATCCGTGGACAACACTTTCCGGTGAACAAAAATATGATAACCGTTGGATTGGTGTAACCGAATACCAGGTGTTAAATCCTGCCGGTGGAAAAGGCATCTATGGCAAAGTACATTTCAAAAATAAAGCGATAGGTGTAATTCCCGTTGATGCTGATGGCAACACGTGGCTGGTAGGACAGTTTCGCTATACTTTGAATGAATTTCATTGGGAGATTCCCGAAGGCGGAGCGCCTCTCAATGAAGATCCGCTGGATGCCGCCAAACGAGAACTGCAGGAAGAGACCGGTATAACAGCCAGTCAATGGAAGAAGATAGCGCGATTGCATACTTCCAATTCCGTAACAGATGAAGAAGGATTTATATTCCTGGCAGAAGACCTCATGCATGGCAGTAACAACCTGGAAGAAACCGAAGCCGATATGAAAGTGTGGAAGCTTCCGCTAAAGGAAGCGATCGACATGGTGATGCGCGGTGAGATAACGGATAGCATGAGCGTTATCGGGTTGCTTACACTGGCGCGACTCAAAGGAATCTGATACTGCGCTATCTATAGCGCTTCCTGAAATTTTAAGTAACGTTTTGTTAACTATATATCCTGTATAACAGGATTACATTGCTTTTTTGTCTATGACTATCCGCCAACATATCCGCGAAAATTTTCACCTTGCTTATCCGGTTATGCTGAGCAACCTCGGGCATGTGCTGATGGGTGTTACCGATACCATGATGGTGGGGCACCTCAATGCCGAGTCGCTCGCAGCAGTAGGCCTGGCGTTGGTTGTGTTCAATGTGTTTATGCTGTTCGGTATAGGAGTATCGTTTGCTATTACTCCTTTGGTAGCCGCTGCCGATGGTGAGAAGAACGATGACACTGTGATCGAAACTTTGCGACATGGTTTGGTGATCAATATAGTAAATGCCATTGTACTCATTGGTGTGGTAGAGATTGGCAAGCATCTGCTATACCACATTAACCAACCAGTGGAGGTAGTAGAGCGTGCTATACCTTTTTTGAGTATAGTAACATTTTCATTGGTGCCGATGATGATCTTTCAGAGCTTCAAGCAATTTGCCGAAGGTCTTTCCAATACACGCGTAGCATTGGTGGTGATGATCGTAGCCAATATTATAAATGTTATTCTCAACTATGCGTTTATCTACGGTCACTTTGGTTTTCCGGCTATGGGGCTGATCGGTGCTGCATGGGCTACTTTTACTTCACGTGTATTGATGGCGATTGGTATAGCGGTATATATATACTGGCTGCCATCGTTCCGCAGATTTCGTGCAGGCTTCTCGCCCGGTAATTATTCGCGCAGACTCTTCTCCAAACTTCTGCATCTGGGTATACCCAGCGGAGTACAATTTATTTTTGAAGCTGCTGCATTCGACTTTTCTCTGGTAATGATGGGATGGCTCGGCACCAAAACACAAGCCGCACACCAGATCGCCATTAACCTGGCTACATTAAGCTATATGACAACGGCCGGGCTGGCAGCCGCTGCTACGATACGCGTGGGGTATTTTCTGGGTGGTCGCGATTATAAGAATATGAAACTCGCAGTATATACTTTGCTCGGTATGGCTATGGTGTTGATGGGAGCAGCCGCCATTGTATTTATATTCGGTAATCATTGGTTGCCATCGCTCTATGTGAATGATCCGGCAGTTATACCTATTGCAGCATCGTTGCTGATTGTAGCCGCTATATTTCAACTATCCGATGGAACGCAGGTGGTATGTGCTTCAGCATTACGCGGCTTGCAAGATGTAAAGATACCTTCATTCTTCATCTTTGTTTCATATTGGATCATCGGTTTACCCTTAGGCTACTGGCTCGCCTTCAAAGCAAACTACGGAGCAACCGGTATATGGTTAGGACTATTGATCGGCCTCACCTTAACCGCCACCGCGATGTTCCTGCGAATGAAGTGGTCGAT
Organism: Ohtaekwangia sp.; assembly: GCF_036568665.1. Lineage (GTDB taxonomy): Bacteria > Bacteroidota > Bacteroidia > Cytophagales > Cyclobacteriaceae > Ohtaekwangia. The sequence continues at coordinate 3,716 of NZ_DATCSD010000455.1, read as the reverse complement.
GGATCGGGCGGAAGCCCTTAGGCGTTAGTCGTTATCCGTTAAAAGTTATTCGTTAAATAGTGTACCGGAATCACCACCACCAACTTCAACATTCGTTGATCAATATTCCTTGTTCGATATTCAATTTCGTTTAGTGCTTGAAGAAAAATCCAATGGCACAAAGTACACCAAGCTGCACAGAGGGCTCTCTGTATTTTTATTCTGTGTAATTCTGTGAGTTCTGCGGGAAAAAAATTCTGGCATGTTAAGCAAAGTGCTTCCGGACTTTCTGACTTCCCGACTTCCGGTCTCTGCATCTGCAGGAAACAAAACAATTACTATATTTCCGCTCATATCCGATGAACCATGATTGAAGCCAAACCTGTTCGTGCCTCCCAAACGACTATTACCGAATTGATGATTCCTTCGTATGCCAACTTTGGAGGGAAGATACACGGAGGAATTTTACTCTCGTTGATGGATAAAGTAGCCTATGCCTGTTCCAGTAAACATGCAGGAGCTTACTGCGTTACTGTGTCGGTAGATAAGGTAGAATTTTTGCAGCCGGTAGAAGTAGGAGAGTTAGTATCGCTGCACGCCTCGGTAAATTATGTAGGTAATTCTTCCATGATCGTAGGTATACGCGTGGAGGCACAGAATGTAAAGCTCGGTACCATTGCGCATACCAACTCGTGTTACTTTACCATGGTAGCCAAAGGCGATGACGATAAACCTGCTACTGTGCCCAAGCTTATATTGGAAAGTGAAGAGCAGATAAGACGCTTTATCGAAGCTATAAAAATGAAAGAGCTCAAGCGACAAATGCGCGAGGCTCATGACGATGCCAAATCGAAAATTGAAGTACAGGAAGCGGCTACTATTCTGAAGAATGAGCGGTGCATCATTTCGTTAGACTAATCTTTATAACTATACTATAGATCTTTCCCATGCTAAAACATTTGCTGGCAGCAGTATATATAGTGCTTGCGCTCTCCGTGGATGCACAGACACCGGTAATTCTCTCGCAACGCGATCAGGCAAAAGTAATAGACGAGTTGCTGGAAGATCGCCTGCGCACAATACTTCCATCGCTTATGCGCAGAGAAGGTATAGATATGTGGGTGGTTATATCGCGCGAGTATAATGAAGACCCCGTAATAAAAACATTATTGCCGGCCACGTGGATGGCTGCACGCAGAACCACGATGCTGATAGCGTTCGATCGCGGAGCTGATAAAGAACTTGAATACCTCGCAGTATCGCGATACGATGTAGGCAAAGTTTTTAAACGCGCGTGGGATCCGGATCATCAGCCGGACCAATGGGCACAGCTTGCACAGATCATTGCAGAACGCAACCCGAAAAAGATAGCGCTGAATAAATCCGCACACTTTGGCCACGCGGATGGTATATCTGCCAACGACTATGACGAAGTATTGAAGGCGCTCGACAAGAAATTTCATTCGAGAATTATGTCGGCTGAGCGCCTGGCTATAGCGTGGCTTGAAACAAGAAGCGAACGCGAGATGGCCATCTATCCGCAGGTATGCCGTGTAGCACATGATATTATACAGGAAGGCTTTTCCGATACAGTAATTCAGCCGGGAGTTACTACTACTGATGATGTTGTGTGGTGGTACCGCGAACGTATTCGCGAATTAAAGTTGGACACGTGGTTTCATCCATCGGTATCGGTTCAACGCAACGAACCTGAAGCGATCTTTGCCAAACGTCCTTCACCTGTCGTTATTATACCAGGCGATCTGCTACATGTAGATTTTGGCATTACCTATCTGCGACTGAACACCGATACGCAGCAACATGCATATATACTTCGTGCAGGCGAAACAGATGCCCCGCTATATTTGAAGAATGCACTCGCGGCCGGTAACGCATTGCAAGATATACTCACCGGTAATTTTGTATTGGGCAGAACCGGGAACCAGATACTGGCGGAGTCGCGCAAGCAGGCCATTGCTCAGGGATTGAAGCCTTCCATCTATACTCATCCCATCGGGTATCACGGTCACGCAGCGGGGCCAACGATTGGGCTGTGGGACATGCAACAAGGAGTTCCTGTACAGGGCGATTACCCGCTATATTATCGCACTGCGTATTCCATTGAACTGAATGTTACCGTGCCGGTTGCCGAATGGAAAAAAGAGATACAGATAAAACTGGAAGAAGACGGATATTTCGATGAAAGCGGTTTCCGCTATATCGATGGGCGCCAGAAGGAACTGATCATCCTTCCGAAGCAAGACAAGATTAACAAGCAATAATGCGCGATTTAAGTTATCTTTGATATACGTGATCCCTCTAGCAAAAAACAATTCTCTGAACTACCGGAAGTTAATTTAGTGTACAGGTGAAAATATTGAGAGTTATTCATACCTCCTACGGGGTGCTGGTATTCGCTATTCTGTTCCTGGTTTTATTTCCGTTCCTGCTTATACCGATCATTTTTCCGAACCAGTTCAGGCTGGTAGGTATAGTAAATCGCTGGTGGGCACGGCTCCTCCTGTTTTTTGTATTCATTCCGTTTCGTGTAGAGTATCGCAGAAAGCTTGATCCTAAAAAGCAGTATATCTTTTGCGCCAACCATTTTTCCTATATGGATATACCTTCGGTGGGGCTCAATCATCATAACACCGTTTTTGTTGGCAAGAACGACCTGGAAAAAATTCCGCTGTTCGGCTATATGTATGGCAGGCTGCATATAACGGTTGACCGCAGCAAGCTGAAGAGCCGCTATACTTCACTGAAGCGTTCACTGGAAGCTATAGACGAAGGGAAAAGCCTGGCTATTTTCCCGGAAGGAGGCATGGTAACGGAAAGAGACCCTGTTATGGGCCGTTTTAAGGATGGCGCGTTTCGGGTAGCCATCGAGAAACAAATTGCGCTTGTGCCTGTAACCATTCCATATAATTGGATAATTTTGCCAGCGGATCAGTTCCTGCTGCATTGGCATCCATTGAAGGTCGTTTTCCATGAGCCGATCGAAACAACCGGCCTTACGCTAAACGATGTGGATGCACTGAAAGATAAAGTGTTTCAGGTGATAGACGAAGAATTGAACCGACACATAGCAACGCTGTATACACCAACGAATATTGTAAACAATGAATATAGATCGCGCACTGCTGGATAAAATTGCCCACCTCTCTCGCCTCGAGTTTGATGAGAAGGATGCCGACAAAATGATGAAGGACATGACGGCTATTGTTGACTGGGTAGAGAAATTAAAAGAAGTAAATACCGATGGTGTAGAGCCGCTCACAACCATGAGCCATGAGATAAACGTGCTGCGTGAAGATGAAGTAAAAGAACATCTCAGTCATGAGCGCGCGCTGCGCAATGCTCCAAAAAAAGATTCCGATTATTTCCGCGTACCAAAAGTATTGGAGTAATCGTTCTTTTATAAGAAGCAAGCCCGGAAGGTTTCGTAATCTTCCGGGTTTGTTTTTTTAAACTTATGCTATAAACATTCTACTCGGTTATATGCAATCACTTTTCTTCTGGAAAAACTGGCTGAAAGATTACCGCTGGACTGGCTACGGAACAGCTTCTGTTTTTTTCTTCTCATTAATTTTCCTGTGGTTTTCGTACTTCAAAGGCGTGGATGGTATCATTCATTGGGACACCATCCAGGAACAAAAAGTAATTGAGACTACTGTACATAGTTTTCGTGTAGGACCATTTCATCTGAATATACCGGCCGAGAGTTATGCTATAAC
>NZ_DATCSD010000454.1:0-7282 GCF_036568665.1 Ohtaekwangia sp. | reverse complement strand
AAAATCATACGTGACGTTAATAAGGACAATAAATATCAACTACCAGCGCTGCTCATATTCTGAGCCTCGAAGGATATTGGGTAAATGTTTGAAGATGCTATGCAAAAACAGCCTCCGATAGAAACTATGCGCAACAGGCATGAGATGCCCGTTAAGAGGGGGAAGACGCTGAGTTAAACAGGTAGACAGGTTAGTGCAACGAACTTACTTCGACTGATATAATCTTAGACAGAGCCCAAAGACACAGTTTAAAGTAAAATCTGGTGCAAAGATAAAACCGTTCAGATGTTAAAACATTAAATGAAGTCAAAAATTTTTAGACAGATATATACTAAACTGATTAGTAACCTCTTACGTGATTATTATTGAGCAGGAAGTAGTTGGAAGCGCTTAAAATAATTACTCACGTGTCCCCAACACTATCTGCAGCACCAACCCCGACACGATCACCACTGCGCATCCGATTATGTTATATAGCAGGAAAGCTATATCTGTAAAAAAATAGAAATATAGCACGATGCCTTGCGCGAGTATGGCTGCGCAAAATACAGCGGTTGCTTTTACTTGTTTTACATAGAAGGCGGTGAGGAAAATTCCGAGTATTGTTCCATAGAAGAGCGACCCTACTATGTTTACAAACTGGATGAGGTTTTCGGCAAATGTAGCAAGCATGGCAAACACCATCGCGAGTATGGCCCATAGTACAGTAAACCAGCGTGAGGCTATTAGGTAATGCGATGCTTCTGCGGTATTATTCATCGATCGCTTGTATATATCAACGGTGGTGGTAGATGCCAGTGCATTAAGCTCGCCTGCCATAGAAGACATGGCTGCTGAGAACATCACTGCCAGCAATAATCCTATTATGCCATTGGGTAAATTATTCAATACGAAGTTGAGAAATATATAGTCGCGATCTTGTGTTTTTGCACCAGGTATAGCTTGTGCTATGGTTGATTTTACAGAATCGCGTACTTCCGTTTCCCGTTTATATAGTTGCTGTACTTTCTTTCGCGATGTTTGTATAGCCTGCTTATCTTCAGCATGCATCGCTTCTACGAGGTGATCTACTTCAACGCGCTTCTGTTCATGCAAAGAAGTATATTGTTGCTCGAGCGTGCGGATCACCTCACCTTGTTCAGTCTGTAATGCACGTTCCTTTAATACAGTATTATGAAATACCGGTTGTTGATGAAACAGGTAGAACACAAATACCATAACTCCAATAAACAGGATGATGAACTGCATCGGTATCTTTAGCAGACCATTGAAGATTAGTCCTAATCTGCTTTCAGCAACGGATACACCGCCCAGGTAACGCGCTACCTGCGATTGATCGGTGCCAAAGTATGACAGAAACAGAAATGCACCGGCTATCAACCCTGACCATATATTATAGCGATCGTTGGGATTGAACTCAAGGTTTACCAGGTTCATCTTCCCCATCGTGCCCGCCAATGCTACCGTATCGCGAAATGTTACTGTCTCGGGTAGCATGCTATAGGCTAATATACCGGCCAGAATCATTCCGCTTATGATCACTGTCATTTGCTGACGCTGTGTAAGGCTCACGGCTTTTGTTCCACCGGATACTACATAAATGATCACGAGTGTCCCGATCAGCAAAGTGGTAACGGATATAGGCCACCCTAAAATAGTGGATAGCACCAGTGCCGGTGCATACAACGTAATGCCTACTGATAATCCGCGAAGTATAAGAAAGAGTATAGCCGCGAGTAACCGTGTTTTAAGATCAAAGCGAGTTTCCAGGTATTCGTAGGCGGTATATACTTTCAATTTATAGTATATCGGCACCATGGTTACAGAGATAATAACCATGGCGATGGGCAATCCGAAGTAGAATTGCAGAAAGCGCATGCCATCTTCAATGGCCTGGCCTGGTGTAGAAAGAAACGTGATAGCACTCGCCTGCGTGGCCATGATGGATATACCGATCATCCACCACTTCATGGAGTTGTCGCCTTTTAAATAGCCTTCAATGTTGCGTGTTCCTTTTGTGCGCCACGTTCCGTATAGTACAATAAAGAGAATTGTACCAAAGAGTATAACCCAATCCAGATAATTCATGCAAAGATGCGGGTTAACCAATAATATAGTATGATCTGTATTACCATGACTCCAATAACGAGCCAATACCAATGCTGCCAGGTTTTGAACACAGGCGGCTTATCCGGGGTGAAATTCATACTATATATAGCGTTGGTGGTGGAAAGAGATATATACTATATCAGGTGTGTTTGTTCTTTCGCTTTCTATTGGCTTGCGCAGGTGCAGGCTCCGCACGTTGCCCGCGCAGAGAAACGATGTTTGCAAAAAGCTTATAGGCCCCGGCAACACCTTCCGGCAGCTCGCGGAAAAATGACAACGATGTATATATATAGTAACCGTTACCATACTTCGCCACCAGCAGGCTGCCATCTTTCGGTGTCTCTTTCTTGTCATTCATCGAGAGAATGGCTTCAAATGAAGGATCCCACTTATTCGGGAAATATAGTCCCCGCTCCTGCACCCACCCGTCAAAATCCTGAGCTGTAATTTTGTTGGGTATATTTACTACCGGGTGTTCCGGCTTCAGTATTCGTACTTCAGCATCCTCCTCGGTTACACGATCGCGCGAAAGCTCTAGCGAATAGGGCGAAAAGTTTTTCGCTACAGCATCGTTGGTATTATACTGCATTACCAAGGTACCACCGTTCTTAACATATTCCAGCAGCGCAGGCATACTATAGCCCATGCGCGGATTCGTGTTCAGCGCACGCACACCTACTACTACAGCATCCATGCGTTTCAGGTTAACAGCATTTACATCTTCATTCTTCATCTCTACCACGGTATATCCCATATAGCGTAATGCTGCGGGAGTTTCGTCACCGGCACCACGGATGTAGCCGATCACAGTTCCCTCCTTCTTCAGATCAAGACGCACTACTTTCGCTTCCGCTTTTGGCAATAGTGTTTGTGTAGGAATGTGATCGTAGCCGATCGTCTGAATACTTCTGTCAAACGAACCCGCTCCGTCAATTACGGCTACTGCTTTCAGTATACCGGTTTCTTCTTTCGAGGCCGGATATACCTGGAATGTTTTTATCTGCTCTTCACCGCGCTCGTGTATGTCAAGCGCTATAGATGCAGGGTCTGTCCTCCACCCTTGTGGCAGTTCCAGGCGCAACGTACCGGTTATGCGCGCATCACTTGCTGACTTTACTGTAACCGCTACTTCATGCGGTGTGGCATCGTGAAAGATTACTACGTTACTGCTGAGGTTTAAGAATACGGGTGGCACAATTTCAAAGGGGCGTGACAATTCTCCTTTTGCAGGATCCGTCCATTTATAGCGAAGCGGTCGTACCACTTGCAGTCTCTCTCCGGCAATGGTTATCGTAAATGTTACCGGTATAGCAGGATCGTTCTCCGGTTTACCTATAAGATTTTTATCGGTTACTGTAAAAAGTCCAACACCGTGTTTTTCGTTCAGCCAATAGGGTGCAGAGTATGGTTCATCGCGTTGTATACTCCGGCTATAGCGCAGCAGCACAGGTATATTATCCTGTAATGCCATAGCAGTAGCAGAATCAACCGCTATATCCTTTGCCTCGATGCGATTGATAGTAACCGGAACACCCGAACGATTCACCAATTCGATAGAAGCTACAACTTTTTGACCGGGTGCTACATAGTATTTATCAGCCGTTACATCGATATATAGTCCCAAGCAATCTACCAGTAGTTGTTCCGTCTCTTGCAGTTTGCGTGTCTTCCATATACCGGGCTCCAGCGCCATTATAGCTTTGCGTATCTGCAATACTATAGCAATACTTGCAGCCGGATTTTCTTCATTAAACTCGGCAATCGCTTTTGTTACCAGTGGCTGAATTTTTTCGCCACCTTTTACACGACTCCACGTTGTATTTATACCTTCAAATATACTCTTCTCCGCCTTCGCTCCCTTTATATATTCAAGGAACTCTGGTTGATCACCACGTGTGCCGCTCGAACCAAATCCCTGGCTCTTATGCTGGCTTCGGCTAACGGCCGCTATCTCGGTATATGATTGCCCGAGCAATGCGCTATAGGCGCCTACATGCAGCGTCACTACACCGGGCGTAGATTCATTGATGCTCGTATTCCACCAGCGACCGGTGTTGGTATATAATCGCTTTGCCTGCCACACAGAAAGATTCTGTAATTGGTCAGGGTATATATCTTTTGATGCGGCCAGATCAAATGCTTCCTGTGCCAGTATAGCAGAGGCTGTATGATGACCGTGCCCCGCACGTTCGTCCGGAGGGAAACGGGTAATAATAACATCGGGTTGATACTGACGAAAAATCTTTACTACATCCGACAGGACTTCGTCTTTATTCCAGATGTGAAAAGTTTCATCGGCAGATTTTGAAAAGCCAAAGTCATTGGCACGCGTAAAGAATTGTTGTCCGCCATCTATACGCCTGGCCGCTAATAATTCCTGTGTGCGGATCAAACCGAGTTGATCGCGGATCTCCGGACCGATCAGGTTTTGTCCGCCATCTCCGCGTGTCAGTGAAAGATACCCGGTGGTTGCGAGGTTATCATTCGCGAGGTATGTGATAATGCGTGTGTTCTCGTCATCGGGGTGTGCTGCCATATATAGCACAGAGGATAATACATTCAGCTTTTTCAGCCTGAGTTTGATGCGTGCTGCATCGGATTGATTATCCGCTTGTGAAAAAACGATCGTTGGAATTATCAATAAACAAAATACAAGGCTCCTCATTCGGCTATATCATTTGTGCGAATTAACATTAAAAAAACGAAAACAAATATGCTCCATACAGGAGAGGAAAGATAGCTTGCGGAGAGGTTGTGAAAAGATTCGGAAGAAGACAATCTATAGGTTATACACGTCCGCGTTTTTCACCATTCACCAGGAAGGTACCATCTTCTTCAAAGTGAATGACAATGCGGCTTACAGGTTTCTTATCTCTAGTAAGAAAGTAGATAATATACTCATACTCGGTAACACGACCTTTCACATCATCGGTATATCCTATATCAAGGTTTATCACATCACCCTGCACTACTTTTCTCGACATCACGGTGATGTCTTTACTATTGATGACTTTTACCCTGACTTCCTCCTGTGTAAGCTTCACCATTTTTATATCGAGGTTGAGATAGGGAAGCGGCCCGGAGGATGCGGGTTGTGCGGTAGTATATACTTGTGTATGATCGCCTGCTTTCACCTTGAATTTAAAGTCGAGGTTGATATCAAATTCCTCTTTGGGTTTGAAAGGAATTTCGTCTGCTGCCAGCCATGCTATAAACAGGAAGGTGTAGAGTAGTTTCATGGGGGGAATGATCCTCTACTAAATATACAAAAAAAGCTGCAAGTTTATCAGCTATCAGGCTAATCGTTACACGTTAATTGTTAATCGTTATACGTTAATCGTTTAGCCGTTAATGTATAAAGACATCAACCGTTAATCTGTAACAGATAACGGTTACCGCCTCCTAAACAGCGATTGGCGCCTTAATGGATGGATGCGCCTGGTAGTTTACAATCTCGAAATCCTCGAACTGATATTCGAAGATGGAGGCAGGCTTCCGTTTGATGTTGAGCGAAGGCAGCGCATAGGGCTCCCGTGATAACTGTAGTTTTGCCTGCTCAATGTGATTGGTATATAAATGCACATCGCCACCGGTCCACACAAATTCGCCTGGCAGCAGATCGCACTGCTGCGCGAACATATAGGTCATCAGTGCATACGAAGCAATGTTAAAAGGAACACCGAGAAAGAAATCTGCGCTGCGTTGATATAGCTGGCAGGAAAGTTTTCCATCGGCCACATAAAATTGAAAGAGTGCGTGGCAGGGAGGCAACGCCATCTTATCTACTTCCGCAGGATTCCACGCAGTAACAATATGCCTGCGCGAGTCTGGCTTTTGTTTGATCTGGTTGATCACCTGTGTGATCTGATCGATGTGTTTTCCATCAGGTGCCGGCCAGCTTCTCCATTGAGAGCCATATACCGGGCCGAGCTCTCCATTCTCATCCGCCCACTCATCCCAGATGGATACACCATGATCGTTGAGATACTTGATGTTGGTATCACCATTCAGAAACCACAGTAATTCATAAATGATAGAGCGCAGGTGAAGCTTTTTGGTAGTAACCAATGGAAACCCCTGTGAAAGATCGAATCGCATTTGTCTTCCGAAAACAGAATATGTTCCGGTACCTGTACGATCGGTTTTACTGGCCCCGTTTTCGAGGATGTCTTTCATCAGGTCGAGATACTGCTTCATAGGAGTTTGTGGGAGAATCAGCCTGCAAGTAATACACATGAAGTTACAATCTCAACTTTCCGGAGAGAATAACTTCATGTGATGGATAAAGAAATGATTAACCGATCTTGGAGGTAATTAGATCGCCTAATACGAATAAACCTTCTCGCAGGTATTCGTCATCCAGTTCGTTCAGATTGGATGTAGGCAGCTCTTTGTTTGGCAGGCGTGTGTTAAGATTGGTCTGTGCTGCTTTTTTCTTTTCAGCATCTTCCATTTCTTTTTTACGAACAGCCTCGTTCAGCGATACTTTGGTTTCTTTATAGCTCTGGCGAATGTCTTCTGTGTCGTTTACAAATTGCGCGAGTGTCTTATCGTTTTTAAGACGCTCCTGGTATGATTTGTTAAGGTTCGCCAGAACGCGCTCGTTGATTACCGGTGTTTTCTGGAACAATGTTCCGCGAATCTCATCCCATGGCAATGCACTTGGATTAGCACTTTCACCAAACTGCTGCGGATCAAGCGCGGTAGGAAGTTTTACATCGGGAATTACACCTTTGTTTTGTGTGCTGCTTCCGGTAACACGATAGAACTTCTGGAAGGTAAGCTTCAACTCTCCTACTTCATTATCCGGATCGTTGATGAATCGCTTCAGATCAATAACAGTTTGCACGGTTCCTTTTCCGAAAGTTGATTCACCTACAACCACACCACGGTGATAATCCTGTATAGCACCGGCAAAGATTTCAGAAGCTGATGCACTGAAACGGTTCGTTAATACTACCAGCGGACCGTTGTAGGTGATTGCAGGATTGTTGTCGGTCTGTACATCAATGCGGTTCAAAGAATTTTTTACTTGCACTACCGGACCATCTTTAATGAAGAGACCGGTGAGTTCAATAGCTTCTGTAAGCGATCCTCCTCCGTTGTTACGAAGATCGAGCGCAATGCCATCTACTTTTTCTTCCTGCAATTCTTTAATCAGTCGCTTTACATC
>NZ_DATCSD010000453.1:0-2291 GCF_036568665.1 Ohtaekwangia sp. | reverse complement strand
TCCAGTTCTTCTCCTAATTCATCGCCTTCCTTCTTAATCTTGTCTACCAGAAATGCGCCCCATATAGCACTGGCGGCCATTACCACATCTTTACCTCCTTCGTGGTACGCAACGGGGCCGCCATGCGCATATTTATCAATCTTGCCTTGGGCCATATCCTTAGCCCCCTTCTGTATATCCTCCCACTTTAAATTCCTTACCTTGTGCCAGGCGTTTGTAATAATTTCTGGCTTGGTGGCAATGTCTAATCCTAACTTTACAAACTGTAGCTTCTCTGTTACTTCATCCAACACACCATCACTCAAACCGGCAACCATGCCCGGCATTTGTATAGGAGATTGCCGATAATTGCCAGCTGCCGGGTTCCAGTATTTTTCGGGCAGTGCTGCATTTTCATATATACTCTCTCCCAAGTCTACTACTTCGGGCAAGAACGACCACAGGTTGCTCTTGTCGATCTTCATCTTCTCTCCGTTCGGTGGCTGCTGCTCAAACTTCTGCCCTTTCATGGAGCCATCGTCCAATGCTTTACCTCTATTGTTCCTTTGAGCTGCCTGTAATTCCTCGTTTAGTTTATCCTTTACAGCGGCTTCTACCTGCGCTTGTGTTACACCGGTTAACTTGCTGTTCTTCTGCAGCGCAGGGTATGCAACTGTTTTTACCGTAAGGCTACCCTGGCAATAGCTGAGTGTAATTACATTTTTGTTTTGTGTAGTACCAGAACCGTCAGCCGTTACTGCCTGACTCGTGCCTGTTTTACAGTTCTTTATTACATAAGCTGTGTTGGCATGTGCAACCAGGCTTTTCCTGAGCGCTTCTGATAACCGCGCTATATATTGTCCTTCATCGCTGCAATCGCAGGTAAATGATTTATTCTCTATTACCTCTTTCGTATTCCCATCGCTACTTTTTTCCAGAAACGTTTTGGCTCCCTGTTCTACACTTCCGTTTTTATAGACTTCTGGTAACGCAGCTACTTTTAATTTAGACAGACTAACATGAACCTTCGTATTGTCTGAGACTTCGGCATACTGGGTAGTAAGGTATAGATCGTACTCCTTCTGTCCGGCAGGTATAGCAACCGTAGACTTGAAATAGGAAGATGTGTTTACCTCGTCTCTATATCCTTTAAAGTTTATTAATCCTGAACCTGACCACTCAGCATCGAGCGCGTATACTTTTCCATTTGCCCTGAACCGCTTAATATAGGGTAGGTTGTCGAGCAAATTTCCATTTGTGCATTGATAGAGTATAACAACACCTTTAGGTAATACAATTGATTTACCGCTGGCAGTATAGAAAACAGAGTTCTGCAGAAGAGTAATTCCTGCCGGGTCAGTAACAGCATTGCTTTCCGAGTCTTCATCATCCTCAAACAACGACACCACCCTCTGCGGATCATGTATATAGTCCCACTGATATTTATATAGTGAAGGGCCATTCGGATAATCCATCAGGTTATCCGTCTCTCCCTGACTCAGTGGAAACTCTTTAAAAGTATGCTGCAGATTGAAAGCTCCGTGGCCGATCTCATGCGCTACTGCAGGTATAGCATTTTCGCTATCGAGATTATCAACAAAGATGAATCCTGCCTGCTTGCTGCGGGGCATATACCCTAACAACCTTTTTCCATCCTTTACGCTCTTCGGCTTCGTTACCAAAAACAAATAGTATGTGTTATCAAGAAGGTCGCCATAGGCTTTTATCACCTTCTTCATGTCACCGGTATAATTGGTGAGTAGTCCGCTCTCGCCATCATCAAAGTATTCGTCTAAGGTTACGTTGATAGACGGTTTGATCTCTACATGCCAGGCGGCTACCGCTTGTCCATATATATCCGTAAGTTTTTGTGAAAGTATATTATCAGTTGGTTCACCGGGAATGGAGGCTCCGTTTACAGGAACAATAACCAGGTTACGCTCTACCTTATCGTAGCTCACTATATTCAGCTTACCCAATACATTATCTTTCGATGCTTCATCAGGTTTATAGAGTGCCAGCAGCTCTTCGGTCATGCCTTCGGCTCCACCACGCAGCTCTATAGTATAGATGTTTTTGTTGGGTGTAGCGGTGATGGGAGTGCCATTTATTTCAAAGCGTATTTTCTTCGGATCGATATCGGTGCCTTCCAGCGTAGCCGTTACAGGATCGTTGTCAGAAGACGTTACTGCTTTCCAGGGTATATATTCACCGCTTTCCAGCTGCTGGTAATACGATGATAAGGCATCATACTTCTTCTCATCAAAGCCCAGTTTACCTGCTCCTTTACTAAAGGTGATGGCAATGGTATA
>NZ_DATCSD010000452.1:0-27113 GCF_036568665.1 Ohtaekwangia sp. | reverse complement strand
TTCAAGCTTCTGTGCGACTGATTGATTTTCCATTCGTTATAGGTAGCTAATTGGATTCGTGACGGTTTTTGAAAAAATGATCGCAAAAGTAGAAAATTTTTTCATTAAAACATCCTGTAAAAGTTCTTTGGTGAATACTTCGCTTTCATAATGGCCAATATCCGCAATAGTTATACGGCCATCGGCATCGAAAAATTCATGGTATTTGAAATCGGCCGTTATGAATATATCGGCCCCGGACTGAATTGCATGAGGTAGCAGAAAACTGCCTGAACCTCCACATACGGCCACTTTTTTAATTTGGCCTGACTTTATTTTTGTGTGACGGATCACGTGTAAATCCATACTGTTCTTTAAACCCTGAAGAAAGGTTAATGGTTCAGCAGGTGTTTCGAGCTCACCGGTCATTCCTGAGCCAACCTCTTGATTGTCATTCAATAAAGAGCTTAAATAATACGCAACTTCTTCATACGGATGGGCTGCGCGAAGGGCTTGAAGTATTTTACTCTCCAGGTGAGCAGGAAAAATTACTTCGACTCTCACTTCTTTTACATATTCCTGCTGGTTAGCCTTACCTATATGGGGTGCTGCTGCTTCATTGGGCATAAACGTGCCCGTGCCTTCTGACCGGAAGCTGCAATTCTTGTAGTTACCGATCTGCCCGGCTCCGGCCTGGTGCAAAGCAGCCAATACTTCTTCAGCATTTTCTACCGGTATAAAAGTAACAAGCTTGCTAAGAGTATCTTTCTTGGGTACGAGTATCTTTAGATTCTTCAGGCCTATCTTTTCACAGATCTTACGGTTCACACCGGTATATACATTATCCAGGTTGGTGTGGATGGCATAGATGGCTATATCATGTTTGATAGCTCTGATTACGGTGCGCTCTACATAACCATTACCGTTCAGTTTTTTCAATCCCTTAAACACGATCGGGTGGTGCGCAACGATAAGATTGCAATTGCTGGCAATAGCTTCATCAACAACGGCTTCAATACAATCCAGTGTTACCAGTATACCTGTTACCGTCCAGGAGTTGTTGCCGGTGATCAGCCCGGCATTGTCGTACGACTCCTGATAGCTTCTGGGCGCGATCGATTCAAGGTAATCGGTTACATCTTTTATCTTTACGGCCATACGTGATTGATCCGGGGTGAAAGATAATGGTTCGAGATCAAGAAGCTAGTAGTTCGAGATTTTAATTTATTACTCGCCCCCGGCCGATACGCTTATCTGGAAATGTATTTATGATAGTACTTCGTATTCTTTTCTTCCTCTTTGCTATACTCTACGACCTGGTAACGTCTCTGCGGAATACGTTGTATAACCGGGGCATCAAGCCTTCTGCAAGTTTTGATATACCGGTTATTTGCGTGGGCAATCTCACCGTAGGAGGTACTGGTAAAACACCTATGATCGAACACCTCATCCGCTTGTTATATACCCGCTATCCTGTAGCGACTCTCAGCCGCGGATATGGAAGAAAGACTAAAGGTTTCCGCATTGCCGGTGAACAGGATGATGCTGATACGCTGGGCGATGAGCCTGCACAGTTTTACCGGAAGTTTGCGGGTAGGGTTACCGTGGCAGTAGGAGAGGATCGCGCCTTTGCTATACCCAACATTCTGCAGGAGAGAGAAGATACACGCTCTATTCTGTTAGACGATGCCTATCAACACAGACGGGTGAAGCCTTCCTTTACCATCTTGCTGTCAGACTATAATCAGCCCTTCTATAATGATTACCTGTTGCCGGCCGGGCGCTTGCGCGAATCAAGGAGTAATGCCTCTCGGGCGGATGTTATTGTTGTTACAAAATGCCCCGAGGAGATTTCGGACGAAGAGCGAATGGTGATTGAACAGCAGATCAGAAAGTATGCAGCGTGTCCTGTATTCTTCTCCGGCATTCGTTACGGACAACCGGTATCTTTTGGCAAGCCTGTAAAGCAATCAGACAGCCAGGTAATTATAGTAACCGGCATAGCCAAGGCAGCACCCTTTGTAAGCTATATAGCAGCAACCTATACTGTGGTGAAGCACGTTGCATTAGGCGATCATCATGTGTATACAACAGAGGATTTTACGCGCTTGCATGCTCTGGCAAAGGAGTATCCGCAGGCCAGCTTTATCACTACCGAAAAGGATATGGTAAAGATGATCAGCGCAGCGTTTAATGAACAACGGGCAACTCTTCCATTATTTTATATTCCCATTGAAGTGAAATTTTTAAAAAATGGACAGGATTTTGATGCGATGATTTTAAATGCAGTACCGGATGAGCTTAACCCATCTTAAATCATTTAAAAGTCTATTTTTGCGCGTGCGTTTCTCCCGATTTATACTATTAATAGGTTTTGTTACAGTCGTGTCGGTGGCTTCTGCCCAGGACGATACTCCGCGAAGAGGTTCGCGGATCATTGACGACACAACGAAACAGATATACGGCCCGAAGACCTCTCGCTACTACTTTGAGAAGGATGTCTTTATGAACAGGCAGACGTATCACTTTATCGATACGGTGCCACGCAATTTTCACCGCTATACCTATATACAGCAGAATAACTATATGTACCAGGACCTTGGTAATATTGGTACATCCATGAACCCTATATATTATCAGGTGCCCGATATTATCGGGGTAACTTCGGGCTTTCGCCAGAACAACCTGATCTGGGATACGGAAGAGGTAAAATATTACGACACCAAGTCGCCTTACTCCAATATGCGCGTAATTCTGGGAGGTAAAGGCCGATCGATCACAAAAGCTACCTATAGTCGCAATATCAATCCACGCTGGAATTTCGGTTTTAATTATCGCGGCCTCTTCATTGATAAACAAGTGCAGCGTGCCGGTAAAGGCGATCGCAATGTTGTTTCTAATTACTACGATTTATATACTGCCTATCAATCGAAAGACAGTACATATAGGCTGTTCTTTAACTTCCGGAGAAACTCCATGGAAGCTGATGAGTACGGAGGTATCAGTCAGACTTCCACCAGTTTTACGTATGCCGATTACTTCGATGCCAATGCGCTGCCTTCACTTACCCAAGCTATATCACGTGAGTTGCGTATGAATATACACCTGGCGCATCAATACGAAGTAGGCAAGGCGCTGCAGGTATATCATGTGTTTGACCGCTACCGGCAGGGCAATTCTTTTCAGGATACACCCGGAAGTGAAACGAAGAATTATTTCGATCATACAGAATACGACAGCACTACTTCTTATGATGCTGTAAAATTCAAAACGCTTCGAAATGAAATAGGGATCAAGGGAAATCTGCTCAAGCTTTTTTATAACGGATACTATGCCATCCGGAATTACTCGATGAACTATAACTATATCGATCCGGATACACTATCCCTTAAGACAAAGGGTGCTGAAAGTTACCTGGGCGGGCGTATGGCGTTGCGTCTTGATTCGATCGGAGAGGTGAGTGGTTGGGTAGAGGTTATGCAAACCGGTAACTATAGAATTGAGGGAAGTATAAAAAGCCCGTGGTTCGAAGCATCGTTAAAGCAGGTACAATACGCACCATCTTTTTTACACCAGGCATACCGTGGCAGTCACGATGTGTGGTATCCTTCCTTTACATATTCCACCGACTTTCACAATGTGAACGTAACACAGATCAACGGATATATACACTATAATTCATCGGTGCTATCGGTATCGCCCGGACTCACATTTACCCGCCTCGGCAACTATGTGTTTTTCAAGGAAGGTGATTATGATCTTGATCAGAAGGTAATGCCGGTGCAATCGTCCGGTCAGCAAGTATTTGTCGCACCTGAATTGAATTTTACACTCACCATGGCGAAGCATATTCGGTTAACCGGTAAAGCTATTTATAACCACATGCTGAAGAATGACGATGATGCTATACAGATACCTCAGCTGTTTGTAAATGGTCAGCTCTCTTACGAGAACATATTCTTCAACGGTAACCTCGATATGCACACGGGGGTAGATGTACACTGGAATTCTACCTACTATGCGTTGGGCTATGATGTACCGATCCAACAGTTCTATGTGCAGAAGAGCTTTCAGTCAAAACAATTTCCGTTGATCGATATATTCTTCAGTACACGTATCAAGCGCGGTCGCATTTTCCTGAAGTATAATAACCTGATGCAGGCTTTTACCAAACAGGGATATATGCCTACTCCGTATTACCCGGGCCAACGAAGCATTCTAGACTTCGGGTTTGATTGGTCGTTTTATGATTGAGAATTTTAAAATTGGAAAATTGAAAGATTGAAAAATTGGGGTTGCTGCATCTTTAATTTTTTTAATCTTCTAATCTTAAAATTTTTCAACTTTGTAATCTTTCAATTCTCTCTCCATGGAAGCAAAGGATAAATTCACATTAGGTCTCGAGTTGCCTACTGACCCGCGATGGATTAATATAGCAGAGACTCACCTGGAAGATATACTGGTTGATCATGCATATTGCGAACAGAAGGCTGCGTCTTCCTGTATATCGCTGATCATTCTATATCCGGAAAAAGATGTGTTGGTAGAGCGGTTGTCTCCCATTGTAGCCGAAGAGTGGAATCACTTTGAGCGTGTAGTGGCTGAGTTGCGTAAGCGTGGCTGGAGCCTGGGCAGGCAGCGTAAAGATGAATATGTAGAGAAGCTGAACCGGGTTATTCAGAAAGGTGGCAACCGCGAGCAGCAGCTTATGGAAAAGTTACTGATGAATGCCTTAATCGAAGCGAGAAGTTGCGAGCGCTTCAAGATTTTATGGAAGAATTTACCGGATCAATCACTCGCTGAATTTTATCATGAGCTGATGATCTCGGAAGCCGGGCACTATAAAAACTTCCTGCAGTTGGCGAAGGAGTATATGCCGGAAGAAGTGGTGATGAACCGCTGGCATGAGTTGCTGGAACAGGAAGCGGAGATTGTGAAAAGCCTAGGAGTACGCGGAGACCGAATGCACTAAAACAACAAAGGGTTGCCGAAGCAACCCTTTGAGTATATACTTTGAATTGTAAGCTTATTTAGCGCTGTCAGTAGCAGGAGTTGTTTCAGATGATGAAGGCAGATCCATAGCGGGTGCCTGTGCCGGAGCTTGTTCACCTGCTCTGTCGAGAATGTTGTTGTTAGAACCTCCTCTGTCTGCAGTGATGAAGTTGGTGGCCAAGCACAATACCATGATGCCAATGATGAAGCTCCAGGTAAGTTTCTCCAACAAGTCGCCAGTCTTTTTTACACCTATGATGTTGCTGGCAGCAGAGCCACCAAATTGACTGGTAAGACCTCCTCCTTTAGAATTTTGAGCCAGAATTACCAATACCAGCAATACTGCGAACAAAATGATCAAACCGATTACGAGTGCGTACATATATTATTTTCTTAAGTCTTCAATTTGAGCCGCAAAGTAAGCTTTTTTTTGTGGAAACTTCCAAATAAGCTTTTTCAGAACTTCGATAGCCTTGTCTTTTTTTCCTTGTTTTATCAGAATTTCCACCAGCGTTTCCGAAACTACGTTGTCTCCGAACTCCCCGGTCTTTATAGTGGAGAGGTCACCGGAAGGTGGTGGTCCTGATTTTTCTTTAGCAGGAGTAATGGAAGGTTGTATTTTGATAAACTGCTCGATGATTTCAAGCTGCTCCTTTTGTTTATCTCCTTCGAGTGTAAGTTCTTCTTTGCTGCTAACAATTTCATCGATCAACTCCTCACTGGAGTTTTCGTTCTTTTTTTTTCGAGTCTTGGGTTTTGTATGTTCTTGCTCTTCTGATTCGGCAGTTGCTTGTGCAGCTTTCGCTAACTCAATGATGCGCTCCTTTCTGGATTTGGCAGACTCTTCGGCAGCAGGTTCAGGCTTGGTAGCCTGCATGGCACGGGCCAATTCTTTTATCCGTTCCTTCTTAGACTTGGTAGTGTCTTTGTGATAAGCTTCTTCCTCTGAAGATTCTTCTTCTGTCTCTTCAACGGGAGTGTGAGTTGGAGTGATGGATGCAGTAACTTTCTCATCGAACATCATCTCAAAATTATGACGAAGTTCGGTGAGTCGTTCGAGGTCGTGCATTACTTCCTCAGCAAGATCTTCATTGGTAGTGCTCTGCACTACAGGCTGTCGCGAAGTAGTAACCTGTGCAGATATAGCAACCGGTATTGATTGAACGGATGCAGAAGTTTTTGTAGGGTACTCCAATATAATGGCTTCCCTTGTCATTACTTCCTTTAATACTCCGCGGTCGGCTGCATAAACGGCTGCCATCTGTAATTCAGCTTGTTGAGTGCTGAAGCCATGGTCTTTCGCCAAACGAGCGGAGAGTGCGTGTAGTAACTGGCTATAAGGGTAACTCTCTTTTAGGGAGAGCACTTCCTTAGCTTCTTCGATAGAGCTATCGGAATAGTGATGAAGTACTTTTATAAAGGAGTCTTTTTCCACTGATATCATGCCTTAAGGTAAAAATAGTAAATTTTACCAATTGGCAACGGACGCATTGAAGATGTCGTTGATGATTCGGTCGAAAATGTCTTTAGTTAGCTGTTCTTCTATGTCAGTGAAGTTCTGATCGTTCGTAAAATCTTTATAAAACGAGAATGATTTGTCTTTAAACGACATCGCTTCATCTTTTGTGTTAACGTACGTTACTTTTACCGTAATAGTAAGACGTGTAGAAGATGCGTTGTTAACCTGGGTATTGTCGCCAGTAGACACCGGAGAAATAGGGGTGAGCCTGAAGTCGGTAATCTCTCCATCCATTTGGAGGTCGCCATTCTCGGGTATCACCGACAGGCTGGAGTTTTGAATCAGGTATGTCTTTAAACTGTTGGTAAATGTTTGGCCCATATTGGCCGGGCCGAGGTCGGCATTGTTATAAAACTCGGGCATCGATATAGTCTTGGCATCAGTACTTATACCGGTAAAAGAATATACTCCGCACGATTCCAGAAAAAATATACCGGTAAAGCAACCAACAGAAAGTAACACAAGAGGCAGGCGAAGAAGGAAGCTATATATACTTCCTTCCGGTTTATTATTCTTCAAGATCGTACTGTTTAATTTTTCGATATAATGTTCTCTCGGAGATGCCCAAATCCCGTGCCGCATATTTCCGTTTGTTATTATTTTTTCGAAGTGCGCGTACGATGAGTTCCTTTTCTTTTTTCTCTATAGATAACGAGTCATCTTCGGCTTCATGTGTAATGTCGTGAACATCTTCTACGGTACCATTGTCTGTTACATCGGCTGAAGGTAAATTCAATACCATCGGTTCGGACGACGATGAACCATTGATTGGCTCGGCAGCATGTATACCTTCAAACAATCCGGGATGATCTTTCATAAGCTGTGATGCCTTCGAAGGATTGCCCAACGTATCGAGTACCAGCTTCTTCAGATCATTGAAGTCCTTCTTCATATCGAACAATACCTTATAGAGTATATCCCGTTCAGACATACCTTCTTTTTCGGATACCGATCCGGCACCTTTATACAAGGCAGGTAAGCTGGTTTCCTTCGGGAGATAACGTTGAAGAGTCTCGGTATTGATCTCTTTATTATCGGCTGATAAAACGGAGATCTGTTCTACCAGATTTTTCAACTGGCGTATGTTTCCGGGGAAGCGATACTTCAGGAGTATATCTTTTGCTTCGTCCGTCAGCGCGATTGGTTTTACTCTGTATTTCTCGGAGAAATCGGTCGCAAATTTCCTGAACAAAAGTTCAATATCACGTCCTCGTTCACGCAAAGGTGGCACATAGATCGGTACAGTGCTGAGTCGGTAGTATAGATCTTCACGAAATTTACCTTCCTCTACATTGCGCATCAGGTTCACATTGGTAGCAGCCACTACACGCACATCAGTCTTCTGCACCTTCGATGAACCTACTTTTATAAACTCACCATTCTCCAGCACGCGGAGTAATCGTGCTTGTGTACCAAGGGGCATTTCACCGATCTCATCGAGAAAGATGGTTCCTCCGTTGGTCACTTCAAAGTATCCTTTGCGGGCTTCATGGGCCCCGGTAAAAGATCCTTTTTCGTGACCGAAGAGTTCGGAGTCGATCGTGCCTTCCGGAATAGAGCCGCAGTTGATGGCTATAAACTGGCCATGCTTGCGCGGGCTCAGGTGATGTATAATTTTTGAAAAAGATTCTTTACCACTTCCGCTTTCACCCGTGATCAGCACCGACATATCAGTTGGTGCTACCTGTATGGCAACACTCACTGCATTATTGAGCAAGGGTGAATTGCCAATAATACCGAAGCGTTGTTTTACGTTTTGTATTTCTAAATCTGAAATTGCCATCTGGGTTGTTGTCTGTTAATCGTTGTTCGTCAAAAAAATATTCCATTAACAGTAGACTGAATATAAAATATATACCAGTCTTCTCTTCAACCATACCAAGCTGATACGGTCTAACTGTTAAGGGGCTTTCCTATCAACGTACCCCCCGTACACTCTTCTACCAGCACCTGTACATAGTCGCCCTTTTTGTAATTCTCCTTCGGAAAAACAATTACTTTGTTGGCAGAGTTGCGTCCTTGCAGGTGCTCGTCAGATCGTTTGGAGAATCCTTCGACCAGCACCTTATGTACTTTGCCTACATCCAGGTTATTACGCTTTCGCGAATGCTCGGTTTGTTTTTGAATGATCTCGTTCAGTCTCCGCTTTTTCACTTCCAGGTCTATATCATCCGCATACTTTTTCGCAGCCAACGTACCTGGGCGCTCGGAGTAAAAGAACATATAGGCAAAGTCGTATTCAACAGCATCCATCAGGGATAATGTATCGTTGTGTTCCTCTTCTGTTTCGGTGCAGAAGCCAGTGATCATATCAGAAGATATACCGCATTCATTTCCCAATATCGTGCGGATGCTTTTGATCTTTTCAAGATACCACTCTCGCGAGTAGCCGCGGTTCATAATATCGAGTATGCGGGTGTTGCCACTCTGCACGGGCAAATGTATATACTTGCAGATGTTCTCATATCGTGCCATGGTGTGCAGCACATCATCTGTGATATCTTTCGGGTGAGAGGTAGAGAAACGCACGCGCAGGTCAGGGTGCACCTGTGCTACAAGCTCCAGCAGGTTGGCAAAATTTACGATGTTACCAATGCCGTTCTTCTCGATCCACGCTTTGTTATTCTCTTCGGGGCTCCATTTATAGGAGTCTACATTTTGTCCGAGCAATGTTACTTCTCTATATCCTTGCGCAAACAACTGCGTTGCTTCTTGTACGATAGAGTGCGGGTCACGACTGCGTTCACGTCCGCGGGTAAAAGGCACTACGCAGAATGAACACATGTTGTCGCATCCGCGCATGATGGATATAAATGCTGTAACGCCATTGGAGTTCAATCGAACCGGGCTGATGTCTGCGTACGTTTCTTCGCGCGACAGAAATGTATTCACTGCCTTCTGGCCATCATCTACCTGACTGATCAATGCAGGGAGATCACGGTATGCATCCGGGCCTGCTACGAGGTCTACGATCTTTTCCTCTTCGAGAAATTTTGCTTTCAGGCGTTCAGCCATACAACCTAATACACCTACAAGCAATTCAGGCTTTTGTTTCTTCAAACCATTTATATGGGTGAGGCGGTTGCGTACGGTCTGCTCAGCCTTCTCGCGGATAGAGCATGTGTTCAGGAAAATTACATCAGCCGATGCTGCATCAGACGTGGTGTCAAATCCCTCTTTCTGTAGAATCGATGCCACGATCTCGCTGTCTGCAAAGTTCATCTGGCATCCATAACTTTCAATATATAGTTTACGCTTATTGCCCGTGTTCTCGTCCTTCGATACATGAACCGTTTCACAAGCTTCTGTATCCTGTGGGTTCAAAACATCCAAATCTCCGATCAAATTCTCCATCGTATTCTTAATAAGTCGCAAAAGTACAACTTTTAGTGTTTTATGGTGACATCTTGTCAGTGGATTTACGATTTTTCAATTCAGGATTGTAGATTTCGCGATACTTTAATGATATACCTATATGGCATTGATCAAGACAGTTCGGGGGCATGAGCCAAAGTTTGGGAACAATTGTTTTCTGGCAGATAATGCAACCGTGGTGGGCGAGGTTGTGATGGGCGATAACTGTACCGTTTGGTTCAATGCTGTAGTGCGTGGTGATGTTCACTCCATTACCATTGGCGATAATACAAACATTCAGGATGGGGCGGTAATTCACTGCACCTACCAAAAAGCCAGAACGGTAATCGGCAGTAATGTATCTATAGCACACAATGCTATTGTACATGGCTGTACGGTGAAAGATAATGTGTTGATCGGGATGGGAGCTATTGTGATGGACGATGCTGTGATCGGTGAAAATTCTGTGATCGCAGCAGGAGCCGTGGTACTAGCGGGAACCATTGTTGAGCCCGGCAGTATTTACGCAGGTACGCCTGCCAAGCGTGTGAAGGCTATTGGAGAGGAAATGAAGGAGGTTATACACCGGACGGCACGGAATTACCCGATGTATGCCACCTGGTTCAAGGAATGATACACCCATGTATACCTTGAAACTTGTATAAATTTCTTTGGAGTATAGATGTATATTTTTAACCAATTATTTCTAAATTAAAGAACGATTCGTTTGAGTTTATGACAGCAGTAGAGAATTTAGGTTTCAGCCCCCGGATAATAGAAGAGTATCAGGCGAAAATGAATGCGCTTGGCAGGGTCTTTTTGTTTGATGACGAAGATGAAAACTCAGAGGAATATGCACACTTTTACTTTATTGGAAAGTTCGAAGGTAAAGACGTGATCTATGACACCGTGATCTATACTTTAAGACTGCAACACGAAAGTGAACTATACGAGATAGCAGAACACCGCGCGGCCAAACATTTTCCGGAGTATAAAAAGATAACATACGAAGAAGACGAAAATGGCAACCTGGAAACACTCGATCCACTGGAAGAAGAAATAGGATTGTTCATGGCCGAGGTTATCATGGAACTGGAAGAAGACGAATCCGTAAAAGTAAAGGAGCATGTAGATATGGATGCCAACTCCGAATTTGGTGTGAGCCTGGATGTTGGCCTGCATGTAGATCATATTACCGATAAGGTTATCGAAAAATTCATCAAAGACTTTAATGAAGATACACTAAAGCTGGATCCTACGCTTTATTCCTTTCAAACAGAGGATCAGGAAGCAGGCTGAGTTGAGGCGGGCTGGCGAAAAGATTACCGAAAATCTGCGATCACCGTTGTTCAGCCTCCAAAAATTCTATACATATTTGCGCCCTGAACTCTGAACCTTTAATAATGAAAAATCTTTCGTTGATTCTGAACATTGTACTGCTGGTAGCAGTAGGTGTGTTGTTTTATTTACATTTCTCATCATCCAAGCCTGCGGCATCTTCCGGAGTAGTGACGGAAGCAGGCGACCTGCAAATTGCTTACATCAATTCTGACACGGTATTGAAATACTACGATTACCTGAAAGCTCAAAAAGTTCAACTCGAAGAAAAGCAAAAGAAGATCGAGCAAGAATATCGTAATCGCGCATTGGGTTTGCAAAATGAGATAGCTGCTTACCAACGCAACGTAAACAGCATGACTCTTGGCCAGGTAAAAGCTACAGAGGAAGACCTGGGCAAGAAACAGCAGAACCTTCAACTTTATCAGCAGACGCTCAGCCAGCAATTGATGGAAGAAGAGGCTAAACTGAACAAAGAACTTTACGATCGCATTACCAACTTCCTGAAAAAATATGGTACTGAAAAAGGTCTGCAAGTAGTATTGAAGTACGACCCTACCAGCGATGTATTGTTTGCCGGTGATGCCCTGAACATTTCGCAAGATGTAATCAATGGCTTGAACACTGAATATGGTCAGGAGAAAAACGGTGGCGTTAAAGCCGACAGCTCCGCTACGAAATAACCAACTTGTTATCCTTCATGGATAGTCGTTAATCGAAAGTTACGATAGCCACTAACTGCTGATAGATAACAACTAAAATCCGGCTTTGATCATGTATCAGGGCTGGATTTTTTTATATTTGGTGTCGAACCTATATATGGCAAGTCGTTTAGCCCGCTTACTCCGCATCAAGAACGAGGAACAGAAGCAGATCATTGTGATGCTTTGTACCGGCTTCTTTATGGGAGTATTTATAGCTACATACCAGGTAACAGCAGACTCACTCTTCCTGAACCGGATGGGAGCGTACCTGAACAAAGCTTTCCTCGCGGCCGGTGCCTTAGGTATTATTACTACATCCCTATTCTCATTCTTTCAAAACTGGATCCGGTTTACCACGCTGGCATTGGCGAGTGTTGTTTCGATCCTTGTATTTACCCTGGGGGCTTACTGGTTGTTGAATTTCGGTCCTGCGGCATGGCATAATTACTTCGTGTTTGCCTTGTATTGTATGTCGGGCCCCATTACCGCTATCCTTTTACTTAGCTTCTGGGGAATCTTCGGGCGACTTTTTAATTTCAGACAATCCAAGCGAATTATAGGATGGATTGATACCGGTCAGTTGATCGCTGCTATACTGGCTACGCTTATCGCTATTCCGTTTACCTCGAAGATCATACAGGATACATCCAACTACCTGCTGGTATGTGCTGTGAGTATAGCGATTGTATCGGTGTTGCTGTTCATCATCGCTACTGCATTTACCTTGGCCAAGAATGATCCGCACGAGTTTGGTGTAACCGTGCGCAGGGAAACACGCATCAGAAGATTGATGAAAGATCCCTATATCCGGATGCTTTCCGTTTTTCTGCTGATCTCTATGACGATGTTCATGTTCACGCAGTATTCCTTCCAGCAACTGGTGCAGATACAATATCCGAAAGAACGTGAGCTTACCAACTTCAACTCGTTCTTTACCGGGGCGGTATATGGTATAAGTCTCATCATGCAGACCTTCATCAACCAGCGCATCATCAGTAATTATGGTTTGCGTATATCGTTGTTCGTTCTTCCATTGGTAGTTATACTCTTTGCTGTTGGCTCGTTACTTACCGGAGGATTTTTTGGATACGAAAAAATAGTGGGTGAAACCGGCTTCATTTACTTCTTCCTCTTTGTTGCCTTAACACGTCTCTTCAACTGGACGCTGCGCGATTCACTGGAGAACCCTGTATTCAAACTGTTCTTTATTCCATTGGATAATCGTCTGCGTTTTAATATACAGTCGAAAGTAGAAGGACTCATGAACGAGAGCGCGCGCTTTGTAGCGGGTCTGCTCATCTTCGCCTTGGCCTTTGTGCCATTCTTTGAAGTTATACATGTTGCTGTACTGCTGCTGTTGCTGGCGGGGGCTTACTTCTATGTGGTAAACCATTTATACAATGGCTATCGTAACAAAATCCGTCTGAAGCTGGAGGGCACCGATATACAACAGGAAAAACTGGAGAAAGGATTTGCACGCGTAACCAACAGGTTAGAAGGTATGCTCGGAGTGCCTCAGCCTTCCAAAGCTGTATTCTCCTATAAATTGTTAGAGAAGATCAATGCTGCCCAGGTGCCCGTATGGGTTAACAGCATGATGAAGAATGAGGAGGAGGCGATCCGGTTCTATGCTCAGGATAAAATGAATGAACTGAAAGGTCTTTCCGTTTCAGACAAGTATGTTATCCGTATGGATGATTCGAAGGTAGATGGCTCTGCTAAAAATGTATTGAGTAAGGGCGACCTCGAACTGATTATCCAGAACG
Organism: Ohtaekwangia sp.; assembly: GCF_036568665.1. GTDB lineage: Bacteria > Bacteroidota > Bacteroidia > Cytophagales > Cyclobacteriaceae > Ohtaekwangia. Next base: position 13,461 of record NZ_DATCSD010000452.1, on the reverse strand, counting down.
GTGGCGATATAACGAAAGCACGTATACAGAAACTTACCCGATCCAATAACCCGAACGACCGGCATTATGCAGCGGAGTTGTTGTTGCATACTTCGCGTGAAGAATGTACCTCGTTCCTGATGGAATTACTGATCGATGCAGAGCCGCAGGTACGGAACACCGCTATAAAAACTTCCATCAAGAAAAATACTCCGGAGATCATCAACGCTGTTATTGAGAATCTCGGTAGTCCGGTGTATAGCAACCAGGCGATGAATGCGCTGGTGCAGATCGGTGCCACAACGCTACCGGCACTGGACGCTGCGTTTTACCGAAGTGGGCAGAGTACACAAATGATGCTGCGCATTATACAGGTGATCGGACGAATAGGAGGGCAGCGCGCTCGAGAGATCCTCTGGAACAAAATGGACTATCCCAACAAAGTAATTGTATCGCAAGTACTGTTGTCGTTGGGTGAATGCGGGTTCAAGGCAGGTATATCGCAGATCACGCGCATCAAGTATGTTATTGAATCCGATATATCTGATATCAGCTGGAACCTGAGTGCCATGCACGAGATAGGGGATGAAGGGTTCAGCGAACAGATTAAAACAGCGCTTCAACTGGAGATCAAGAACGATATAGAGCACATCTATACCTTGCTTACCATGCTATACGATACGCGTTCCATTCAATTGGTAAAAGAGAATATTGATAGTGGCACGGCTGAAGGTATTACTTATGCGATAGAACTGCTGGATGTATTTTTGTCGGAGCAATTGAAGCAGCGTGTTATACCAATACTCGATGATATATCAGATGCGGAACGAATTAACCGTCTCGAATATTTCTATCCAAGAGTAAAGCTTGATTCGCGATTAGTGTTAAAGTTTTTGATCAACCGCGACTTTACACAATCGAACCGGTGGACGAAGGCATGTGTACTTTTCCAGATCGGTATGCAAAAGATCGAAGACTTTAAGCTTGATCTCATCGCGCAGCTATTCAATCCTGACTTGTTGATACGCGAAGTATCTGCGTGGGCGCTTCACCAGATAAATCCGAAGGAGTATGAACAAAACTCCAAACGTTTGGGTGAAGCGATCAAGTACGAACTGGATATGCTTATTCTGCTGGGTAAAAGGATGACGCGTTTTGAAAAGATACTCTTCTTCCAAGAGATCAATATATTTAAAGGTGTTGCCGGACTTACGCTAACATACCTGGCCGACCTGAGCGAAGATGTGCGACTGAAGGAAGGCGAATCGCTATATCTTGATGAACGCTCGAACAATAATTTCTATGTGATCATTTCGGGCTCGGTAGATTTCTATCAGAGAGGTGAACGCATCGCACAGTTTATGGAAGGACAATTTATAGGGGAGATGCTAGGCTATCAAAACTTCATGAATGCAAATCTTGTTGTGGCGAAAACAGATGTAGTAATTCTCAAATTTAATAAAGACCAGTTTTATGAATTGTTATCCGATAATGTAGAACTGGCGGATAAAGTGCTGGAGTATATTTGATAGAGCAGAGATGACGAGAGGGAAGAAAATATTTGCAGGGTTTGCCGTAGTGTTTGTGATATTCATCGCCTACGTGAGTTACGACATCAGTAAACGAACAACCTTTCCGGGTTCAAAGCCCCAGCTGAAAGAGCGTATCAAAGACACGTATATGGCGAAAGATTCCGTAAAAAGTGATTCCGTTTCAGGAAGGTAACCACATAATTGACAGTTTTTGTGATTTTTCTTGCGCAATCGGTTGATTATACTGAAAAAAGTCGTAGTTTTGAAACAGATTAAAGCCAACTATAGACATGACAATCCCCCTTAGTCGAGTACTTCGGGGGATTTTCATTTTAATGCCAGGCTTGTAATGCTGAATTATGTGGACGTATTGCCACAGCGTTGTGTGATGAAGTGATGGATGATTGAAACAGATTTTTGATAGCATCACTGCGCGATATATACCTCTATACTGTTTCTTTATCAGCTCCTATAGGCCCATCTGTCTGCAAATAATTCCATTCATCTGGAATATTTTCAAGTGACCGATTCAGAGATGGTACTTTTTTACCAGTGATATACCTTTGATTCAAGATTAAAGCCAACTATAGACAGTGATTATCCCCCGGGGTCCAGGACTTCGGGGGATTTTCATTTTATAGCGAAATCCGTTGCCACGCCATTCCCCAACCTTTATGTTTACTATATCTCGCCCGCCTTGTTGTAACGCAATGCGTTATAACAACACACTACACATAGTATACTTTGCAACTGAATTTTTTTTCTTATCTTTTTACTATGAAGCGAAGTGTACTCCCCCTCTGCACAATCATACTCGCGATGATGATTGTAACCGAATCGTGTGTTGATCATAACATCGGATCGTCTTTTATAGTAACATGCGATAATGCAGTCACGATAAGTTACTCGGCAAACGTAGTTCCCATCATACAAACCAAATGCGCTATTGAAGGATGCCATGTAAGTGGTACGGGCTTGCCTGATTGGACCGTGCTAAGCAATCTGCAGGAAAAGAAAAGTGAAGTGCAGCGCAGGATTACACTTCCTCTTACGGATCCGGATAAAATGCCTCGCGTAGGAAGCATCACCCAGGAAGAGCGGCAAACGATTTATTGTTGGATCCAACAAGGAGCCCTCGATAACTAACGGTGTGCCTATATGAACATTTTTCCTCCCATTCTCATTTTCATTTTGAGCATAGCGCCACATTGCGCCTGGTCTCAGAAATACGTACTCGAAAAGAGTTTCGTCTCATTTTATTCGCATGCTACAATAGAAGACATCAAGGCTGGGAATACGAAAACCGTAAGCCTCTTCAATACTGCTACGGGAGAAGTAGCATTCGCAGTTCCCATCACTGAATTTCAATTTGAAAAATCGCTGATGAAAGAACACTTCAACGAAAAATATATGGAGTCTGAACGATACCCGACAGCTACATTTCAGGGGAAGATCACGGGCTTTGCGATAGAATCAGAAGGAGTACAGCAAGCGATAGCAACAGGCAAGCTTACTATACACGGAGTAACAAAAGATGTAGAAATAAAAGGAACTGCAGAGAAGCAGGGAGACAAGCTAATCATGAAAACAAAATTCATAGTAAAGCTGGAAGACTATAAAGTTGCCAGACCCCAAATACTCTGGAAAAATATAGCAGAACAGGTTGAAGTGACGGTCGATTTTATTTATAAACCTCAATAATTTTTTTGTTGATTTGCAGCTATGAGGCAGCTATATATATCATCTGTATTTATACTTCTTGCGCTTCTGTCGCAGACAGGAGTAGCACAACAACGGTTCTTCATTGAGAAGGGAAATGTTGCTTTTTTCTCCGATGGCGTGATCGAAGATATAGCGGCTGATAACAATAAAGTTACCAGCATCTTTGATGCCTCCAAAGGAGATGTAGCCTACCTGTTGAACATTAAAGATTTTACATTCGAGAAACGGTTGATGCAGGTACACTTCAATGAGAAGTATATGGAGACGGAGAAATTTCCGAAGTCATCTTTTCAGGGAAAGATACTGGGCTTTGATCCTGCACAGCAAGGTGTACAGCAAGTAAAAGCCATAGGTAAACTTACTATTCACGGTGTAACGCGCGATGTAACGTTTCCCGGCACAGCCGAATTGAAAGACAATATACTGGCATTGAAATCTAAATTTACTGTAAAGCTCCTCGACTATAACATAAAAGTACCGCAGATCGTGTGGCAGAATATTGCCCAGCAGGTAGAAGTAACCGTAGATTTTTATTACAGACCTCTTTAAGCACAACCCCTATGCAAAGATTATTTTTACTTTTCTTCCTTCTTCCATTGGTTTCCCAGGCGCAGGATGATCTGCTAAAGGAATTGGAAAAAGACAACGCGCAGACAGACTATACCATTGCTACCTTTAAAGGTACACGTCTTGTAAACGGCCACAGTGTTGAGACTAAAAACGCTGGTACGCTGGAGTTCATCTTTGCACACCGCTTTGGAAAAATAAACGATGGACTATACGAGATGTATGGATTGGACCAGGCATATGTTCGCCTCGGCCTGGACTATGGTATCACCGATAATCTCTCGGTAAGTATAGGTCGTAATTCCGCTGATAAAATTATGGACGGTTATGTAAAGTATAAATTGTTCCGGCAGAGCAGTGGATCAAAAAGCTTCCCCTTTACCATGACACTGTTGGGAGGCACCGCCTATAGTATATCTCCCAAGAGAGACAGCGAACCCGAAGGATTTAAAACAGTCGACAGGCTTGCGTATACAGCACAAGCATTGATTGCCCGTAAAATTACCTCCAACCTCTCACTGCAATTAATGCCAACCTATATTCATAAAAACGCTGTCGATCAAACCAAGGAAAAAAATGATCAGCTTGCTATAGGTATAGGTGGAAGAATAAAACTTACCAGGAGTGTAGCAATAACCAGCGAGTACTATTACCGTCTTGATCCGCCCGATAACAGTGTGTTTGAAGATGGAAGCAAACGCTATAATTCACTCGGCTTTGGTGTAGATATAGAAACCGGAGGTCACGTCTTTCAACTGGTTATCACCAATACCTCGAGCCTCACCGAACGTACATTCATTACCGAAACCAAAGGCGATTTCTTTAACGGAGATATACACCTGGGCTTTAACGTGACGCGCACGTTTCAGCTCAAGAAGAAGAAGTAATCCGGAAGTTGAAAGGAATATTCTGTGAGAAGATATTTTGCATTTCAGCCGCGAAAGGAATATCGAACAAGGAACATCGATCAACGAATGCCGAAGTTAGGTACTCAGCTTTTTACTTTCAGCTTTTATTTTTCTGTGTCCATCTGTGAGTTCTGTGGGAGATTTTCTGCATTTTGAATATCGAACAAGGAACATCGATTAACGAATGCCGAAGTTAGGTACTCAGCTTTTATTTTCTCTGTGATCTACGGGAAACAATGCATTTGATATTCCCCGTAAATCTGTAATATCGTTGGCGAAAAAGTTTTTACCTTTAGCTGTTCAAGTATAAAGAATTGTTACTCCTTTCGATCATTGCTTACCTCGCCCTTACTGTAGCCATTGGTTTCTGGGCGTCACGCAAGGTCAAGAATTCCGGAGACTTTATGCTTGCCGGTCGTAGCCTGCCGATTGTGCTCAGCTCTGCTGCTTTATTCGCTACATGGTTCGGCTCAGAAACAGTTTTTGGTGCATCCTCTCAATTTTTGCAAGGTGGTTTATTCGCAGTGATCGAAGATCCTTTCGGGGCCGCATTGTGTTTAGTCCTGTTTGGACTGTTCTACGCGCGCAAGCTTTACAACATGAACCTGCTTACCCTGGGCGATTACTTCAAAGTGCGCTACGGACGAACAACCGAACTCACCGCGAGTTTCTTTCTGGCGCTGCCATATCTTGGTTATATAGCTGCACAACTGGTAGCCATGGGGTTGATTATGAATGTAGTTATCGGTATACCCGTTTGGCAGGGGGTAGTGGTAAGTTCAGTGATCGTAACACTATATACCTATGCGGGCGGCATGTGGGCTATATCTATTACCGATTTTATACAAAGCATTATCATTGTAATAGGCATGCTGGTGCTTGCCTATATTTTGGCCGAAAAGGCGGGTGGTGTATCCGTTGTGTTAAGTGAATTTCCGGAAAAGGATAGGCGCTTTCTTCCACCTGCTGATTTCAAAGAGATCGTTGCCTATATAGCAGCATGGTCAGTGCTCGGTCTTGGTTCATTGCCTTCGCAGGATGTATTCCAGCGATCCATGTCATCCGGTTCTGCTAAAACGGCCGTGTGGTCGTGTTACTTTGCGGCTATACTATATCTTACCATTGCTATGCTTCCGCTGTTCATCAGTCTGTGTACAAAGCATTTATACCCGGATCAGATCAGTGGCGATACGCAACTCACATTGCCCAACATGGTATTGCAGCACACGGCTCTTCCTATACAGATACTTTTCTTCGGATCATTACTCTCAGCCATTATGAGTACTACAAGCTCCGCTATTCTGGCGCCTGCCGTAATATTTTCCGAGAACCTGGTAAAGCCGTTAACAAAACATCGCTATAGCGACAAACAATTCCTGGTGCTCACAAAAATATCCGTAGTGCTTTTTAGTTTGCTGGCAACAGTAATGGCGTGTTTACGTTCCAACATCTACGAATTAGTAGGAGAGTCCTCTATACTAAGCCTCGTGTCGTTATTTGTTCCGCTTACGCTGGGTTTATACTGGAAACGTTCCAGCAGCAACGGAGCTTTACTCGCGATGGTGTTAGGTATGATAACTTGGATTATCTTTGAGGCCTTTGAAACGACATGGCCAAGTCTGATTCCGGCAACAATCGTTAGTCTTGTGGGAATGATTGTCGGAAGTTATGCATGGCCACCGAAGGGAGAACACGTATGATAAAGATTGAATTACACCGCCTGAATGATGCCTTCCACATGGAAGCCCGTAACGAAGCCGGGAACACTGTACAAATGGATTCGTCACCCGAGTCAGGAGGTTCCAACCTCGGCATGCGCCCGATGCAAATGTTACTCGCGGCAATGGGTGGCTGCAGCTCGATCGATGTGGTGAGCATTCTGAAGAAGCAACGACAGGATTTGAAAGACATCAAGATCACCATTACCGGTGAACGCGAAAAAGATGCAACGCCTTCGCTTTATACCGAAGTGCATGCACACTTTAAGCTGTATGGTGACATCGATCAGGATAAAGCTGAGAAAGCCGTAGCACTCTCAGTAGAGAAATACTGCTCGGTAGCTAAAACGCTGGAGAAGACAGCCAAGATTACCTATAGTCTGGAAGTGATCAAATAATTTCGTCAGCAGCACAGCATCCCTCATTTACAATTTACGAATCTCTTACGAGTATATATTTTCATTCATGGAAGAGCAAAGAAATTTTGAAACCGAAGCTATACGCGCACAACATACCCGCACGCCTTTTCGCGAGCACTCCGTACCGCTATACCTCACATCAAGTTTTGTGTTTGATGATGCAGAGCAGGCACGCGCGATGTTTGCTGACGAAATTCCGGGCAACATCTATAGCCGGTATTCAAATCCTAACACAAATGAATTTGTCGATAAGCTTTGCCGACTGGAAGGCACCGAAGATGGTATAGCAACGGCTTCCGGTATGGCCGCAATGTATAGCAGCATGGCTGCCCTGTTGCGTTCGGGCGATCACGTACTGGCTTGCCGTTCGGTATTTGGTTCAACCCACCAGATACTCAACACTATATTTCCGAAGTTTGGTATTTCGCATAGCTATGCCGATGTAAATGAACCTGAAACATGGGAAGCAAAGATCCAACCCAACACACGGATGATTTTTGTGGAAACGCCTTCGAACCCGGCTCTTGATCTTATCGACCTGGAGTGGCTGGGTAAATTAGCCGCCAAGCATAAACTTATACTTAACGTAGATAACTGTTTCGCCACACCCTATATTCAGCAGCCTGCAAAATGGGGAGCTCACATCATAACGCACTCGGCAACCAAGTTTATGGATGGACAAGGTCGCGTGATTGGCGGAGCTATACTGGGTACAAAAGAACTGATTAAAGAGATTCGCTTCTTTACCCGTCACACAGGTCCGGCAATGTCGCCTTTCAATGCGTGGACCTTATCAAAAAGTTTAGAGACTTTGGCTGTGCGTATGGAACGTCATTGCCAGAACGCGTTGACGATTGCCCAACATCTTGAAAAACATTCGGATGTAGCATTGGTAAAGTATCCATTCCTGCCATCACACCCGCAGCATGCACTGGCTAAAAAGCAGATGAAGCTGGGCGGTGGTCTGGTAACTTTTGAAATTAAAGGCGGTGTAGAACAAGGGCGAAGATTTTTGAATTCGTTGAAGATGATCTCGCATACACCGAACCTGGGCGACACGCGTACGATATGTATACATCCGGCATCAACCACGCACTCTAAACTGAGTGACGAAGAACGTGCCGCTGTAGGGATAACTCCCGGCCTTATTCGTATAGCGGTAGGTCTGGAAGATGTTACCGATATAATCAAAGATATAGATCAGGCTATAATAGCATCACGCTAACCATATAATTACTTCTTGTTATGACCCGCCCTCTTATTGCTCCATCGATACTGGCATCAGACTTCGCGAACCTGCAGCGTGAAATTACCATGCTTAATGAAAGCGAAGCAGATTTGATTCATGTTGATATCATGGATGGAGTTTTCGTTCCGAATATATCGATGGGGTTACCGGTAGTAGAAGCCGTAAAGCGTCACGCCCGTAAACCATTGGATGTACATCTGATGATCGTACAACCGGAGCGATATGTAGAAGCATTTCATAAAGCAGGAGCTGAAATTATATCAGTGCACGTTGAAGCATGTCCGCACCTTCATAGAAACATTCAGCAGATCAAAGCATTAGGTTGCAAGGCAGGTGTAGCCATCAACCCGCATACATCCATCACGGAGTTAGAGAATATCATTGCAGATATCGATATGGTTTGTGTGATGTCGGTTAACCCCGGGTTTGGTGCGCAAAAATTTATCGAGCATACGTATCGTAAAGTAGTGGCGCTTAAGAAGATGATAGTGGAAGCAAAGTCATCTGCATGGATTGAGATTGATGGAGGAGTCAATCAGCAAAACGCCAAAGCACTGCTTGATGCAGGCGCAGATGTACTGGTAGCCGGTAACTTTGTTTTTTCGGCAGCCAATCCGAAAGGAGTGATTCAGAATCTGAAAGCGATCCGCTGATCACTGCTGGCGACAACTATTCCTATACCCGTAACATCGGGAAAGCTTTATGCGTATCTTTCGGCAGGATTTTTGAAGTTTGCTCTGAAATTTACCGCTATATGCCAAAATTCTTGCTCGTACTCTCCCTCGTAATTCTTGCTTCCTGTTCGCGCACCGTTACACGTGTTGAACCAGCTACAGTCATAGATCTGAGTGGCCGTTGGAATGATACGGATTCACGCACCGTTGCCGATAAGATGATCTACGATCTGTTTGACTCTCAAACATTCAAAGACTATGCAAAGCAATTGGGGCGCAAGCCGGTAATTGTTGTCGGACCGATCCGTAATAAAACATCCGAGCATATCGATGCGGATAATTATGTAAAGAAGTTTGAAATGGTTATTCATAACTCTGCCATAGCCGAGATTGTAGAGTCAGGAGATTTTCGTGATAAGCTTCGTACAGAACGTACCGAGCAGCAAGACTTTGCATCGTCTGCTACCGCCAAGCAATTTGGTAAAGAGATAGGAGCAGACCTGATGTTGTTTGGAGAGATGACTTCAGAGACGGATACCAATAACCGGAAACGCGTTGTGAACTATATAACAACGCTGTTTCTCACCGATATTGAAACGAGCAAGCGCATCTGGTATGGCCAGGATGAGATCAAGAAACTGGTAAAGAACTAATCCCAATTTTTTCAGCGTGCTATAGTATACATCATGAGCGATCAACAAAAAGTAAAACGCGTTGATTCGAAGAAGTTTGCAAGAACTTCCGCTTATGTTTTTCTGATCAGTATCGTTATGCTGCTGGTAACAGCGTGCGCCAGTTACTACCAGAAGAACTTTGATTTCAATCATGAGTTTGAACGGGGTGATCTTCAACAAGCACTCACTTCACTCGAAAAGAACAGCAAGCAGGAGCAAGGCCGCGCCCGTTTTTTATATATGGTTAACAACGGTCTGTTGCTTTCTATACTTGGTCGCTACGAAGAGAGTAATGAATATTTCGAGAAAGCCTTTTTGTTTGGCGAAGACTATCACATTAACTACCTCAACGAAGCAGCATCTTACTTCACCAATCCTTCGGTTACCACCTACCATGGAGAAGATCACGAACATTTAATGGTGCTATATTTCAAAGCACTGAATTACCTGAAGCTGAATCAGCATGAAGAGGCATTGGTGGAATGCCGCAGATTGAGCATCCGCCTGAACCAGTTAAACGATAAATACAATGCTGAAGAGAAGTACCAACGCGATGCATTTGTCAATACACTGATGGGTATTGTTTATCAGTCAGACCAGGACTATAACAATGCATTTATAGCGTACCGAAATGCTGTGGAAATATATCAGAACGATTACGCTAAAATGTTCGGCATGCAAGTGCCCGAACAGTTGAAGTATGATCTGATCAACACAGCTTACTGGACCGGCTTTCAGGATGAAGCGACCAAGTATAAAGAACAGTTTGGTATGCAGGATTATGAGCCGGTAAAGCCCGATGCTGAACTGGTTTTCTTCTGGCATAACGGACTCGGCCCTGTAAAGAATGAGTGGAGTATAAATTTTGTGATTGACCCGGTGGCGAACAATGGTGTGGTGTTCAGCAATCCGGAGCTAGGGCTGGCCTTTCCGTTTCAACTCGAAGAAGACGATCATAAAAAGCAATCTGATCTTAAAAAGCTGCAGGTCTTTCGCGTGGCATTTCCACGCTACGTTGAGCGACCTGCATACTATAACACTGGCAGCCTGGAACTCGATGGCAAAACCTATGCGCTTGAACTGGGTGAAGATGTAAACAAGGTAGCCTTCTATAGCTTGAAGAAGCGTATGATGCAGGAGTTCAGCAAAGGATTGCTGCGTGCTGCCATGAAGAAAGTTGCCGAACAAAGTGTTCGCAAAGAAGATGAAGCTTTAGGAGCTGTACTCGGACTGGTAAATGCCATGACCGAAAAAGCCGACACACGAAATTGGCAAACACTGCCGCACAGTATTTACTATACCCGCGTGCCCTTGAAAGAAGGAGCGAATGCCGTAGCACTCACGCTGAAAGCAGATGAAGAGCATGCTACCACACATAATTTTACTTACCAGGTGAAGAAAGGACAAACACTTTTTCATACCTTTTCATCGTTGGAAAGTACAAACGCGCCTTACCGATATTACTGAATGTTATGACGCTGTATAGGATTTACACATCACTCAAGAATATACCTTCCTGGTTAAGAAATATAGATATACTGCCGGTAAACCAGCAAATACGCAGATTAGCTTCCGGTTGGAGGTATAGCTATAGGATCATTCCTGAATTTACCTTACCTTTAATCCTCAAAAGCCAGAGTATGAATGGCTTACATTTTTTAACTTTGAGAGCTTAAATCCATTTTTTTGAAGCGTTACGCTGCAATAACCGCCCTGCTCATAGTTGTTCTGATTCCGGCATCAGACGTGCTCGCTCAATATGAGAATGAGAAAGATGCTTCTATACCCTTAGAGAATTTCTATATCAAGCGCCAGGGAATCGGTGCATTCCGAAAAATATTAAGCAAGGTTACGTTTGGTTTCAGCACAGGTTATGGCAGTATGCCATTCAAACATAAGCTGGATGGCTTTGGTGTTTTGCAGAACCCTGACTCTATGCCCAAGTTGTTCAGACCAGCCAGTGTATCATCCGGTTATTCTAATTGGGTAAACCGAGTTCAGTCATCCGGTAATACAGTACAATCAGGAGCATTCCTGGTAAATTCAGATACCGCCAAGATCGGCTTCAAGAGTAAAGCATTTAATATACCGTTGCGAGCCACGATACACGTAGAGTTTAATCGTTACAGGATCGGGGGAGGTTATTCGTTTGAGTATACACATGTTGGTCAGTTTCGCCCGACAAACTATAGCGACAAGATCAGTAATTTTTCTCCGGATGTATCAAGCTTCTTCCTCAAGAAATACTTCCTCATGTTCGGTGCATCGGTATACCGCTATAATGAATACCTGCTGGTAGTGGACGCGAATATAGGCGGGTATAAACTTGGCAAGAAGTTCGACAACAGCGTGATCCAGAAAGGTATATTCTTTAATCTCGGTGTAGCAGTTGAACGTGAGATGTCGGAGTACTTTAAATTATTTGTACGACCATCGTACGAATTTAAAGGCTACAAGATCAACATGCCTGAAGGAGGGCCGAGCATCAGTCATAAACTCAATGCATTCTATCTCAACGTAGGGGCTACCTATCGCATCCCCGAACTTCGCAGATGTTTCCTGAAAACATGCCATGCACAGATGAACCACGCACATGGTAATCGCGAGTACAGAAGCCGTGTTCATCCGATCTACAAGAAACAGAATCCACATTACGGAGAGAATTATCCGAACCTCATCAAGTACAAGGGCAAGAACAAGAAGAAGCTCAATCCGTACTAGCAATTTAAAATTCGTATTACAACTTGCAGAAGAACATCTAGTTATGCTATATGTTTTAGTGCTATACTTTGCCTGATTCTGCAAGGAAAAATCAGTGATGTATAGACTCTCAAATTCATTCGTCCGGGAGTAAAAACACTCGTGTAAAAAAGTCAATATTAACGTGCTTTTTTGAGTCTTCAAGTGGTAACTTTTGCTATCTTGCGAAGCTTTAAAAAACGCTTATTTAAGCCTAAAACAAACGATTTTAGATGGCAGAAGAAACTGGTGGTCTGACCCCTGGAAGGCAGAGTATAATCCCGATCAACATTGAAGATGAAATGCGCGGAGCCTACATCGATTATTCGATGTCGGTAATCATTTCACGTGCGCTTCCGGATGTTCGCGATGGATTAAAACCCGTACACCGCAGAGTGTTGTACGGTATGTTGGAGCTGGGTGTTAACTACAACAAGCCCTATAAGAAATCAGCAAGAATTGTAGGGGAGGTACTCGGTAAGTATCACCCGCACGGTGATGCTTCGGTATACGATACCATGGTGCGTATGGCCCAGGAGTGGTCACTACGCTATACATTGGTAGATGGCCAGGGTAACTTCGGTTCCGTAGATGGAGATTCTCCTGCAGCGATGCGTTATACAGAAGCACGTCTTCGCAGAATTGCCGAAGAGATGCTGCACGATATCAACAAAGATACGGTTGACTTCCAGCCTAACTTTGACGACTCGTTAACAGAACCTTCTGTTCTTCCTGCTAAAATACCAAACCTGTTGGTGAACGGTTCTTCCGGTATAGCAGTAGGTATGGCCACCAACATGGCTCCGCATAACCTGCGTGAAGTGATTGATGGTACGGTTGCCTATATTGACAACAACGAGATTACTATACCCGAACTGATGAAGTTCATTACCGCTCCGGATTTTCCTACCGGTGCTTTGATATACGGATACTCCGGAGTGCAGGAAGCATTCCTTACCGGTCGCGGAAGAGTGATCATGCGCGCGAAAGCGGAGATCGTTACTTCAGCCAACGGTAAAGATCAGATCATTGTTACCGAGATACCTTATATGGTAAACAAGGCACAGATGATCGAGAAGACTGCTGCTTTGGTAAACGAAAAGAAGATCGAAGGTATATCTGATATTCGTGATGAATCTGATCGTGAAGGCTATCGCATTGTATACGATCTGAAGAAAGATGCCATCTCGAACATCGTACTGAATAACCTGTATAAATATACGCAGCTTCAATCCTCGTTTGGTGTAAACAATGTGGCGCTTGTAAAAGGTCGCCCGCTG
>NZ_DATCSD010000451.1:0-10056 GCF_036568665.1 Ohtaekwangia sp. | reverse complement strand
GGCAAATTCCATCAGGAATAATTTTGTGGCAGCATCCTGATTCTTATGAAAATCATTTACCAGTTCGCTAAGACCCGGCACTGACTTTAATGCTTTTTCAAAATCACCTTGTGTCATAGTGTGCAGCAAGTCAACCGTGTTGCCTTCACCAAACCAGTCGGATACTTTTTTATATGGGCTCTTCTCTTTCTGTTTTCTGAATTTATCCGGATCAGGAAAGTAATTTATAAACTGTGTACGCAATGCTTTACCGATCAGGTTCTGCGCTACTATACCCGGGCCTTCCTGTTCGCCTTCGTATACTAATTCTACTTTACCGGTTATAGCAGGAACAACTCCTATAAAATCGCTGATGCGTATCGCTGTATTCTTCTCGCGATTGATAATACTTCTGCGCTCAGCAGCTGCTACGAGATTTTCATACGCTGATATAGTAAGGCGTGCTGATACACCACTCTTGGCATCTACATATTCGCTCTTGCGTGCTTCAAACGCGATCTGCTCGATCAGGTCTTTGGCAATTTCATTTACCGATACAATGGAGCGCTGTATATCTTTTAGTCGTGCTTCCTGTTGGGTAATGCGCTTGCCTATATCCAGTGTTTTCGGATAGTGTGTAATGATCTGGCTATCGATCCGGTCTTTCAAAGGAGTCACTATACTTCCGCGATTGGTATAGTCTTCCGGGTTTGCCGTAAATATAAACTGTATATCCAGGGGCATGCGTATTTTAAAGCCGCGTATCTGTATGTCACCTTCCTGCAAAATGTTAAACAACGCTACCTGTATACGCGCTTGCAGGTCGGGCAATTCATTAATAACAAAAATGCTGCGGTTAGAGCGTGGTATCAATCCGAAGTGAATTACGCGCTCATCTGAGTATGGTAATTTTAATGTGGCTGCTTTAATCGGATCTACATCTCCGATCAGGTCGGCTATAGATACATCCGGAGTTGCCAGTTTTTCGGTATAGCGTTCATCGCGATGGAGCCATGCTATAGGTGTAGCATCGCCAAGTTCAGCCACCAGATCACGCCCAAAACGTGAGATAGGATCCAGCGGATCGTCATTCAATTCAGAACCTTCTATATAGGGTATATATTCATCGAGCAGATGAACCATGAGTCGGGCGAGTCTCGTTTTAGCCTGACCGCGTAAACCTAATAAGTTTACATCGTGCCCGGCCAGTATAGCCCGCTCCAGGTCGGGTATAACCGTCTCTTCATATCCCCAGATGCCTTCAAATACAGTTTCTTTTTTGCTGAGCCGTGCAATCAGGTTTTCGCGAAGTTCTTCTTTGATAGAGCGAGCCGTATAGCCCGCTTTCTTCAACTCACCAAGAGTCTTAATGGATGTAGAATACATATATATAGTCTAAGATGTAAAAGCCGTTTGCTCGGCCGATTATAAGTTCTTTGTTCTGTTGCGCTTGAAGTCTTCAAACACGAGGTTGCCTAATCCTTCCAGGCTGCTATAGTAAGCATTGCCATTGTTGGCCTTTGTAAAATCACGCACAAACGACTTCAGGTACGGGTCGGTGGCAATCATAAAAGTAGTTACCGGAATTTTTAGTTTCCGTAATTGTCCTGCCAGATTTAGGGTAGTACTCAAAATTTTTTGGTCGAGGCCGAAAGCATTTTTATAGTATTTGATGCCTTGTTTGATGCAGGTGGGTTTGCCATCGGTAATCATAAAGATCTGCTTGTTGGCATTCTTGCGTCTGCGCAAAATATCCATGGCGAGTTCCAAACCTGCAACTGTGTTGGTGTGATACGGACCAACCTGCAAATACGGAAGGTCTTTGATCTCGATCTGCCATGCATCATCGCCAAACACCAATACATCCAATGTATCTTTCGGATATTTCTTAGTGATGAGTTCGGCCAATGCCATTGCTACTTTCTTGGCGGGGGTGATGCGGTCTTCTCCGTATAGTATCATGGAGTGCGAGATGTCGATCATGAGAACTGTGGAGGTCTGCGTTTTATACTCACTCTCCATCACTTCCAGGTCTTCTTCGGTCATGAAGAAATTATCAAGACCGTGATTGATCTGTGCATTGCGCAGCGAATCGGTTACCGAGATCTGTTCGAGTGTATCCCCGAACTCGTAATCTCTTCGTTCTGTCGTTTGTTCATCGCCACGGCCGCTGTGCGATGTATTGTGTTCGCCTTGTTTTGTTTTTTTAAGCTTGCCAAAAATTTCTTCCAGGGCCGATTGCCGTAAGTTTTGTTCGCTCTTGGCTTTCAGTTTAAATTCACCTTTTGGTCCTTCGTCTGTGATGTAGCCATCACGCTTTAAATCTTCTATAAAATCGCCAATGCCATACTGGCCATTGGTAAGGTTATACTGGCGATCTACCTCCGTTAACCACTGTAGCGCCTCCGAAACATTTCCGGAGGTGATCAATACAAGCTGCATGAAAATCTTCAGCAGCTTATCAAAATCACTCTTGGCCTGGTCTTGTGGAGGTGTGTATTGTGAGAATCTGTATCCGAGCATAGCATATTAAGGTATAATTCTCTAAACCATTAATTTCGACTTTCTGTTTCTCCTTCAAAATTTAATTTCCTGAAAGATTCTTGGTTCGCGTAAGGATTCTGCCAGAAACGAAAAATACCGTTGAATCGACATGGGTATCTTTGAATAACAATTTAACCAAACTTTGTTATGAAAAAGTCTGTAGCTGCTTTCGTTTTATTGGCTGTAACTCTCTCATCCTGTGGTTTCCACACGTGCCCTACGTATGCCAAGAAGGTTCAGAAAAAGGACACAACTTCTAAGGCGGCACGCATTTAAGCATCACGTTCGTACTCATTAACCTAAACAAATAAAGAAGCCATCCTGAAAGGGATGGCTATTATTTTTTACATCGGTTATCAAATCTTACGAAGATTTTTTCTCCCGCATAGTGCCGTATACATAGTCCCACAACGGAGACGATACACCAAACACTACCTCGCCATCTTTATAGTGATGCACACTGTGGTTTATCCACCAGGCTTTGAATATATTCTTCGGTGGTTGAAATACATGCACCATATAGTGCACCGATAAATAGGCTGCATAGCCCACCAGAAACCCTGGAAGGAAAGCAAACACCAGATCACCCATTACCAGTCTGAAGAGTAGTAATAGTATAGTCGCTATCGTTATACTCAACAGCGGAGGCATCGCGAGTCTGTCTTTATCTTTTGGAAACTCATGATGTACGCCATGCATAGTATACTGCAGCTTGGCTCTTACCTTGGTATAGGTGGGCATGTGAAAGAGATGCCGGTGTGTCATATACTCTACCCATGTGAATGACAACAGCCCGAGAAAAAACATACCGGTTGTTGCGAGTGGGCTAAGCGTTGTATGTGTTATACTCCAGTATAACAAACCGGAAGAGTATAAAAAGAATATAGTAAGTGGAATGGAGATGTGTGTGCGTGACAGCTTCTCTAACACCGGGTTTTTAAAAAGCTGCTTGGTTCCCTTGTTCTTTGGTAATACCTCTACTTCCATACCGTGTTCAACTTTTGTGCGAAATTAAAAAATCACCAGACTCTCGTACAAAATTTATTAACGTTTATACTGCTGTTTTTGCTGCAGATTTTACCAGTATTTTTTGATAATAGCTTTCGTACAAGGGTAGTATTTTAGTGATATCAAAATCTTGTGCCCGCTTCAAAGCGTTCTCTTTAAAACGTGGAAGATTATTTTTGTCTAATACAAACAAAGCCTTTCGCGTCATATCTTCTACATCACCAACCGGACTCATAAAGCCTGTAACTCCCTGCACGTTCAGTTCGGGTAGCCCACCCGTGTTGGTCGATATAACGGGCACTTCACACGCCATTGCTTCCAGTGCTGCGAGACCAAAGCTCTCTTTTTCAGAAGGCATGATAAAGAGATCGGCCACCGAGAGTACTTCTTCCACTGCTTCTAATTTACCAAGAAAACGGATATCATCACAGATGCCGAGCTCGCGGCACATACCCTCTGCGTGGTTCCGTTCCGGGCCGTCACCAATCATGAGTAATTTTGCCGGTATCTCTCTGCGGATGTTAGCAAACACCTGTATAACATCCGGTATACGTTTTACTTTTCTGAAGTTTGAGGTGTGTACAATAAGCGATTCGCCATTCGGACATATAGCTTTCTTGAAGTGATCTTTCTTTTGCTTCTTGAATTTTTCAAGATCAATGAAGTTGGGTATAACTTCTATATCATTCAGTACCTTGAAGTGCTGATATGTTTCTCTTTTCAGATCTTCTGATACGGCTGTTACTCCATCGGATTGATTAATACTAAAGGTAACAACGGGTTCGTACGACGGATCTTTCCCAACCAATGTTATATCGGTTCCGTGCAGTGTTGTTACCACCGGTATAAAGATGCCGTGTGAGCGTAAAATCTGTTTCGCCATATAGGCAGCGGAAGCATGCGGTATAGCATAGTGTACATGCAGCAGGTCGAGCCTTTCATTCTTTACAACACTTACCATTTTACTGGCAAGCGCCAGTTCATAAGGTTGAAACTCAAAGAGGGGATAAGAACGGAAGTCTACTTCGTGATAGTAAAGATTTTCGTTCAGGAAATCTAAGCGTGTTGGTTGAGAGTAGGTTATGAAATGAACTTTGTGGCCTTCCTGGGCAAGTGCTTTACCGAGCTCTGTTGCTACGACTCCACTTCCCCCGAAGGTCGGGTAGCATACAATGCCAATTTTAATTTGTTCCACTGGTGGTTGGTTTTTGTTACAACTTTAACCCGTTTCGTATACGGTTAGTTTCTGTTCTTTTGTTAATTTATTGTGAATGGCCGCAATATTCAAAGATCGATTGATAGATGACATCCTGAATACGTGAGCGGATGTTGATCGTGTTAAGTCGAGTACTTCGGTCGGGATATACTCTGTTGGATAAGAAGATATACACCAGGTTGAACGTGGGATCGATCCACATGCAGGTGCCGGTAAAACCGGTATGACCATATGTGAGAGGCGATGCTGTTAATGAGGTAGGACTATTCCATTCACTTTGCACGGGCCTGTCCCAACCGATAGCTCTGCGGCCTTTATATATCTTGGTTGAAAAGTAACGCACAGTCTCGGGTTTATAGTAATGATACCCGCCATAGTTGCCTTCCTGTAAAAGCATCTGGCCAAGCTTAACAAGGTCGCTGGCATTGCTGAACAACCCGGCATGGCCGCTCACGCCACCCATCATGGCTGCGCGCTCATCGTGCACCGTGCCGACTATCAGATGCTTCCTGTATATCTTGTCGATCTCGGTGGGAGCAATGGTTTGTGCAGAGAAATTATTATCCAATGGATTGAAGCGTGTAGTATAGGCACCCAGCGGTTCGTAAAAATTTTGATGCAAAAAATCATCGAGTGGTTGATTGAGCATACGTTCAACAATGTGTTGCATGATCATCAGTCCGAGGTCGCTATAACGGTAGGGGTATGGGGTGCGTGGTGGCTTCTCGGCCATCTTCGATTGAATGATCCACGACCACACAGAATCTTTCATTACCTGCGATCCATATAGTCCGGGCGATACCGGGAAAGGATGCTCTTTGTCGCGCACTCTGCTATAAAACTGCGGAAGAAACGTTGAGTCTTTCATCGTTTGTGGCCACATTGGTATAAATGGCGCAAGCCCCGCCTGGTGTGTGAGCATATCAATGATGGTGATATCTTTCTTGTTACTGTTGCGTAACTCCGGCAGATATACCGAGGCTTTTTTGTTGAGGTCTATAATGCCACGTTCATACATAAACATGGTTGCCTGTAAGGTAGCCGATACTTTGGTGAGCGAAGCCAGGTCATATATAGTCTGTTCGTTTACTGCCGATTTCTTTTCGTACGTGAGGAAACCAAAAGATTTATCGTATACTACTTTGCCATTGCGTGCTACCAATACCTGGCAACCGGGCGTAGCCATTGTCTTGATGGCTTCTTTGGCAATGGAGTCTATTGCTGTGAGCACGCGACTATCCATGCCGGCATCTTCCGGTATAGAATAGGTAAGGCGATTGATAGATGAATAGGTATTGCTGGCACCGGTCTTCAACTGATCGCTGATGGTCATGGGTAAAACAGCATCTGCCGGTAAGCCCCCGAAAATTACCTGTGGCACACCTTCCAGCATTTCAAGTGTATTGGTATAGGCGGTGATTACCGTAGGATATTGCCCGGCTGTTCGCAGAAATTCTTCATTGCCAAAATCGCAGAGAATTACTTCGTGTTGTGTGAGTGAAGCCAGCAATTGTTTCAGCGATGTTAACGCCTCTGGCCTCGTTTGAGGAAATACACCTATAATAAATGTGAGTTTCTCTTTGCCAGCGGCTAACCGTGCAAGCTGTGGCAGTTGATGCAAAGTATATTTATCGGCATGCACATAGTGGTTGAGGTAACGGTATAGCGCGTCCGGCTTTTGCGTGGTGTCGCTGGTAATATATACAAAACGTTTGTTGTCGAGTATAGATACAGGCAGCACGTTGTTACTATTCTTGATAACGGTGATAGCAGCCTCCTGTAACTTCTTATTCAGCAGTTGTGCCTGGGGCGCATTCAGGCGCATCAGCAGGTTGTCCGTGTTGACAGATGTTTTGTGCCACAGGCCTGCATCATACTTCGCTGCGAGTATCTTTTTAACACTGGCGTTTAATTGTTCTTCCAGAGCTTCGTCTCTGCGAACCTGTCTGCGTATTTTACGAATCGCGTTGTTTATATCTTCCGGGTATAACTGTATGTCGTTGCCGGCCTTCAGTGCATAGAGCGATGCCAGGCCTTCGCTGTTCTTTTCTTCTATCGGAGGTACTTGGCGCATATCGGCAAACGCGAGTCCCTGGTAATTCATATTCTTTCGCACCCAGCTCCCAATGAAAAGAGAAGATATAGCCTGCGATGAAAAATTATTCTTGCGCGCCAGGCTCATGTTGGTATAGAACAACGGTAACTCCGTGGTGCCGGGTATAAAACCGGTTAGGCCGCCTTCAAACAGGCGTCTGAAAGTATATACCTGCGCGGTATCAACAGCCGGCTGAACAATGGGCCATCCCTTCTGCACATCGGTAATGGTTATACCTTTTACTGGAAAATTTTTTACTACGGCCAGTACGTGCTGATCGGCCATGCCCTTCATAAAGGCCAGCGCTTTGTTGGTAATGCGAAATTTATTCTCTCCGAAAGACTGGTAGTGTAGGGTGGGCGTTGTGTTCATCTCTACCGTTGGTCCGAAGTTGAGATTCACGCCAATCATCTTCAGTTGCAGGGCTATAGCTTTGCCGAGTTCATATAGCAGCGAGTCGTTTCGTATAGCGCCCAGCACCAATGGCGAAGGATATGTTAAAGCACTGTCGAGGCTCATGCCCAATCCGCCTTCAGCATCCTGCGCAATCAGCAAAGGTATATCTGAGTCTTGCTGAAAGCCCGAGATAAGATTGGTGAGTGTTATAGGATTACCTCCGGTAACGATCAACCCGCCCACCTGTTCATTTTTAATTTTTGTACGGATGTCGCTCATGCGGGCAGCATCAGTTTGGGCGGGCACTTGTATCATAAATAACTGTCCGATCTTTCGATTGGTATTCAGTGCGTTGAATACGCTATCGACCCAGGCTTCTTTACTTTGCTGGGCGCATACGGGTATAATACAGGAGAGTGTAAGTGCGAGAAGAGCAAGAGTCTTTTTAATCATCCGGCCATGCAGTTTAAAAAATGAACGATTACGGTGAACGAGCGAAGTTAAGGCTTAAATTTTTAACGGTAAATGTCCGCGAACATTTCAACGCCTGTATCTAAAAATCTGGCGATTCCTTTTATAAAATTTGCCACCTTTGTACGTCCTTAACTTGCAGGATTGCATTCATGCCCGACATCATTCAGCTTTTACCCGATTCGATTGCTAACCAGATTGCTGCTGGTGAAGTAGTGCAGCGTCCGGCTTCTGCAGTAAAAGAGCTGATCGAGAACGCGATCGATGCAGGTGCAAAAAATATCCGGCTCATTATAAAAGAAGCTGGTAAAACATTGCTGCAGGTAATAGATGATGGAACCGGTATGTCGGAGACAGATGCGCGTATGAGCCTGGAGCGACATGCCACCTCCAAGATCCGAAAGGCCGAAGATCTTTTCTCGCTATATACTATGGGTTTTCGCGGTGAGGCGCTGGCGTCTATCGCAGCCGTGGCGCAGGTAGAAATCAAAACACGACTGGCCGATCAGGAGCTCGGCACTTGTATTGTAGTAGAAGGCTCGGAAATAAAAAAGCAGGAACCTGTTGCCTGCGAGAAAGGCACGAGCATCTCGGTTAAGAACCTGTTCTATAATATACCGGCCCGCAGAAATTTCTTAAAGTCAAACCCCGTTGAACTCAAGCATATCATTGATGAGTTTCAGCGACTGGCCCTCGCACATCCGGAGATATCATTTTCCTTTATACAAGGCGATGAGCGTATATACGACCTGCCGGCAACCAAACTGAGTCAGCGTATAGTAAATCTGTTTGGTAAATCATACCAGGAGCAACTTGCCACCTGCCAGGAAGAAACCGAGAGTGTAAAAGTTGCCGGCTACGTAGGCAAACCGGATTTTGCACGCAAGACGCGTGGCGAACAATTTCTGTTTGTGAACCAGCGGTTTATCCGTAGTAATTATCTCGGTCATGCAGTAATGAATGCCTTTGAGGGACTTATCGCGGAAAATAGTTTCCCTTTTTATGTGCTCTTCATCCAGATCGATCCGAAGCATATAGATGTAAACGTACACCCTACCAAAACCGAGATCAAGTTTGACGATGAACGCGCGGTATATGCCGTGGTGCGCGCAGCGGTGCGGCAGGCTATAGGTTCGCACAATCTTACGCCTGCTATAGATTTTAATGCGGATGTAAATTTTATCAGCAAGCTCAACAACGCTACCAGCCAATCCAAGCAGGTATATTTCGAAGAGCGGTTCAGCACAGCACTGCATCGCTCGAACAATGAGAACTGGGAAAAATTATTTGAGACACCGGAGATCAAGCCGACTATACGCCAGCAGGACGAGATTTCAACTTCTCAACCTCAAACGTTGCGTTTTGAGAGTGCAATAAATCAACCTTCACAAGCGACTGCCTCAGAAGAGCGGACGTTGTTTCAACTTCATTCGCGGTATATCGTTAAACAAGTGAGGTCGGGTATGATGATCATCGATCAGCAAGCCGCGCACGAGCGTATACTTTTTGAGAAGTTTGTAAACCAGTTGAAAAACAAATCCGCACAAAGCCAGCAGAGTTTATTTCCGCAGGCTATCACCTTTAGTGCTGCCGATTTTGCGTTAGCACTGGAGATGCAGCCCGAAATAGAAGCGCTTGGTTTTCGATTTGATGTGTTTGGTAAAAATACACTGGTAGTAAATGGTGTGCCGGCCACAGTAAATACCGGCAACGAAAAAGAATTATTCGAAGGATTGATCGAGCAGTTCAAGGTCAATCAGTCGGAGCTGGCATTGCCGCTGCAGGAGAGCCTGGCGAGAGCGCTGGCCAAACGCGCCTCGATCAAGGCCGGACAGCCGCTGATGCGCGAAGAAATGCAGGCGCTGGTAGATAGTTTGTTTGCGTGCTCTACCTCAAACTACACACCGGATGGAAAACCGACATTTTTTATTTTTGAACTGACTAAAATTGAAACCTATTTTCGATAATCCCGACATATAACTAAAACGGAAGAAGCAGATTAATTAAATTTCACTATGCTCAGACTTACACCGGT
Source organism: Ohtaekwangia sp. (assembly GCF_036568665.1). Lineage (GTDB taxonomy): Bacteria > Bacteroidota > Bacteroidia > Cytophagales > Cyclobacteriaceae > Ohtaekwangia. Next base: position 312 of record NZ_DATCSD010000451.1, on the reverse strand, counting down.
TGTTAGAAGTATCATAATTATAAATGTGATTGTTTTTATAGGCCAGATGATTGCGCCTAAAATGGATTTTGGATCGTGCTTTGGTGGTGCGGGTTTTCCGTATCAGAACGATATCATTACCGGGTTCCTCTCGATGTGGAACACGCATACCGATTGTTTTAAGCCGTACCAGCTCTTTACCTATATGTTTGTGCATGGTGGGTTTACACATATATTCTTCAACATGCTAAGCCTTGCCTTTATGGGGCCGATGCTCGAATCATACTGGGGCACCAAGCGCTTTACCATGTTCTATATGGTAACAGGTATAGG
>NZ_DATCSD010000450.1:0-12415 GCF_036568665.1 Ohtaekwangia sp. | reverse complement strand
GCTGTATCAATATAAAGATGACGATATTAAGGTAACGATAGAAGCGAGGTTTGACGGAGACAAGCTGATCATTGATGGCTATGATATTGGCAAACGTGTAAAAGAATATTGGGGCGATTCGGATTATGAATATTCGATGACATTACCGGCAGTTAGCGTTGACAAACTGATGATGTTGTTGAGTATCGGGCCTGGTAACAAACAGAAGCTTTTGCAAACATTGGCCAGCCGGTATAACACAAATTCTAGTTTTTCTGACATACAAAAACTCCTGGATGAATATAGCATTCCCTACGAAAGCTTTCGCTGGACGTGATCACGGTGTTTCTGTATAAATAATATAGAAACCTACATCTGAAAGAAAGCTTCATGCCCGCCAGCTGTAGATACAGGTATATATTCGGAAATTTGCGTCTATGAAGTACACGGGTTTTATTCTGATGTTTGCGGCTTTATCGGGTGCAGTATCCTGCAATTTGGAAGAATCCCCGGCCAAAGCGCTCGGGCCATTCAATCACATTAGTTCCAACGGAGGCGTTACGTTTAATTTTATTCAGGGTGTAGATAACAAAGTTATCTCTACTTCCATGAGTGATTCTTATTATAATGTGAGCAATGGCCAGCTTTCTATCAATTCGCCCGGTGGCAGCATGACCATTGCCGTGCGAAATATAGACCTTTGGTGCAATGCCTGCAGCGTGGAAAATTCAGGAACACTGGTGATGGACACCTTGATCATGTACCTGCACGCAGGATCGGTAAAGTTTAATGATGTACATATAGGGGCGCTAGGCATTAATGCGGTTAACACCGGCAGCTATAAATTGTCGGGCTCTGCAAATTACTTGAATCTCACGCTGACCAATGCCGTATCTTTTAAAGGCTACGATTTTATTACCGATAGCACCTATATCAATTCGCAAAATGCGTTTGATGCTGAAGTGAATGCCACAAAAGTGTTGAATGCTTTTATCTATTCCATGGGCAATGTTAATTACAAGGGCAATCCACCCGTGGTGCGGGTTACGTCCACCGGCTCAGGCAAAGCTGTAAAAAAGTAAAGGGATAAGGAACGTTATCTTCTTCGTATTCATTATTATACGATGCTGGTTGATTTTCCGAAAAATAAATTTCGGGTTGTCGGGTGATTGGGAAAGCGCGGCCGGTATTATATAGTAAAACAATGGACGAGAACCAGGTAGTATCCGATCTGAAGAAACGCAACAACGCGGCTTACGAGTTGTTGTATACCTTCTATTATCCTGCGATTGAACGTTTTGTAAAAAGTAACAGCGGTACTGCAGCCGATGCGCAGGATGTTTTTCAGGAAACAATTCTGGTGTTGCTCGATAAGGTTCCGAAGAAAGATTTTGTTCTCACGTCATCCATCAAGACCTATATTATTGCCGTTGGTTCTAATATCTGGCTGAAGCGACTGCGCGAAGCAAAACGTGTGGCAGCATTAAAACCCGAAGTAGAACTGGAAGACATGACGCTTGCCGAGTGGGAGCAGAAAGAAGCACAACGTGAGCAGCGTAACATGTTGGAGCGCACCTTCAGCAAGATTTCTCGTCACTGCGTAATCTTTTTAACCCGGACATTTTTAAGTGGGGCTACCCGCGAAAAGCTCATGGAAGCGATGGGCTATAAGAATACCCATACGTTCGATAATCAGAAGTATAAATGCCTGGAGCAGGCACGGAAAAATATTGAGGTATAGCGGGTGATTGGCTACATGGCGCTGGTATTATACCCTGATATAAATTATTACCAGCATGAAACTATCAATCAATCAGCAGGCGCCCGATTTTAAAATGACCGATATATATGGTCAGCCTGTTCAGCTAAAGAACCTGAAAGGACAAAAAGTATACCTCGCGTTTCAAAGAAATGCAGGATGCCCCGTTTGTAATCTACAGGTACATCAGTTATTAAAACATGCCGATGATTTTATGGCTCAAAATATAGCCGTGCTTCTGGTGTACGAATCAAGTCTTGAAAAGATGAGAGAATACCTCGGAGAAAATACGTATCCATTCCATTTCATTGCTGATCCGGATAACAAACTATATAATCAATATGGTGTAGGACAATCGCTCGGTAAATTCTTCAAAAGCCTGTTTCATGGCTTGATCGAAAAAGCCACACAGGGTAAAAAGCTATATAAGAAATCTATTTCTCAGGATGGCCACACCACCACTATCCCGGCAGAATTTGTGATTGATAAAGATGGAAAACTTTCCAAAGTACATTATGGAGAGTATATAGGTGATCACTTACCTATAGAGTCATTGTTATAGAAACGTAAGGACCAAATCTATAGGCTATAAAATGCTGCCCATCCGTCTCTCGGTTTTTATAACGAAAGAACAGATGGGCACTCTTAACAATCCTGAAGATAAGATAATGTGTTCAGGAAGGCAATACTTCTGATGTCAAATTTTTTCCAGGCTCCCTGTCGTGATGAAAATTTATAGTTCCATCGTTTGACCAAATCATTTCCAGAATTCAGTCTGCTTTCTTGGGGTCATAGTCCGGTAAGCCGGAAGTATAAATATCACGGTTTATAGTACGATAAATATATTTTCAACTTTTAAATTACTACAGGAAAACATTTCTTTGGAGTTGTGTTTATATCTGCCGAGTTACGGCATGAGATTTTAATAGAAGTATGTTCGCCCAAGTTGAAAGTCCTGAATCACTCACACCAGCACAACTGGATGCCTACCTGGAACGAGGCTGGTTTCGCATGCGGCAGAATATCTTTACTACCAACTTTGTTCATTTTAAAAATCAATTCTATAGTGCGTTGTGGCTGCGCGTTGTGCTGGATAAGTTTTCGGAAGATAGCAGCCTGGTGAAAATCATAAAAAGGAATGCCGGTTTCAAAACGGTTATTCAGCCGGCAAATATCACTGTTGAAAAGGAAAATTTATATATCCGTTATAAGGAGCAGTTGCCTTTTGAACCCATGGCATCGCTCACACAACTTCTCTTCCTGGAAACAACATCCAGAAATATTTATAACACGTACGAGGTAGCAGTATTCGATGACGATAAACTTATAGCCGTTGGATTCTTTGATCTCGGCCACAAGAGTGCAGCCGGTATAGTATCGGTATATGATCCGGATTATAGGAAATATAGCCTGGGTAAATATATCATCTATCAAAAAATCGCGTATTGTCGCGAACGGCAGATGCAATATTTCTATCCCGGATATTTTGTTCCGGGCTATCCGGCCTTCGATTATAAATTATCGATTGGTAAACCTGCGCTGGAATTTTTACAGGTGAGTTCAGATCAATGGCTATCGATAAGCAAATTCTCTTCGGAGAATGATCCTTACCAGGTAATGCTTCAACGGTTAACGGCCCTGCAGCAATTGTTGGTATCTTCCGGATTACAGGGTAAAGTTGTGAAGTATGAATTTTTTGATGCAGGTCTTTTCCCCGAGCTGAAAGATGCCGGCTTGTTCGACTTTCCGTTAATGATGCATTTTCCGGAACAATCAGACGATACGCTTAACCCTATTATTATATTCGATGTTCGCGATGCGCAATATCACTTGTTGCAATGCGTGCCGGTATATGCACCGCAGTCTCCATTATACGATCCTGCTTTCTACTCAGAGTATATTATCCGGCAGGAGCTTGATATCTTTGCGACTACGTCAATGATCGAGTTAGCCGCTTTATTGCTCCAGTTTTTTATGGCCAACAAATAAGAAGAGGCTGCAAATGTACAGCCTCTTTCATTATGATATATATCTATGTTCTTCTCTTAAGGATTGAATAGCTTGATCACCTTGCGACCGGATGTGGTTTTTACTTCCAGTAAATATAGCCCGCTGGCCATGGTTTCTATTGGCAGATCGAGGGGTATAATCGTTGTGTTATCAGCATTTACCTGAATCTCCTTCACTGTATTGCCAGCGTTGCCAGCTACTTTCAATACAACCGCACCACTTTGTGGATTCCTGAATTGAATAAATGTAGTGCGTGCTATAGGATTCGGATATGCATAAACAGACTTGTTGCTATACAGCTCTATTTCTGAAGCGGCTTTCTCCGTTTGAATATTGCCGGCAACTCGCGCACCTGCTCCCGATAGTCGCACAATCTCAATACCATTAACCTGCGGATTATTGATGTTACGTATAAATTCAAGATCAAGTGTTCCGTCTGTTACGGTTACATCCGTTTCGCGTTTCATCGCGGCCATACCTGCTTCAGCATATATATCTACGTCATCAAATGCAAGTATACCTTCTGCATTCACATCGAATACGCGTTGTCCTGCTCCGTTCACAGCGCCTGTGCCTCCTTTCTCGGCAAAGAATAATTTTACTTTAAACAGTCCGTTGCCGGTAGGAAAGTGCCAGATCAGTGGCCCAACCGTTGTGGCATATCGATTTCCTCCAAATACATTGTTTGGTGCTCCTGTTGTGTTTGTGCCGGTCCATGTGTTGCTGCCAGTGGTATAGGTAGCACGCGTAATGTCCAGATAAGGAGAACGCCTGGTTGGATCAGTGCCTTCTTTATCCATTCCCCAATTCAGTTCAGGATCAGTAATCTCCAACCCGCCATTGTTTACACGAAACACCACCACAGGCTGCTGTGGTGACGTTACGGTTACAACTGCTTCATCAAAGGCAGAAGCACCGCGCGAATCCGTTACAGTGAGTCTGAAAGTATATATACCTTCCGTGAGTCCACTAACGGATAGCGATGCCGTTATAACGCCATTCAATGTTGCTCCGGCAGGTCCGCTTACCAATGTCCACAAGTAGCTGGCTATAGCATCATCGGCATCTGTAGCAGTACCATTTAGTGTAGCGGTGCTGGTGGGTAAAGTAATGAACTGGTCTGCCCCGGCACTAACAACCGGTGGTGTGTTTACAATTACCTGTACTTCGTCTGACGCTGTTGCGTTAAGATTATCTTTTACAGTAATACGAAATATATAGGTGCCTGCCACCAGGTCAGAAAGGGTTAATGTAGTTGTAGTGGTGCCGGCCAGAGTTGCTGTGGATGGCCCGCTTACTTTCTCCCAAAGATATTCAGCTATCGTTCCGTCACTGTCAGTAGCCGTTGCTGTTAAGGAAGTAGTGTTGCTGGGTAAATGAAGAGTAACATCAGTACCGGCATTAACCGCAGGAGGCGTGTTGGCAGCTGTTACGGTTACCTGTACCTGGTCTGTAGCGATAGCGTTATTATTATCAGTAACCTTTACTTCAAATATATAGGTGCCTGCTACGAGTTGCGATAAATTGGCTGTTGCCTTGGTGGTATTGGTAATGGTTACTGAAGGTCCGCTTACTTTCGTCCATAGATACGACTTTATAGAACCACCCGGATTAGGATCAGATGCCGTGGCGGTGAGCGTTGCTGTTGTGGTGGGCAGTGTAACAACCTGGTCGGTTCCGGCATTAACAACGGGTATTTGATTTACCACGAGCGTCACATCATCATACGCATGCTGTCCTTTATTATTTACGGCCAACAGTATAAATGCATGTGTGCCAGGTTGAAGATTGGTGAGGCTCAGATTAGCCGTTGTAAAATTCTTAAAATCAGCAAGGGCCAATGTGCCTCCATTCTTTTTATACCAGTAGTATGAAGTGATAGCATCGCCTGCATCCGGATCAGACGCAGTTGCTGTTAACGTTGTACTGTTTACGGGCCAGGTTATAAGCTGATCCGAGCCGGTAACCGTAGGCGGATTGTTTACAACAAGTCTGTTGAGTGAAAGAAACCATTCGTACAGGTTGGGATTATATACCGAGTGATCGGTGCGATAAGCACGTTCGTAGGTTTTACCATGATCGGAACCCGGATCGATTGTTAATATAGGGGCTGGGTCTGCCTTGAGCTTTACCATAGCATCCAACGGAATCTTCCCGTCCGATAGAGGTATCGTTGTATCCTTGTCGCCATGTATAGCCCACACACGAATGTTGTTGGCTTCAGCGGCTGTGCCATACGCGGAGCTTCCGTTAGCTGCTACAGGTACCATAGCGCTGAACAACGTTTCTCCGGCAGTCATTTCGGCTCCGGCAGTCCAGCTTCCGCGGCCGCCCATGCTTAAGCCTGTAACATATAGTCTGTTGGGATCAATTTTATAGTGTGCCTTTGCCCAGCGTGCAAACGGAGCACCTACACCAACAAAGTCCCATTGATTGGTTTGTGGTGAAAGAACAATGAAGCACTCCGTTACACCTCCGACTGTGAAACACATGTTGTGACCGTTGTTGATCATTTTTGGAGGGCCATTGTTTACGAGTTTTTGTAAATCGGCAGCAGTACCTGTACCTCTTTCACCAGATCCGTGCAGAAAGATAATGGTTGGGTATAACTGCGAAGAAGTGGAGTCGTAGCCAGCAGGCAGATATTCCAGGTAGCCGCCATTAGTCCATTGCTTGGGAACTTGTCGGCTGGCAGGTTGTGCGATTAAGCCAACCGTGGTAACAAGTGCGAAAAGTAAAATGAGGATAGTCGTTTTTTTGTACATACATCGAGGGGTTTAAGTGTATAATTAAAGTTTAACGAATGTCTGCTATTCAGTTATAATTACCGGTAATCGGGTTACGAAGATAGACGAATGATTATATTTTCAAATGAGAGACAGGGACATATAGCAGATTCTTTCCACTATATATCATGGCAATAGAGAGGATGTGTTGAGGTTAGTAAGAAAAATGCAGCAGTGGCTATTGTTGAGTAGATTATTTAGCCAATCAAGGCTGTCTTATTTCTTCCCGGCAAGAAAATCTGAAATAGTACTAAATGTATAGCCTTGATCTTTCATCCATGCAATCCATGTGTTGAATCGGACTATCATCTGCTCACCTGTATTCTTCGATACAAATTTAGGGAAGTTGTATTCCGCCCTGGTAAGGTCAGTAAACTCCCAGGGATGAAAGTATATATTCAGATAGCCATCGCGATGTATAGTTCGCGCGCAGGCGGATTTATATAGCCATAGTGGAAGATTATGAAACGAAAGCCAGAAGAGTGGAAAGCGGATAACAGGAGTTGCTGATGCTGGTAACTGAAGAAGCGATTTTGTTTTGAACAGCGTACGCGGCTTGAAGAAGTTATTATACCGCCCTGGAAGATATACCGGGTTGAGTGATGAGTTGTAGGTATACCCTGCTTGCTCAATTGCATCATCATCTACCGGCATCATGCGTGCCATGCGAAAACCTGTTACCGGCTTACCTGAAATTCTTTCCAGTTCTACCCTTGACTGAAGCAAGTGTTTTGTTTCAAATGCCGAATGAAAATATCCGTGCGAAGCAAGCTCGTGCCCCTCGTTATTAATACGTTGTATCAGATCTTTGGCATGAGAGGCAAACACTACCGTGCTAAAAAATGTAGCTGGTATCTGATGTTGTTGCAGAATATTCAATATAGTTTCTGTACCTGTAGCAGATACCCGTATCTGTTGCTCGAACACTATATTTCGCTCATACTCGAGCGGCATATCAAACTCCTCTATATCAAAAGAAAGCAGAACGGTTTTCATCCTTTAATAACAATTTGGCTTTGGTGTGTAGTACGATCGTAATTTGTTTCGCGAATAAAATATAGGGGGCGTTGCTTTGACTGGATCACCAGCTTGCTGATGTAGATACCGATGATGCCCATCATTAATAATTGCAAGCTGCCAAAGAATATGATCGAGATCATAATGGAGGTCCAGCCGGAAACAACTTCACCCAATAAGTAACTTACCAGCGCATACGGTATAAGGATCAGTGATATCATAAACAATCCGAGTCCGAGGTAAGCGATCATCTGTAAAGGCTTAACGCTGAAAGACGTTATACCCCGCAAGGCGAACGATAGCATCTTCTTGAGGTTATACTTACTATCTCCGGAGTGGCGTTCGCGCGGAGTATACTTAATTGCTGTTTGACGAAACCCTGCCCACTTGATCAACCCGCGAATAAAAAATTCATTTTCGTTGAGATAGGTAAAAGCATTGAGCACATTCCGATTCATCAACCGAAAATCGGCAGTGCCATGCTCCAGTTGTATATCTGATAAACGGTTAAGCAGCGTATAGAAAAATTTGGAAGTCTTGCGTTTCAGCCACGGTAACTTTTTGTCTTCCTCCCGGCAGGTATATACTACATCAAAACCTTCTTCCCATTTGGCGATGAGCGATAGTATAACTTCCGGTGGATGTTGCAGGTCGCAGTCCATCGATATAGCGCAATCTCCATTGGAAAGATCAAGGCCGGCTTTCAGGGCATATTGATGTCCAAAGTTTCGCGACAGCTCAATGTAAAAGACATGTTCGTTGATCTGCGATAATTTCTTTATTACTGCAAGCGACTCATCGGTACTTCCATCATCTACAAAAATAAATTCATACGCGTAACGGATAGTAGCGAATACAGTGATTAGTTCTCTATAAAGAGCCTCTATATTGGATGCTTCATTGAAGACAGGTATAACAACGGAGATCTTTTTGGTTATAAGCTGTGGCATCAGGGGTATATTTTAATCGTAGCGGATAAGGGATCAATTGAGCTTATATATTTTGAAATACTGTGACTCGTGTACTTTGGGGAATGCCAGCGAGATGTCACCGTATTGCTCTTTAGCAATCACTATAAATTTACATCCTTTTGCGTGCATATCCTGTATATTCTCTTCGTGCGATAGGAAGTCGTTCGTTACAGTCCAGCCGCGTCTGTGGGCGAAGTACATCGCGGTAGGATTATGAACATCGCTGTTGATGGCAATAAGATCATCACGTTTGGATATGCCATCCATGATCGTCTCCAGTTCTTCCAGGGATTTATTCGGTTGGCGCACGCGGAAATCGTAGATCTGGTCAGCTATACCTTCAATAGCAATAATGACCAGGGCAGCCGCTATAACTTTCTTGTTAGGTATTTGTGCCAATCCATAGCCGGCTACAAACGCCATACAGGGAATTACTGTCAGAATATAGTATGTATCCCCAATAATGCTGTTGCCTGTTTTGATCAATACCAGCATAAAGGATAAAAATGGAAGAAGAAATGCTGCAAAGGCTATCCATTGTTTTTTTCGGATCAAAAAGAAAAGGCCGGCCAAAAAGGCTGCGAAGCCGGTATATTTCATGGCCGTATCATAAAACCGCTTCGATACTTTGGGGAAGCTCCCTATAAATGATTTTGCTCCCTCCATAAACGAAGTGCCCATGGAGAAGTGATCGCCAAAACCATAAGTCTCGTTCAGATACGGAATCCATACCAGATACCACCCATATATACCCGCCAGTATAGCGCAAGAGAATAAGCCAAGTGTAACCTTTCTTGTTGCAGGATTTTCTTTATTCAAGAAAGGTATCAGCAATACCGACAGAACGCTGGCTGCAGTAACCTTGGCAAGGCAGCCAGCAAGTGCCAGTATAAAATATATAGCCAGGCGATACCACTTTCCCTCTTCCAGGTAAGCAAGGGCGTAGTATAAACCGGTTATACAGAGCGACACGGCAAAGATGTCGGGTATATTTTTTCGCGAGTGCGAGAACCAGAAAGATACCAGCAATATAATGGCCGCATTGAAGGCTACGGATTCTCCAAAGTATTTACGCAGTATCCGATGAAAGAAGAATACACCTATAGATGAAAACAGTAAAACCACGAGGCGTCCATACCAGTGCTCATACCCAAAAACGGCAGCGACCAGATATACTATATAATTGAGCAATGGGAATTCGCATCCTACAATTCCTGATTTTTCTCCTGCTACATCTACGGTGGGGTAAAAGATATTGGCATCACGCTCATAAAAGTTACGGGCGATCATTAGTCCATCGGTCTGGCGCCAGTTATGGCCAACTTCCAAAGGAGGAAAGGTAATGCCATACATGCGAAGGAGAAAGAAGAACAGGATCCAGAATCTGATGTCTTTAAAAAAACGGACTGCCGACTGCGTTGTAGCCATGATGTGAGGTTATAGATAAGTAGTCAGGGTTTGGCAGTTCAAAGGTATAAATAAGATGGCTTTCAAAGATGAGTGTTCAATCACTCAAAAGGTGGTAATGTTATATAAATTCATGCCTGGTATAGGATTGCTGATTCTACTGACACACCGAATGCCTCAGAAGTTGGAATCATTCCTGTGTTGTGACACACTTTAATAAAGAAAATTTATACCTCCCCTTTAGGATACTGACATACGGTTGTCATACAGGTGAATTTACTTTGAACTGTCAATACACGATAGTTCTAAACACAAACCCATAAGTATATGAAAAACAATGCGATTGAATCAGGAGAACAGGTAGCGGTTGTTATTACACCCGAAAATCTTTTGGAACATTGGCAAGGTCACCGCAGAGTTACGCGCAGAATGATTGAGGCGTTTCCCGAAGATAAATTCTTTTCCTATTCTATTGGAGGAATGCGCCCTTTCTCTGAATTGGTAATGGAGATGCTGGGCATGGCTGTTCCCGGACTGGAGGGACTCATCACAGGCAAATGGGTAACAGGTGAAGAAGCCAATGCACTCTTTTCTAAACGTGCACCTTCTACCCGCGCAGAAGTACTTCGCCTTTGGGATGAAACAACCGATAAGATCAATGAACTATGGCCGCAGATTCCGCCTCACCGCTTCCAGGAAATAGATGTAGCCTTCGGACAGTATGAGGCTCCGCTCCACTTTGTTGTATTCTATTGGATCGACAACGAAATACACCATCGCGGACAGGCGTATGTATACCTTCGCTCGTTAGGTATTGCTCCGCCTCCATTCTGGGATCGTAACTAAGATTTTAAAATTTCTGCAGCAACAGAAGTCAGGCTTTCTCCAGGCGGGAGAAGGCCTTTTTAATTTTTTTCAAAAAAAACTATCCTATCCTAAACTTTGCGATGAATTGTCGCGTTAGTTAAATTATACCGATCGGTATGAAATTATCCTAAAAAATAGTCGTATGCCAAAAGCTGAATTAACCAAAGCACTGATTATCGAGAAGACGGCTTCTGTATTTAACAAAAAAGGCTTTGCGGGCACTTCGCTTACCGATATAGAAGAGGCAACCGGACTAACCAAGGGAAGTATCTATAGCAATTTTACCAGTAAAGATGATGTAGCCCTGGCTGTTTTTGATTATAATCTGAAAACAGTTAATACGATTGTCAATACAGAAATGAGCCGGTATAGTTCTTCGCGCGAACGGCTTATGGCGTATGTTAAAGTGTATGGTAAACATGTATTGGATCATCCCTTTCCCGCTGGAGGATGTCCTATATTAAATACAGCGATCGATGCAGACGATACACACCCGGAACTGCGCAAGAGAGCCAGTGCAGCGGTGATAGCCTGGAAAGATACTGTTGTGGGATTGATCCGGAAAGGTATAAGAGAAGGAGAGTTTACCGGCTCCATCGATCCGGAAGAAACAGCACTCACGATGGTAGCGACTATTGAAGGAGCTGTAATGATCAGCAAAGTGACAGGCAAAATAGCGTTCCTCAAAACAGTGATGAAGTCTGTTGAAAACATGATTAATGATTTGTAGGATTTTTTTATCTAATAACATACCGATCGGTATGAAAATAGGACACATTTAATAGAACCTTAATATGAAAACAACACAAAACACCATTCTGATAACAGGCGGCAGTGCTGGTATCGGTTTTGAAGTGGCAAAACAATTTGCCAGCAAAGGCAACAAAGTAATTATAACCGGAAGAAGTGCCGATCGCCTTCAACGCGCGGCCGCACAGATACCGAATGTAACAACCATCGTAAGCGATGTTTCCAACGCCAAAGATGTTGAGCAACTGGTAAAGAAACTATATGCCGAGTTTCCGTCACTCAATGTAGTGGTGAACAATGCCGGTGCTGCATATGTACATAGCCTCTCGGATGGTGATGACGCATTTGGAAAAGCCAGCGAAGAGATGCTGACGAACTATCTTTCCATCATTCGCTTAAATGAAAAATTATTACCCTTGTTGAAGAAGCAGCCAGAAGCCGCTATAGTAAATGTATCGTCTATAGTTGCTTTTGTGCCTAACCATAAACTGGCTACCTACGGTGCAAGCAAAGCGGCCCTGCATTCATACTCACAGTCGCTGCGCCTGAGCCTGGAGAAAAACACTCCTGTAAAAGTTTTTGAATTGATGCCGCCACTGGTAAACACCGATTTTTCTCAAGAGATTGGTGGTGAGCACGGTATACCTCCGTCAGTCGTAGCAGAAGATCTGATCAGCGCCTTCGAGAAAAATGAGTATGAAATACATGTTGGGCAGACAGCCTATATTTATAAATTACACCTTTCATCGCCTGCCGAAGCATTGCTGGCGCTGAATCCTGTTCAATAAATATATATTCATAACGATAAACACATGAGCCACTCTTCCCGGAAAGTAGCGGTTGTAGGATACAATCGCATTCCCTTCGCC
>NZ_DATCSD010000449.1:0-6129 GCF_036568665.1 Ohtaekwangia sp. | reverse complement strand
CATTACATTCTCCGTTCAGGCACAACCTGTTGTCAGCTTTACTTTTGATGATGGTGTGACCAACGATATGCCCGGATATACTTTCGAGCAATGGAACGGTATGTTATTAAATCATCTTGACAACGCAGGAGTAAAAGCAGTTTTCTTTGTTACCTCCAACAATAAAACCGATACAAAAGGAAAAGCGCTTCTCGCAAGCTGGAACGATCGTGGTCATAGCATAGGCAATCACACTGTATCGCATTTGAACTATGGCAGCAAGCATGTGACCTTTGAACAATTCAAGCATGAATTTCTGAGTAACGATTCGCTGATCCGAAAATATAGCAACTATATTCCGCTGTTTCGTTTTCCTTACCTGAAAGAAGGTGATACGAAGGAAAAAGTAGAATCATTTCGTGCGTTAATGAAAGAACATCATTACAACAATGGATATGTTACCATTGATGCTTCTGACTGGTATATTGACAGCCGATTGCGCAAGAAACTGCGCGAAAATCCCCAGGCGGATATAGCAGGATTCCGAAAATTCTACCTCGAACATCTTTATGAGCGCGCGGTATATTACGAGAATCTTTCCTATACAATCACCGGTCGGCACATCAAACATACTTTATTATTGCACCACAATCTTGCAGCGGCGTTGTTCGCAGGCGATCTCATTACCATGTTCAAGGAAAAGGGCTGGACGGTTGTTAATGCGAAAGATGCGTTTAACGATCCTATATTTAAAAAGCAGCCTTCCAATATACCGGCAGGAGAAAGTCTCATCTGGGCATTGGCAAAAGAATCAGGAAAATATGAAGGTATATTGCGATACCCCGCTGAAGACAGCATCTATGAAGAAGAAAAAATGAATGCTTTAGGGCTATAACATGTTCGCTCAGTTATAACCTGCTTCTATTATCTTGAATTTGCGCGACTACTATTACTCGACAATAACAAGTTTGAAGTATATATATCACTTCAGTTGATCATTACAGATTATTTAAATTCATTTGGTATTAATACGAAGGAGATCGGTTTATTCGACCGGTTGCTGAAAGGAAATATTGCTGAGTTACCGGAAGCAAAAATATTCAGCCGTGGTTATGTATTGCATACACTCGAAGCCAGCATCTGGTGTTTATTAACCACCAATAATTATCAAGAGGCGATTTTGAAAGCTGTAAACCTGGGAAACGATACTGACACAACGGGGGCTGTAACTGGCGGTCTTGCCGGATTGCTTTATGGTATCGACAGCATTCCTTCTACATGGATAAATATGCTTGCCCGGAAGAATGATATTGAAGATCTCGCAAAACGAATGGCGGCAAAACTGGCATAACCATTTTTCCGTTGTGTATATTTGGTAAGTCACAACGGTGTTATGCGTTACTCAAAACCTTCTTTTATACTTTGTATACTTATGAGTGCGGTGGGTTGTTCATCCGTGCAGCAGAATACTACGGAGTATACATTCGAGCAGCGCACGTTTGTAGTAGATACTTCCTTTGTGGCACATGCCTCCATCAACAATACATGCCCCTGCAAAACAACATTTACCGATCTTTCGAAGCTGGGGCATCTTCAACCGGTTACACTGGAAGATATGGCTGCCGGAAAATATTGTCATAGTACGGATGCCGAACATCGCCTGGGCGATGCCTATACACTGTCGAAGGTAAAAGGTGTTATTTACGAGATCGAAGAAAACTCGGAGTATGTAGCGAAGATACACCTCACGAAAGATTTTGAAGGCAAGCTTCCCAACGGCCAGTATATATCGATGAAAAATCTGACGCTGAAAGATGCTAAACGAGTATATCCCGGGCTGGAATATGGCTCACGCGATTGCTCTGATTACTGGAACTATAATAATGACACAGTAAATTTTTACTTTAAAGTAGACAGACGCATCAGGCGTTATCCGATTGATGAAGCGCATTATCTGAACAGTTCTATAGAAGGCATTGACATTGTTTTATGGTGCTATAAAATATATGTAACTACCCAGGAGAAAGAGGTGTGGTACGAGCGTCCGCCTTATGCACCCTTTTCAGACAATCACATGAATATTTATGTATGGAAACGTAGAAGAGATTTTCGCTCCAAGCTGCGTGAGATTGTAACGCTGGGCACGCAGAGTAATTATGATATTATCAAACTCGGACGCTGGAAAGAATATTTACCGGATCATGAACTGATGATTGAAGAAATCTATAACAGCCGCGGAGACATGACAAAGAAAGTGAAATAACCTACCGGCATACATTCTCTCTTTATACATAAAACTACTATACTATATTTTTATTCAATGGCTTCGCACACACAGAAATATGAGGTAACGCAACAGGTTAATGGAGAAGAAGTAAAGATTGATTTCACCGATTTTCGGGATTTGCGAAACAACAAACAATACTATGAGTTTTGTATTGGGGAAATCCTTATAATATCGGGTAAATTAATTATTACCGATCCGTTTTTATTATACAATCCGCATCCCTTGGAAAAATTGGTAGATAACGGTAAGTACAAGGTATATCTATACTTTATTGATTGCAGTATGGGCTACAGGATTGCGTATGCGATGATCGATTTTGACACTAAAGTTCCTGACACGTGGGAATGCGCCCTGGTAAATGAGAGTTTGCTCGATGAGCAGGAGAAAGTCGTAAACGGATTGTTCCCGGTAGATGCTGGTCTATTGTCATTCTCTGATTTTCATTCCTTTGAAAGGTATTATGATTTTGTCAGAAGTTTTACGGACGAGAATCCTGACAAGAATATATATGACAATCACTTTGCCAATGAGTTTTCCAAAAACGGAAATATACCGGCAGGTGCCTATAAAGAAGGCGACTGGATTAACTATATACTAAATCCTTCGGAGCAAAATATAATTATGTTCACCTCTGGCCTGGGAGACGGACTGTATCCTGCTTATTGGGGACTCAATAGTTCGGGCAAGGCCAGCAAACTGGTAGTTGATCTATTAGTTCTCGCGCGACTGAGTAAAATGAAAAATAAGGAATAAACTATGGCCCGAAAAATCTTTTACGGATTATTAATTATCATCGCTATACTCGGCACGCTATATATCGCGGTTGGCATACTATACACCTATGGGACAGGCGATATGTGCGGAAATCAAATGGTTAAAGAACTCACTTCTCCCGATGGTAAATATAAAGCAGTGGTCTTTATACGCGACTGTGGCGCTACAACGGGTTTCTCAACACAGGTATCTATCCTCGACAACACAACCGCGCTCGACAACGATATGGCAGGAAATATTCTGGTGATGAGTGATCACGCAAGCGAAGGTCGCATGTTCGCAGAGGGTGGTGCCCGGGTAAATATAGCATGGATCAATAACAGAAAGCTCCGGATACAGTACGATCCGCGAACAGAAACCTACGAACAAAAAACTGAATGGAACGACACCGAGATTGTTTATGAAAAATATATACCCGAATCGTCCGCTCATTCGCAGGAATAATTATACATCGCCTGAATCTGAAGCTGTTGGTTTTTCAGGCACTAACTATATCAGAACTTCGCGGTGAGCGATGCAATGGAGTATTTCAAATCTCCAGTTATTACCGCACACCACGAAGTTTCATTTGTTACTGAACTATAGGTTAATGCTCAATGCAATAACGGTGTATGCTGAGTGCTCTGCATTCTGAATTGTTCTATTATCTCTTCTATTTTCTGTATATACTTTTTCAGGTAATCGGTCTCTTTATCGTTTTGCAATTTTTTACGAATGTCTTCTGCCAATTCATTTGAATTACTGTCTATAGTAACTGTAAGAATGTCGTAAATCCGGATCATCGCAACCTGTTGGTCATCTTCCGAAGGGCTTCTCATATACTCTATACAATATAATTCCAGTTTTACAGTATAACTGTAGTATTCATCGTGTAGTGCATTACAAAGAGTTATACATCTATCCTGGTATTTCTTTTTACCATACTGTTCATATTTATTGAGATTGTTGGCAATGGCAACTTTTCTCGTTTCGTCCATTTCCTGTGAAAACAATTTCTCCAGGTTCAATGTATACGGATGCAACCAGGAAACCTTATCATCTACTTCAAAGCGCTCAAGCAGTTCATCGCGTATAATGGAAGAGTTATTATTGGAAATAGATTTGAACGTACGCCTGATTGCATCTATAGCATTTTGTTTTTCCTGGTCATCGTATGCCTTAACATAGTCTATCAGAAATATCTCCATCTTTATAGCATAAGCCAAGCCATAGTCTTGCAGTCGTGAAATGGATTTTTCACACGCATCCAAACAGGCATCACGGTCCGATTTAACACCATACAGTTCATACTTATTGCTTAATGCTATCGCGGCATTGGCATACGTTTGAGGATATAGTTCAAAATCTTTTTCATACTTATTGAGCAGTTCAATCATTTTCCTATAGCGATCGATCCTGTAACGCTGAAAAAAATCTTCGCTCACGTGATAATAACACCGCATCAAAGTATCAATTAAGGCTACTATTCTTTCGTTGGATAAGGAAACGTTTTTCCGGGCAATAAACTCTTCAATATCATTAATCACATCTGTTTTCTGATACTGTTCCTCTGCAGCTTTCTTCGTTAATGCATCAGCCACGTTATTCCAGAGAAAACCCATCAGCGAGTTTATTTTTTCTTCAATTGCCGTTGATGCTTCACTCTTAAATAGCCGATGCTGCTCTTCGTAATTCTGTTGTGTTTTCAGAAGAGCCTCTATCTTCTTATCCTGTTCAGCAATTTTATTGGACTGCTCCGCTCCAACTTTTTTGATCGCTTCTTCAACGTCCGTTTTTATTTGCGTTTTAAAATATGCACCGATAAAAACTCCTACCAATCCAATTAAACCACCCAGAAATGCAATCCATTTATAGATGGAATTATATACCTGATCCGATATCTTGGTATCGATTATCTTTTCAAAATCCGCTATGGGAATACGGGTATAATTTTTCTCTGCTACCCAGTGTTCCAGCGTATCCACTCTTTTCGCCAGTGGATCAACCATAATGTTAGGTGTGCTTTGAGCTTCACCTCTCATTGGAAGCCAAAGCAAAAAGGCGATGAGGATTACCTTTTTCATGTAGTCTTTTCAGATATAGACCTTTCATCAAAGAATTTTATAATCTGCGTAAAGCGAACAGATTATATTGATGTATTTGAAATACGAATAGCAAAATCAAAAGACATCAATAGTTAAAGGCTTTTGTCAGACGGATTCCTATTACTGCAGAAAGTATGCAGTAAAAAGCACGGAGAAAGCGGTGTGCTAATAGATGGGCAATTCCAGTATGAATATATAAAAAAACAGCGAAGATCGCTTCCTTATTTTTGGTAGCTGAGTCATCGTTTTTTAACAGGCATGCGAAAGAATAAAAATAAACCATCCTGTGAGTGATCAAATCCGATTTACATATAAGTGTTGCATTCGCTCTTCTCATTGTCTATCTTCATCGCCCATTATAATGAATATTGCTTTGAAGAAGAACCACCTTGCATTTCGTTTTACACTTTTTGCTTCCTGCTTTTTACTTTCCGCTTCTCATCTGTCAGCGCAGAATTTTGAAACATACGAGCAAACTATTCCCGGCACATCGGTAACTTTTAAAATGGTTGCTATACCTGCCGGATCTTTTACGATTGGCAGCGCTCCTTCGGATAGCAGGAAAGAGCAGGATGAAACTCCACAGAAAAAAGTAGAACTATCTCCCTTCTGGATGGAAGAGCACGAAGTAACTTTTGCTGAGTGGGATGCCTTCTTTAAGAATATGGATATACCTCAAACCAAAGCTATAGCGGTAGATGCCGTATCGCGACCAACAGCACAATATATAGACCTTACGTGGGGCATGGGTCGCGATGCCAAGCAACCTGCCAATAGCATGAGTCAGCAGGCAGGCATTATGTATTGCAAATGGCTCTATGAACAGACGGGTATATTTTATCGTTTACCCACAGAGGCTGAGTGGGAATATGCCTGTCGCGCAGGGAATAGTGCTGTTGTAAGCAACGATCCGAACAGCCTGCAGGAATATGGCTTCTTTAAAAATAACAGCGGCAGTAAATATCACAAGGTAATGCAACTGAAGCCGAACGCTTTCGGGCTATA
>NZ_DATCSD010000448.1:0-6380 GCF_036568665.1 Ohtaekwangia sp. | reverse complement strand
CAATCTCCCAATCCTCCAATACCAGCAACCTCGCCTTTACCCCTACAGCCGTTATATATAATTCCAAAAGCATCGCAGTGATGGATAAGGGTTGTAACTTAGGGTAAATCTATACTGTATGCCCATATATAGTGCTCCCGGTTCTGTTTTGAACAATGCAGGTAATCTCGTTCGATATATAGTTTGTATAGTAAGTATATGGCTGCTTGCGCAGTGCGCACCCGAACGCAAACAACAGACGTTGTTGGAATTACTGCCTCCGGAACGTACGGGTATAGATTTTGTGAATCAGCTTTATGATGATGAAAACCTGAACATTATCACCTTCGAATATTTTTATAACGGGGCCGGTGTTGGTATACTCGATGTGAACAACGATGGTTTGAAAGATATATTCTTCGCAGCCAATATGTCGAGCAATCGCCTATATCTGAATAAAGGTAATTTGACGTTTGAGGAAATTACCAAACCTGCCGGATTGGCTACATTGGGTAAATGGGCAACCGGGGTATCTATCGTGGATATTAACCAGGATGGCTGGCAGGATATATATGTATGCTATGCCGGGCCATTTGAAAAACCGGCACTGCTCGCCAACGAACTATATATCAATAATCACGATAATACCTTTACAGAAAAAGCTCATGCATACGGCCTGGATGATACAGGAAATTCTGTGCAGGCCGCGTTCTTTGACTACGATCGCGATGGCGACCAGGATGTATATATACTCACTAACACCACCGATGAAACAGGACCCAACGTTATCCGCCCGAAGCGATTGCATGGAGAGATGATCAATACCGATCGCTTATACAGGAACAACGGTAATTATACCTTTACCAATGTTTCGAAAGAAGCGGGAATCACTATAGAAGGCTATGGGTTAGGGGTAGCGATACAGGATGTTAACGAGGATGGATGGCCCGATGTTTTTGTATCGAACGATTACCTGTCGAACGACTTGCTCTATATCAATAATCACGATGGAACGTTTACCGATCGTGCCGGTATATATTTTGGCCACACCAGTTACTCGGCCATGGGCAATGATATAGCAGACTATAATAACGATGGATTGGCAGACATTATAGAAGTAGATATGCTGCCGCACAGCAACAAGCGGCAGAAGCTGATGTTCGGCTCCACGAACTACGATCGTTACCGTTCAGAAGTACGGTATGGGTATACGCCGCAGTATATGCGTAATACCTTGCAATTGAATGGTGGTAAAGATGAAAGTGGTCGTACCATCTTTAGTGAAGTAGGTCAACTGGCAGGTGTGGAGGCGACCGACTGGAGCTGGAGTCCGCTGTTTATGGATGTGGATAACGATGGCTGGCGCGATCTGCTCATCACCAATGGTTATCCGCGCGATATAACCAATCGTGATTTTGTGAGTTACCGCATGCAGGAATTTATACACGATGGCTATAATGAATCAGCCAAAAAGAAATGGCTCAAGGCAATCAACAGCCTGGAAGGTGCACACTTCCCGGTATTTGGTTTTAAGAATAAAGGTGACCTTACTTTTTCAGATCAATCTATAGCGTGGGGGCTAGCTACTCCGGTATATTCTACCGGTGCTGCCTATGCAGACCTGGATAACGATGGTGACCTGGACTATATTACCAGTAACATTAACGGACCTGCATGTTTGTACGAAAATCATGCGAATACTTTATCGAACAATCATTATCTGCGGCTACGGCTTCAGGGACCGACCGGGAATGTGGAGGGACATGGCGTGCGTGTTGTACTATATACAGGCAAAGATTCATTGCAGTCTGTAGAGCATTCTCCTTATCGGGGGTATCAATCAACGATGGAATCGGAAATTCACTTTGGGCTCGGCAAGAAATCAACGATCGATTCACTGATTATATACTGGCCTGATGGCAAACAACAACGTATAAAAAATATACCAGCCAACCAGGTGCTACCGGTAAAATATGTTGAGGCTACTATATTTTCCACTATTGATCATGCATCAGAATCCAAACTATTCTCGCAGGCTGATAATACAGGTATAGTATATAAACACCAGGAAACCGAGTATGTGGATTTTAAGATCGAACCTTTGGTGCCGCACAAGTTTTCGGAAGACGGACCGGGTATGGCGGTGGGCGATATAAATGGAGATGGCCTGGATGATCTCTTTGTGGGAGGAGCATTTCGCCAATCAGGAAAGTTTTTTATACAACAACGCAATGGCACATTTCAATCCAAACTGCTTACACAACAGGAGAAATTTGAAGAAGATCTTGGTGTATTATTATTCGATGCGGATGGCGATAAAGATAACGACCTGTATATAGTGAGTGGAGGCAATGAGTTTGAAACAGAGTCTCCGTATTACCAGGACAGGCTATATTTCAACGATGGTAAAGGTAATTTTCGTTATGAAGCTGCAGCACTGCCGGTGTTTCGCGGCACGGGTTCGTGTGTTATAGCAGCCGATTATGATCGCGATGGTGATCTCGATCTGTTTATAGGTGGTCGTCATCGGCCTCATCATTATCCGGAACCGGGGCAAAGCTATATTTTGCAAAATGATCATGGTAAATTTACGGATGTTACGGATCGCCTAGCACCCGGCCTTCGAAATATAGGGATGGTAACCAGTGCTCTCTGGACGGATGTTGATAGTGATAACCAGCTCGATCTGTTAGTGGCAGGAGAGTGGATGCCCATCACAATCTTCCGCAACGATAAAGGTATATTTCAGAAGCCTGCTCCAATTCCGCAATCAACAGGCTGGTGGAACAGTATACAAGGTGGCGACTTCGATGAAGATGGCGATACTGACTATATATTGGGTAACCTGGGACTGAACTCGCGTTATAAAACATCCATAGAAAACCCAGTAAGTATATATGCCGATGATTTTAATGACGATGGTGTGCGCGAAGCGTTGCTGGCATACTATATAGAAGGTATAAATCGTCCGGCTCATCCGCGCGATGATCTGTTTCAGCAGATTGTTTCGTTCAAGAAAAGGTATCCTAGTTATAAAGTATACTCAACCGAAACGATGGATAGCCTTATCCTGAAAACAAAACACACTCCTGCTGTTACACAGGCCAGTACTTTCAGTAGCAGTTACCTGGAGAATAAAGGAAATGCAGGATGGGAACTTAAACCACTTCCGCTACTCGCGCAGGTAAGCCCGGTATATGGTATAACTACGGGCGACTATAACAACGATGGTCATCTCGATGCTATACTGAGCAGTAATTCCGATGCTGCCGATGTTCTCACCGGTCGTTATGATGCCGGCAAAGGATTGGTATTGATGGGTGATGGAAGTGGTAGATTGTCACCAATTACGTTACAGAAAAGCGGAGTATTGATTGAAGGTGCTGCACGGAGTATAGTAACGCTTGCCGGAAGTGATAATCGGTGGTGGTTAGTGGCCGCGCAAAACAACGATTCACTTCGTGTGCTGGTACATAGCAAGGATATAGGCTATGTAATATCTGCCGAGCCGGACGATATATATGCGACTGTGGTATATGCGGATGGCCGAAAAGTAAGGATCGAGTTTTACTATGGTTGCGGTTATCTTTCGCAATCATCGCGTAAAGAATTGGTTTCAGGTAAGCCAGTGCAGGTTGAGATTGTAAAGTCCGACGGAACCACGCGGGCGGTTCCGATGCAGTAATATGACACGAATGAAATCACCCGAAATAAACCATTAGCCCTCCGATGTAATGTATACTCTTATTTCAACTGTAGAATAAACGCATTGTTCTCTAAGTTTGAGCTTGATTTAACGTATCAGGCAGAACATGCGGGTATTGCTGACTATAGGGGTATTGATGCTTTTGATAATAACGCAGACTGGTGCACAGTCTCCTGCGCAATTAGTGCAAAAGCTGAAGGAACCGGCACACGATACTACCCGCGTTAATCAATACTACTCGCTCTCGAAATACTACTGGTATCGCAATGCCGACAGCGCCATTTTGATGGCTGATAAAGCGCTGGAGCTTGCCAAAGCTATTAACTTTAAAAGAGGTATAGCACACGCGTATCTTACCAAGGGCGTAGCGCTTGTTTCCAAAGGCAATTTTCCGGAAGCACTAAACTGCCACCTGCAGGCACTGCGCATCAGCGAAGAACTTCACATAAACGGACTTAGTGGAAACAACTATAACAACATTGGTATAGTATATTCCAGCATGGGCAATACCGGAAAGGCGATCGAGAATTTTGAGAAATCGCTGAAGCTGCTGCGGCCCTACGGACCGGCCGCTATATTTCCGTTGCTGGTGAATATAGCTGATATGCATACCCGCAGCAAGGTATACGATAAAGCACTGGACTATAGTCGTGATGCCTATCAGATCGCTGTCAACGCCCATGATTCATCCGGTATGGCGATAACACTATTCAATATCGGGGAGATAAACGAATTGATGGGCCATTATGATGAGGCTGTGAAATACCTGAATGAATCGCTGGTACTATCACAAACATTAGGCGACCGAGAAGGTATATCCTTTAGCTATAATTCACTCGCGAAGGTATATACAGGCAAAAAAGAGTATAGCAGAAGTATATATTATGCACAGCAAAGCCTGAAGAACTCTGAACCGGATGGTAACAAGGAATTGATTGTAAATGCTTGCCATGTACTTTACGAAGCCTATGAACGAACCGGTGATGCGGAGCATGCGCTATATTATCGTAACCGCGAGATCGCGATGAAGGAAGATCTGTTCAGTATAGAGAAAGAACGTCAGGCCAATAACCTGCAGGCAGAGCACGACCTTGAACGGAAGCAGCACCAGATCGAATTACTGGAAAAAGATAAGGCCTTGCAGCAAAAAGAAATTGTTCGGGAGAAGTTTATGCTCCGAACGTATGTAGCCGGTGTTATCATTCTCGCGATCGTAATTATATACCTGATCATCTCCAACGTGCGTTGGAAGAAATTCAACGAATTACTAAAGGAACGGAATGCGATGGTGATCTCGCAAAAGCAGAAGATCGATGAGCAGAATACACACCTGGAGAAACTGAATGCTATTAAGAACAGACTTATATCCATTATCAGTCACGATTTCAGAAGTCCGCTTCATTCCCTGCAAAGTCTTGTGGAGTTAATGAAGGAAGGTACACTGACCAATGAAGAGATTGTATTGATGAGCGACCTGGTAGGAGAGAAGCTCAATGTAACTGTGCAACTGGTAGAGAATATGTTACACTGGGCCAAGAGCCAGATGGATGGCGCTACGTTACAAACCGAGCGCTTTGATCTAAGACAAGTGGTAGAAGAGAATGTGCGCCTGGTAAAAGGACAGGCTGATACCAAACAGGTAACGGTATCCAACGCAGTAACATCGCCTGCACTGGCATATGCAGATAAGGCTACTGTTGATATAGTATTGCGCAATCTGATGAACAATGCTATAAAGTTTTCGCGCGCAGGCGACCAGTTGTTGCTCTCTGTAGCAGAGCATGACGAGCAGTATATCAGGATAACCGTAAAAGATACCGGCAGAGGTATACCGTTCGAAAAACAATCGCAGCTCTTTAACGGCACTGCCGGATTTACTACTCCGGGCACATCCAACGAGAAGGGTACTGGCCTTGGTCTTACGTTGTGTAAAGAATTGGTAGAGAAAAACGGAGGTGAGATCTGGTTTGAAAGCGAACCCGGTAAAGGAAGCTCCTTTATGTTTACGATACCCCGCGCAGCCTAATCTTCTTTTACCCGCGACAAATAGCGGATCTCATAACGATCCTGGTTCTTTTCATGAAAGATCGGAAGCTTGGCTCTTTGCACCACCAATTGATGCTGATCAACTTTTAAAACCGTAAGTCTTTCCACCACGTTGTTATTGTTATCACGATATACCAGTGTATCCTGGTGCCACTCGTAAAATACATAACGAAACTCTTTATCGAGCGTCATGCGCAAACGTCCATCGGGTTGAAAGTGATAGAGTATCTCCGGGTCACTTCCGTAAGTAACCATGTCAAAACCGTTGTGGTAATTATATACTGAGTCAACTTTCCAGGTGGCTAACAGATCGTGTTTATCTTTCTTGGTGCAGGCAACGGCAAGCAGTATATATACTATAGCAAGCCTGATTTTCATAAAAGAACAGATTGGTATAAAACATCAGCGCAGGTACATAGGCCTGCGCTGATGGTAAATGAATTCTGTTAATAATTTTCGTTCTGGATCAACACCCCGTTGCTCAAGTCGATCTCACGTTGTGGCAACGGATAGTAGTAATGTTTCGGACGCACAAATGTACGGGCAGGTTTGAAAGGTCCGCGCGCTATAGCATAGTGTGCTACTATATCAATAAGACCGGCCTTGTCCCAGCGCATCAGATCCTGGTGGCGATCATTTTCGCCAGCCA
>NZ_DATCSD010000447.1:0-3904 GCF_036568665.1 Ohtaekwangia sp. | reverse complement strand
GATCCTGGTAGCTTATCTGAAACCACTTGCATAAACAATTTCCTAATCGTTAATTGCTGATTGTAAATGGTTATAATGTGGCCTGGTATCGGGATTTTGGAATAACGGAAATAGTCTTTATCGCGCTCTTCGCGATCCTGTATGTACTTTACCTGGTACGCGTTATCCGCATTGGCAAAAGTCTGAATACACCTTACTCCACGGTATTCATCAAACTTATCCTGCGCACATTATATTTTGCACTATTCCTCATTGCCTTGCTGGGGCCATCGTTCGGTGGCTCGAAGAAAGAAGTGAAGTCAGTGGGGAAAGATATTATGATCTGCATCGACTTGTCCAAATCTATGGACGCTTTTGATGTTCAGCCTACGCGTCTTGAAAAGATCAAGTTCGAAATGAAGCGGCTTATCGAAGCCTTTAACTCCGATCGTATCGGCATTATCATTTTCAGTTCAGAAGCCTTTATGCAATGTCCGCTCACCTACGATCAGAATGCATTGAATCTTTTTATTGAGACGATGAATTCGGGATTAGTACCAAGCTCGGGCACCGACTTTGGTCCTCCCCTGCGCATGGCACTAAAGAAACTGGAAGATGAGAATGGTCCGCCAACACAAGCTAAATCCAAGATCGTAATCCTCATCAGCGATGGCGAAGACTTTGGAGAAGATACGGAAGACGTAACACGCGAGATCGATCGAAAAGGTATAAAACTCTTTACACTCGGTGTTGGTACAGAAGCCGGTGGTAACATTTATGCGGGCCGCGGACTCAAGACGGATAAAAACGGAAGGCCGGTGCTCTCTAAACTCAATGCCGGTTCGCTCAAGGATCTGGCCAGTAAAACAGACGGTCAATATTTCGAGATCAATGAAACTAAAAACGATGTTTCGCGATTGATCAATACAATCAGCAAGATTGAAGGTGAATTGCGTGACACGCGTTTTATGGATGTTACTGCGAATAAGTATTTTTACTTTCTGGCTGTAGCGGCTATCTTGCTGGTAGTGGATATTATGATGAACATTCCTACGTTACGAATATAAAACGGTAAGGTAAATATGAAGTATATACTGGTTTCGATATTGGTGGTTGCTTTTGTTACTGATCCGCTGCGGATCGGCAAGATCAACCGTGCTAAATCAGAAGCACGCGAAGCCTATACTTCCGGTAATTATAAAGCGGCTATACAGAAATACCGTTACCTTATCGACTCTATGAAAGTGGCGGAAGATGAGTTGAAGCTCAATCTGGCCAACGCTTACTTCATGGTAAATGATACGGCTAACGCCATTACGCAATACGAATCACTTACCGGTAGTAACATCAAGAATGTAGTACGATCCAAAGCGCATCAGCAACTGGGTATACTGCATTACCGGAAACAAAAACTGGAAGAAGCGCTGAACGATTTCAAGCAGGCTATAAAAGCTCATCCGGATAATATGGATGCCCGCTATAATTACGAGTTGCTGAAGAAGAAGCTGGATGAGAAGAATAAGAAGGATCAACAGCAGCAACAGCAAAATAAAGATCAGAAGCAGGATCAACAGAAGAAAGATCAGCAGAACAAAGACCAGGAAAAGCAGGATCAAAAAGACCAGCAACAAAAAGATCAGGAGAAGAAAGAGCAAGAGAAGAAGGAACAACAGCAGAAGGAGCAACAGAAAAAAGACCAGGAACAAAAAGATAAAGAGCAGCAGCAAAAGGAAAAAGAGCAGCAGCAGAAAGACCAACAGAAAAAAGATCAAGAGAAGAAAGATCAGCAGGATAAAAAAGAAGAGCCGTCAGAGCAGAAAGAAGAAAAAGACAAGGAGAAGAAACCTAATCCGCAGCTCTCTGAAAAACTCGAGCAGATGAAGATCAGTGAAGAGAAAGCACGCATGATCCTCGAAGCGATGAAGAACCAGGAAGTACAATACCTGCAGCAGAACAAACGCAAGGCTACCAAGCCGAAGGATAAAGGTAAGCCTGACTGGTAGCCGCTATATATAGCTGTGATCAATCCATCTATAGCTTGATGATCGCAGCCTCTACGAAACTACAACCAGCAAACTCATTAACCCATGAAAGAAGTATATATCATTTCGGCTGTGCGCACTCCGATCGGAAGTTTCGGAGGAAGCCTGGCATCGTTAACCGCTACGGCACTTGGCTCGATCGCAGTAAAAGGGGCTGTTCAAAAAGCAGGCATCGACCCTAAACTCATCCAGGAATTATTTATCGGTAATGTAATCTCTTCCGGTCTGGGGCAAGCGCCTGCTACGCAAGTGGCTGCTGGTGCAGGACTCGGTTTTGAAATTCCATGCACACTCGTTAATAAAGTTTGTGCCTCCGGTATGAAAGCTGTTATGCTCGGAGCGCAATCTATTATGCTCGGACAAAACGATGTAGTAGTAGCCGGTGGTATGGAAAGCATGAGCAATATACCGTACTACCTGATGAAGGCACGCTATGGGTATAAATATGGCAACAGCGAACTGATCGATGGCCTTCAACACGATGGTCTTACCGATGTATATAATCATTGTGCAATGGGTGTATGCGCTGATAACACCGCGAAAGAGATGAACATCACCCGCCAGGATCAGGATACTTATGCGATCAATTCTTACAAACGCTCGGCTGCATCGTGGACGGCCGGTAGATTTAAAGATGAAATTATACCAGTAGAAATTACCGATCGCAAAGGTAATGTTACCGCCTTTAGTGAAGATGAAGAATATAAAAACGTAAACTTCGAAAAGATACCAGGCCTGAAAGCAGCCTTTACAAAAGAAGGCACTGTTACAGCCGCCAATGCATCTACCTTGAATGACGGTGCTTCTGCGCTGGTATTGATCAGCAAAGAGAAAGCAGATGCATTAGGCATTAAACCTATAGCAAAGATACTCGGCTTTGCCGATGCAGCACAAGACCCGATGTGGTTTACTACTACCCCATCGCTTGCTATACCCAAGGCTATCAAGAATGCCGGTATAGATAAAAAAGATGTTTCGTATTATGAGATTAACGAAGCATTCTCGGCAGTAGCAATTGCCAATAACATGAAGCTGGGACTCGATCCGGAGAAAGTAAATATCAACGGTGGTGCTGTTGCGTTAGGCCATCCGCTTGGTGCATCGGGTGCGCGAATTACCACGACACTCATCAATGTACTGAAGCAGAATAAAGCTGGTATAGGAGTCGCGGGAATTTGTAATGGTGGCGGAGGAGCTTCCGCAATTGTAATCGAAAATATATAAACTAAAAATCCCGGGAAACCGGGATTTAGTTTTTTATAGTATTGCGTGAGTTTCTGCTCTTTCCGATCTCGGCATCACGATTACCTTCGCGATAAAAGTGAATGGCAAAGGCGGTTGCAAAACCAACGATGGTGCTTAGAAAAACAATGGTATATATAGTTACAAAATCGAAGGTCATTGCTTTATGTTCTTTAACATCTTCAAATTGTCTCGATACACAAATATAGCCAAAATTGAGAAAATCACGACTAATACAAATCCAAAAAACATCAGCATCATTGATTTACCCGTCAGCACTCCCGGACTTTGTTGAATAATCAACGAAAGAACACCGGTAATAGTTGCCAGTACAGCAACCGACAATATTTTCAAGATTTCTGTATTGAGCTTAAGCTTTTGATCAACATAAAACTTCTCTTTCTCGTCCATAAAAATTACAGCCAACAGTACAACATAACGCTATCAAAATGATCGTTAAAATGCATAATTTTCAAATTCGATACAACGTTAATCACTCATGAGATTTACCGCGTTATTATTGGTGATATTTCCACTGGCTGCTATCGCTCAGAAAGAAGTAAGAACCTATTACGATCAGCAGCAAAAACATATACAGGAAATATATACTGCTTCAAAAGAAGACGATCAAAAGATCATTG
>NZ_DATCSD010000446.1:0-67311 GCF_036568665.1 Ohtaekwangia sp. | reverse complement strand
TATGGGTAACCTGGAAGCGAAGCGCGACTGGGGACATGCCCGCGATTATATTGAGGCGATGCACTTGATTCTGCAACAACCTGTGGCGCAGGATTATGTCATTGCTACGGGAGCCACAACGTCTGTTCGCGATTTCTTGGTAAGAGCTTTTGCCCATGTAGGTGTAACACTTGTCTTTAAAGGTAAAGGTGTTCATGAAGTAGGTATTGTTGACGAGGTAAAAAATCTTTCCGATGATTTTGTGCTGAAGCCCGGTACAGAAGTGGTTGCTATTGATGAACGTTACTTCAGGCCTACAGAGGTAGATTTGCTGTTGGGTGATCCGACTAAAGCAAAGACTATATTGGGGTGGCAACCGAAGTATGATGTAGATAAGCTACTAAAGGAAATGGTAGACGCTGACCTCTCTTTGATGAGACGGGAAAGTTTGCTAAGACAAGGTGGGTTCAAAGTACTCAACTATCACGAGTAAGTATATATAGGGAATATATTTGATGAGTCGCGCCTGGCGCTTAATAGATATCAATTATGAAAAAGCTGTTTTTTTTATTTTTAGCAGTTGCAGGTTTACAGGCAACGGCACAGCAATCGAAGCCTTTGCAGTTTAAGGAAGAGATTTATGATTTTGGTAATGTAGCCGAGGACGGTGGTCCGGTAACGCACGAGTTTGTTTTTACCAATGGAAGTAATCGCCCGATAAAAATTATAACAGTACAGGCATCCTGTGGATGTACAACTCCGGGCTGGTCGAAAGATGTTGTGGCTCCGGGTAAAACAGGTTACGTACAAGCCAGCTTTAATCCGAAAGGACGTCCGGGTTTCTTCACAAAAACATTAACTGTAACAACTGACCTTGAGGCAACACCTCTCGTATTGCAGATCAAAGGACAGGTAAATGCGGCAGGTTCTTCCGAGCCTTCAGACTTCCAGGCAATGAATGGAAGCTGGCGATTAAAAACAGGATCGTTTAATCTCGGCAAAGTATATCGCAAAGATGAATTTACAGCACGCGATTTTCAGATATTGAATAGTGGCAGCAAGCCAGTAACCTATAGCGGAAAATTTACAGGCCCGGCCTATATAAAAGTGGAAGTCACTCCAAAAACATTGGCACCTGGAGCTAAGGGCAATTTGAAAATCAGCTATAACGGAAAGTTAAAAGGTGCGTATGGATTCCAGTCTGATAATGTAGAGATACAAACAGACGATGAAGTGAATCCTGTAAAATCATTCTCTGTTTATGCTACACTCGAAGATTATTTCGAGCCACTCAAACCGGAAGAGTTATCAAAAGCTCCACAACTGCGATTAGGGATTAACTCACTTGATTTTGGCACAGTATCAGATTCAGGAGCAACCCGCGAAGTAACGGTGACAAACAGTGGTAAAAAGGATTTAACAATCCGATCACTACAAGGAAATTGTACCTGCGTAACAGCTTCAGCTACCAAGCCAACCCTGAAACCGGGTGAGAGCAGTACCATCAAGATCAATTTCAAACCGCAGGATCGTAAAGGAACACAACAGAAAGCGGTAACGGTTTATTCCAACGACCCAAGAAATCCAGTGCAGCGGTTAACCTTCTCTGCCTATGTAAACTGAGCTTTGCAAAGATTTACTTCTTAAGGTAGCATACTCAGTGTTTCCCATTAGTATATCATGCTTAGCTAACTCTTTGTAAAGAAGCGTGTTGGGTTTAGACTACCAACAGGTGAACATCCGTATGGATAAGACAGAATGTTAATTCAGTAGATGAACCGGGGTTGAAAATGGGCTTAATAAGCGTATATTTACCCCCCTCAAAAGACGGTAAAAACGAATAAATGAATCGAATTTGGCTGGTTTTAGGCGTATTGATGTTGACTTTAGGCGCCTGCGTTCCGAACAGAAAACTGGTTTACCTGCAAAAAGATGATGAGCTCAAGCATCGCAAGGAAATCCCCAAAGATACCATATTACGCACGCATGCGCTGAGTATTAAGGAATATCGAATTCAGCCACTTGACATTTTGAGTGTGAACTTCGAGACCTTAAGTAAGGATGATGATGTTTTTGATTTCCTGTCCAAACTCTCTACCAGCAGCCGTTCTTCGACTGGAAATTCTGCGAACGCCTCTTCGGCCATAGCGTTGAATGGTATGGTTGTGAATACGGAAGGCGAAGTAGAGTACGCGGTTCTTGGAAAAATAAAAGTGGCAGGGCTCACGATCTTTCAAGCACAAGATTCAATTAAGGCAATCGCCTCTCAATATATACCGGATGTTGTTGTGCGTGTAAGAATGTTGAATTTCAGATATACCGTTCTCGGAGAAGTGAATGGTGAGCAAACGGTTATCTCCACGAATACCAGGATTAATATGATGGAGGCAATTGGTCTTGCCGGGGGATTAACAGAACTGGCAGATAGGAGCACTGTAAAAGTTATACGTCAAGACGGAAGCAAGACAGAAATTTTCTATGTTAACCTGTTAGAAGAAGATTATCTGGAATCTCCTTTTTATTACGTTCAGCAAAACGATGTGATCATCGTTCCTCCGTTGAAGCAGCGTCCGTTCAGAAAATACTTTACCAGCAATCTGGCCATCATTACCTCGGCTATTAGCTTTGCTGTGCTGATCATCAGTTTATCAAATAAATAAAGACCCTTGGCTGAAAACCCTATCATATCTGGCTTGACCAATAATGAAAACTCTGTAGAACCTAAAGGTGGTATAGAGATAAATTTCAAGCGCGTATTGGCGCGTGCTTTGCAATTTTGGTATTTCATAATCATATCGCTTGCTATAGCATTAACTATAGCCTATCTCATTAACCGCTATAGCGCCAGAATCTATCCGGTAAAAGCCTCTATACTAATAAAAGAAAATGAAGAAAATGCTGGAGCCAAGTTTTTATACAACAATGAACTCCTAAATCCTTATCGGAATTTCTTCAACGAGATTTATATTATGAGATCATATCCATTGCTTCAGGAAGTAATGGAAGGCTTGGGGTTTGATATTACTTTTTATCGTGAAGGAGATATTAAAACTACAGAGTACTACGATCCAAATTTTCCTGTGAAATTTCATATTCTGAATGAGGGGAAGAAGCCTTATGGCAAGTCGCTTTTGTTTACGGTAAATGATTCCAAACAGTTTACGTTGCAATACTTTTCAGAGGATCAGGAAAGCAAAGGGAAAGAATTTCCGGCTCTCTCGTTTAACGATACTCTTCGAATAAATGGATTCAGGTTGTACGTAGAAGAAATAGGTTCAGTATCGGAGATAATCGGTAAAACGTTCATCGTACAATTTACTGATCCTTTGTCATTAGCAAAGTCGTATGCGGCAAGATTAAAAATTGATTGGGCCGAGCCAGGTGCTTCTGTGGTGGACTTAAACATACAAGGAAGCAGCCCAATGAAAGAAGTTAAATTTCTGAATCGGTTTATTGAGCGATACCAGTTCTATGACATCGAGAAAAAGAACAAAGTGGCAACTATGGCCATTCGCTTTTTGGATGAGCAACTTCTCGTTATCGGAGATTCTCTAAAGCTATATGAGGATCAGGTGGAGAACTTTAAAAAACGTAATATCATAACAGATCTTGATGAGGAAACAAATCGCCTGTATCTCAAGTTACAGGAATTTGAGAATCAAAAATTCCAGTACAAATTATTGGAGAATTACTATTCTTATATTGAAAGGTTGTTGAAGAGTGAACAGTACGATGGCATATTTACACCTTCCAGTGTGGGCATTACAGATGAAGTAGTTGCAACATTGGTAAGTCAGTTGATTGAAGTGCAGATACAAGTAAATGTATTTAAGGGTGTTGAGAGGAGAGGAGCTGAGAAATTTAAAGATGCACCTGTATATCAAAGTAAACTTCGTGAGATACAACAGCTCAAGAACGATATTCTTAAAACGATTGATAACAGTAGAAAGACACAACAAATCAATGTGGCGTTTATTGATGATCAGATTGGTATTGTAGAAGAACGTCTGTCTAAACTTCCGAAGACAGAACGTGAGCTGGTTGCTATACAGCGAAACTATTCGCTCAAAGAAACGCTATACATATTCTTGTTGCAAAAGCGCACTGAGGCTGGTTTATCAAAAGCATCTACCACTTCGGATATTGTTATGGTGAATCCTCCTATGGCAGGAGCTGCAATTTCTCCGAAGGTAACTCAGAATTACTCCATTGCACTCGTGGTGGGCTTAGCTATACCGATTATTGGATTTGTATTTCTGGAATTGATCAATAATCGCATTCAGTCGAAAGAAGATATAGAGAAGATCACAAGAGTTCCAGTTATAGGAGGAGTTGGTCACAATATTTCCAAAGACCCATTGATTGTATATCGCAAACCTCGGTCTGCTATATCTGAATCTTTCAGGGCTCTAAGATCAAATCTGAATTACTTTACTGGTAATCAGGGACGCCAGGTCTTTATGATTACGTCATCTATTCCCGGAGAAGGTAAATCATTTACTACGCTTAATATAGCTACAGTCTTTGCCCTGGCGGGTAAGCGTACCGTTGTAGTGGGAGCGGACTTGAGAAAACCTAAGCTATACGATGATCTTAACCTTCATAATTCATTGGGCTTAAGTCAATATTTATCGGGATTGGCGAGCTATGAAGAAGTACTGCAGCAAAGTGAGATTGAAAATCTTTACTTGATAGCGGGAGGACCAATGCCTCCGAATCCAAGTGAATTACTGATTCGTCCGGCAATGGAGAAATTGATCAATCATCTCAAAGAACAATTTGATTATGTAATTATGGACACGCCTCCATTAAGTTACGTAACCGATGCATTTGTTCTGTCGACTTTTGCTGATCATACACTTTTTGTGATCAGACAAAA
Organism: Ohtaekwangia sp.; assembly: GCF_036568665.1. Taxonomy (GTDB): domain Bacteria; phylum Bacteroidota; class Bacteroidia; order Cytophagales; family Cyclobacteriaceae; genus Ohtaekwangia. The sequence goes on along the minus strand of NZ_DATCSD010000446.1, from coordinate 62,453 downwards.
CTATACCCCTCGTGCAGCGCTGCAATCTTTGGAAGAGTTCTATGCTACAGGTAAACTTTCCAATATCAGTATACTCTTCAATGATTTGAGAAAATCCGGACTTGGCTACGGGTATGGTGGATACGGTTATGGCTATGGTTACGGTTATAACTATGGTTATGGTTACGGTATAAAGAAGAATAAGAGCGGAGAAGGTTATTACGAAGTATAATTTATGAATGTATTAAAAGGCCAGAAGGTTTTAGTTACTGGTGCTGATGGTTTTATCGGGTCGCACTTAGTGGAGGGTTTATTGGAGGCAGGTGCCTCAGTGAAAGCATTTGTCTACTATAATTCATTTAACAGTTGGGGGTGGCTTGATAGTTTTCCTAAAGAGACCAAAGATAGACTTGAGATTTTTGCAGGCGATATCCGTGATCCTAATGGTGTACGAACAGCTATGCTGGGAGTAGACGTTGTATTTCATTTGGCGGCATTAATTGCTATACCCTTTAGCTATCACTCACCGGATAGTTATATTGATACAAATGTAAAAGGAACGCTTAATATAGTGCAGGCTGCACGCGATTTAAAGATCAAGAGGGTGCTCGTAACCTCAACTTCAGAAGTATACGGAACAGCTCAGTATATCCCCATAGATGAGAAGCATGCAAGGCAACCACAATCTCCTTATTCAGCGTCTAAAATCGGAGCCGATTGTATAGCAGAATCTTTTTATAGAAGTTTTGATCTGCCGGTTACAATTGTAAGGCCATTCAATACGTACGGGCCCCGCCAGTCAGCTCGTGCAGTTATACCAACTATTATAACCCAATTAATGAGTGGAGCTAATACAATTGACTTGGGTGATCTGCGTCCTACTCGCGATTTGCTTTTTGTAAAGGATACTGTGCAAGGATTTATAGCAATAGCGGAAAGTGAAAAATTAATAGGGCACGATGTTAATATAGCGACACAATCAGAAATCTCCATTCGTGCATTGGCGGAAGAACTTATTAAGCAGATAAACCCGAAAGCAACAATCGTTGAAGATAAGCAACGGTTAAGGCCAGATAAAAGTGAAGTATTCCGGTTGTATGGAAGCAATGCAAAATTGAAAGAATTTACGTCTTGGACTACTAAATATACTTTGGAGCAAGGGCTTAGAGAAACTATACAATGGTTCTCTAATAAGGAAAATCTGGCGCGCTACAAAGCAGATATTTACAACGTATAAATATCAAGCTGGTCAATGGAAAGGGCTGCCATATTTACAGTGATTTTTCCTGGTAATTTACCTTTCTTCAATGACTATTTGGATTCGTTATGCAATCAGACCGAGAAGCATTTTGATCTGATACTACTAACTGATAGTGTAGGTGATATTGAATCTTGGTTAAGACCGTATAGAGATCGTGTTTCAATACAGATATATCCGGTAAGCGGAACAATAGCATCAGTGCGTGAAGTAGGAGTAGAGATACTACGAAAGCTGCAACATCCCTATGTTATATTTTCGGATACAGATGATATTTTTTCCAATGACAGGGTGGCTAAATGTTGTGAACACCTGGCTTCATTTCCGGTAGTGGTAAATGATCTGTCTCCCTTTTCGCATGCAGAGGATCGAAGCGGAGTTGGTTATTGGGATAAACGACTGGAAGATGGTCACATTTTTTCAGTTACAGATATAGAGCGGTATAATTTTGTTGGATTAGGCAATACAAGTGTACGCAGAGAGGTATTGGAAGAATTTAAAATTCCTCAGCAGCTTAAAGCGATTGATTGGTTTTTATTTTATAGGTGGCTTCAAGAAAGGGAAGGGGTATTTACGAAAACAGGAAAAATGTTTTACCGACAGCATGTAAATAACCAGGTAGGATTGCACAGAATAAACGAACAAAGACTGAGAGCTATTTTGATAACAAAGATTGAGCACTATAAAAACTTGTCATCTTTATTTCCCCATCTATACTCGCTAATGGAGGAAACTGAAAGAAAGCTCAATCGCATCAATTCTGATAAAGCTTTCTTGGAAAGAAAATTACAGGATATAAATAATAATACAATAAATTACTTTTGGTGGGAAGAAACGGAATACATACATGAGTGAAATAACATTAAAACCGGGAAGAACAGTCAAAGATTTTGGCGTGCCTTATATCATTGCTGAATTGGGGTCTAATCACAATGGTGATATGGAGCTTGCAAAAAAGCTGATTGTTTCAGCTAAGGAAGCAGGCGCTGATTGCGTAAAATTTCAGAGCTGGTCGAAAGATTCAATTTTTTCGCGCAAGACGTATGATGATAATTATTTTATAGCAGATGACTATCGCGATCGAACTGACTTTACATTAGAGTCTATTGTGGATGCCTATTCTATTTCAGAGGAAGAACTGTTGTCAATGAAAAAGTTTGCAGACGAGATAGGCATCGACTGTACATCGACACCTTTCTCTAAAGGGGAGGTTGATTTTCTGGTGGATAAACTTCAGGCGCCATTTATTAAGATTGCCTCCATGGATCTTAACAATTATCCTTTCCTGGATTATGTAGCGAGAAAAGGAAAGCCTATGGTTATATCAACTGGGTTGAGTGAATTGTATGAAATCGATAAAGCCATACGTACAATTGAGAACGCTGGTAATAAGCAGATAGTAATATTGCATTGTATTTCGATCTATCCACCACAGGATTTTCAGGTAAATCTTAATAACATCGATACACTTCGGACTTTATATCCAAACTATCCTATTGGTTTCAGCGATCATACGCTAGGTATAACTATACCTGTTTCATCTGTGGTAAAAGGTGTGTGTGTAATCGAAAAGCATTTTACACTGGATAAGAACATGGAAGGATGGGATCATAAAGTATCTGCCAATCCGGAAGAAATGAAACTCATCTGCAGTGAGACAAAACGTGTGCATGCAGCACTGGGGACTACACGTATACAAGTTCAGGAAAAGCCAGATCGTATTGAATCCTTCAGAAGAAGTATCGTAACAACACGTGCTATTAAAGCAGGGGAGGTTATTAAAAAGGAAGATCTTGATTTTAAAAGACCTGCTACGGGTATAGCACCAGAATATTTAGATCAAGTTATTGGGCGCACAGCAAAGGTAGATCTGGCTCATGATAAACCTTTCACTTTTAAAGAGCTGATCTGATGATAACGGGTACTGTAAACGATTTGCATCGATATGCGGGAGTAATACCTTCCATATCAGATATCCAGCAGTTTTTGATAAAAAATGAATTACCGAACATCGGAGAGTGGCATGTATTATCTGGAGATCTAAAAGTTATTCGTTTGAATGACTGGAATCGTAACAGTGCCTTGTATGAAACGCATACAAAAAACTATGACCTTCACTTTACATTAAGGGGGAAAGATAAAATGAAAATTTCACTGGATTATAGAAATATGGAGGTAACCGATCCATACGATCCAGAGAAGGATTTTACTCTCTATAGAGGAGAAGTTGATGTGGAGTTATTACTGAGACAACAACATTGGGCTTTTATTCTACCCAATGAACCTCATAGAAATCAATTTGAAGAGGAAGGTACTGAAAAACTTGTTTTTAAAATTCGTGTCAGAGAGCAATGGGAAAGGTAGTTAGTTGCATCATCGCCAGAACCGTTTCAACACGGCTTCCTCTGAAGGTTTTGAGGAGTGTAGGAAATGAGTATACGATGCTTGATTTTATGATTAAGCGTTTGAAGTCGGTATCAAGTATAGATGAAGTCTTTATTTGTACTTCTCACGAGGCTGTAGATGATATTATGGAGGATATAGCGGCACGTAACAATGTTAAAGTTTATCGTGGCTCTCCTGATAATGTCATTGAAAGAATGTTGGCCGTGGGAGATATTACCGATGCAGAATTGCTTCTCCGAATCACAGGCGATAATCCATTTACAGCAGTTGAATATATAGATCAGCAAGTGCAATTATTGAGGAATAAAAACCTTGATTACGTACGATTAATAGATGTACCCATTGGTGCAACTGCAGAGGTGATGACCAGAGAAGCACTTAAACGTTGTTATACAATGATGGATCCATCGGTAAGTGAGTATCTAATGCTGTTTATGTTCGAGCCTGAAAATTTTAAGTGTGGAGTTGTTAAACCATTTTCGGAAGATCTGTCTACAATGAGTTTGACAGTGGATACACCACAGGATATGGAGCGCACAAGAGCGATTATGACATATTGGGATAAACAGGCTGTTGCAATTACTTTAAATGATATACTTACTATATCCTCGCGCAATACAATTCCTAATTTGTTTATAAAGCCTTCTGGTCAAATTAAGCTCCCCTATGGTAAGACGATTGACTTTGAAGATTTTTTAAAGGATATGAATCGTAGAATTACTCAATCAGAATCGCTTAACTTATATGCATAAACTTTTTATTTATGCCGAAACAGCCTTTCACCATGAAGGTGATATGGATTTTATGCTGCAATTGATAGACAAGACAGCAGAAGCGGGTGTTGATGGTATAAAATTTCAGGTACTGATTAACTTCGATGAACTTATTTCTTCAAGTAATCCAGCCTATCAAAAATTGCAAGGATATATTTTTTCATATCAACAATGGAAAACAATTTTTGATTATTCAATCCAGCGCCAGTTGGCTATAGTTGTAATGCCACTGGATACAGGATCATTTCAGCTGACGAAAGAGTATAAAGATTATATTCGATATATAGAGTTGCATTCAGTTTCTTATCATGATCAATTGGTAAAAGAGAGAATTAAAGAATTAGGAATAGACTTAATTCTTGGTGCAGGAGGGCGAACTAAAAAAGAGATAGACGAGGCTGTTGAATATTTTGGTGAACAACTTAGAGTTCTCATGACTGGATTTCAATCTTATCCCTCAGCAATTCAAGATATACGACTTCGTAAGATTCAGGATTTACGAAAAGAGTATCCTGATGTTCAAGTAGGTTACGGAGATCACAGTAGTTATGATGATCCGTGGTGTGTAGATAGTAATACGTTAGCGTACGCTATGGGCGCTTCGGTTTTTGAAAAACACATTACCCTAAATGAAGGGCAATCTCGTGTAGATTTCGAATCTGCCATTGGAGTTGAGAAGCTAAAGAAGATTAAAGAAAATCTTGATAAGCTCTATGATATTTTATTTAGCTACAAGGATTCATTTGAAATGACTCCGGCTGAAGTAAACTATAGGAATCGCCAGAAAATGGCAGTAGCTAATGGAAACCTAAAAGAAGGCTCTATTGTAACCGCCAAGGATATATCATTGAAGATGGTGGGAAGATTTGATGGTTATTCGAAGCTTGATGATTTAGTTGGAAAGCGATTAGTGAATGCAATACAATCTGATACTATAATACGACCTGAAGATGTCAGTAACTAAGCTAGTTTTAAACAGTGCGACAACAGTACATGAAATCATTCAGATGCTTGATAAATCTGGTGTCGGAATTTTACCTGTGGTAGATGTAGATCAACGGCTTGTAGGTATTGTAACAGATGGTGATGTACGAAGAGCCATTCTTCAAAATTCTTTGGATATAGACCATATCATTAATAAAAATCCCAAACGGGTTTCCAATAAAACGGCTAAAGGAGAAATCTTAAGATTGCTTAGACAAATGCATCTAAGACACATGCCAATTGTCGATGAACAAGGCAGGCTGGTTGATGTTGTTTTTTTGGAAAACCTGATGGTTGAGCCTAAGGCTAATAAAGTAGTTATTATGGCCGGCGGGCTTGGTAGCAGACTTGGAGCATTAACACAGGAAACACCTAAACCTATGCTCCCTGTTAGAGGAAGACCTATTCTCGAACACATTATTGAGAATTTAAAATTTCAGGGGTTTACGCAATTTGTGTTGTGCCTCAATTACAAGGCTGAAGTCATTCAGAATCATTTTAAGAATGGAGAGAAACTTAATGTAAATATTGAATATACTAAAGAAGAAAAAAGGCTTGGCACAGCAGGTGCGCTGAGTCTTATTGACCGTAAGTCTATAGAAGATCCATTTATAGTTCTCAACGCGGATATAATTACCAATATCGATTTTGAAGATGTACTTAACTTTCATGCCGGGCAACAGTCTCACGCAACGATGTGTATAAAACCTCAAGCCTATGAGATACCGTATGCATGCGTTGAGTTTGATGAATATTTCAATTTAAAAAGCCTGGTTGAAAAGCCAAAAGTGAATAACTATATAAATGCTGGTATATATACATTAAATCCCGAAATTCTGGAAGAAGTCCCTGCAGGAGAATTTTATGATATGCCTTCGTTGTTTCAAGACCTTATAAAAAAGGAATTCACCACAAAAATATACCGATTTGAAGATTATTGGATTGATATAGGTTTACCTACAGATTATTCAAAAGCTAACTCAGAAATTAACTGATGAAGAGGATACTTGTAGTAGGAGATTCTTTGACATTACCGCGTGATAAACCGGAAACCTGCGTTTATCAAAATACATGGCCTGAATTGTTAAAGAAATCTTTTATTGTTCATCAGGTATCCATTGGAGGAGGAACGATCAGGGATTTACATAGACAGCTAGAGTATTATAAAGCTTATAATCCAGATATAGTAATTCTACAGTCAGGTATAGTTGATTGTGCACCAAGATCTCTATCGCAATTTGAGGTAATGGTGTTGGAAAAGAATTGGTTCACAAGGAAGTTCTTTTTGCCTCTTGTAAAAAGAAATAGCAAGTTTCTTCGTAAAGTGAGAGGGAAGACATACACTCCGGCTGGAACGTTCTCTTCCTTTCTTGATAAGATTAAGAAACAGTTGCCAGGTGCGAAGATTTATAGTCTTGCAATACTGCCTACTAACGATCAGTATGAACTGGTAGTGCCTGGAATAACAAAAAAAGTTAAAGAATATAATGAAATACTAAAAAAGCATTTCGGTACTGGTTTTATATCGCTTGACGAGATTGACCGAAAAGGTATAATGTCAGATCATATTCACCTTAATGAGATTGGACATTTATATGTATATAATATACTAATGAATACAATCTGATTTATGCTTAAGAAAGTATTCAGTCACACAGCTATATATGGTCTTGCACCCTACATCCCCAAACTGTTTAGTTTTTTTGCGTTACCGATAATTACAAAAGACCTCTCTGCTACTGATTATGGTGTGGCTGGATTTGTTACAGCGTATGTAGGCGCTATAGGAGTGTTCAATACATTAGGACTTCGCATTATCCTCGTAAATTCATTTTATCATTATCGTAGTCAGTTCAAATGGTTGTGGAGGCAACTATATGGATTTCTTTCTTTGTGGATATTGGTATTTGCGATTATAACAACAGGAGTTTTATTATTTGCTATACCTTCTGAGGCAAAAGCAAATGCTCCAACAATAATTTTACTCAATGTAATCCCGCTGGTATGTTTTGGGCCAGTGAGCATGATTGGAAGTACCTATTTCCAGTTAAAGCAAAAGCCCATGCAAATAGCTACACGTACCATTTTATTCGGACTCTTATCAGTCGGATTAAATATCTATATGATCAGTTATTTGAAGCTGGGCTATATGGGGTGGTTTTGGACTGAGTGTATCGTAGGACTTTTGTCTAATGCATCTTACTGGTATGCTGTAAATATACAATTAGGGTTAAAGCCAATTTTTAGATTTAAAAGCTCTACAATTATTCGGTCTCTTAAAACGGCCATGCCTACTGTGCCCCATTACTATGCAACCTATCTTTTAAATTCATCGGATCGCATGGTTATGGATATTTTGAAAATACCAACGAATCAAGTAGGTAAATATAACCTCGCAGCTAATTTTGGAAATTACTTTGGTACGCTTGCTACGGCATCAGGACTGGCGACAGGTCCGATGTTGAACAGTTTATATAAGGAAGGGAAAGATATTGTTGCAAGGAATTTAATCTTTATGTTACAGGGGGCGTTCTTCTTGCTTACCTTCATATTCTGTCTGTGGTCGAAAGAGATCTTTTATCTTCTTATTCGAAACGAAGTATTACGTCAAGCTTACCCGTTTGCCATTATTCTTATTATGAGCTATAACTATAGACCAATGTACTTTGCCTCTAATGCGAAAATATTGTTTTTTGAAAAGACCTCCGTGTTGTGGCGTGTATCATTTGGTGCTGGTGTTATCAATATCCTTTTGAATTTCACCCTCATTCCCGTTTTTGGTGTTGTCATTGCATCGGTAACAACTTTCGTGGCTTATATGTACATGGGCTATATTGGTTTTACTTTTAAGACGTTTAAAGATTTGAACAATGGAGTAAAGCATTACCCGCTGGTTTGGCTGATTGCTACTGTAATTCTGACAGCAGCAGCTTATGTATTGGTGGAGTTACCAGTTATGGCTAAAGCAAGCGCTACAGTTGTTTTGCTTGGTATAGCATTTATACTCTATAAAAAATTTAAGAAGCATTTAGTCAACTAAGTAAAGAGAAGAATGATTATTAATAACTATTGTGGCAACTTCTAATAGAAAAGATATAATTGATTTTATTGTTGCACAGGAAGAAGATGTGCAAGTAAACGACTGGCAGGTATCTGGTTTTGAGTTATGGCCAATCGTAAGAATAAAGCTTTTTTTTACACTGATCTTTGCTCTGGAGAAACATACTTCCTCTGAGAGTACAAGTATGAGATTGTCGTTACGTCAAAAGCTGGGTATATTAGTTGATTCTGTTTTTTATAGAATTAGTATAGCGCTAAAGATTAAACCAGTGAAGACATTATATGCTGGTTTTTTTGCGCATCGAATATCATTCAAGGGTAAATCATTTAATCGTTTTTTTGATCCGATGCTCGATAAAGAAAACGGGAATGGCTTATTGATGGAATATGAAAGACCAAAAACAAAGTTAGATTATTATGAGAAAAAGAGAGTAATAGAAGTTTATAGATTATTCCCTTTTTTTAGCTTCACACGTAAAGGAAATATAGATATTGATTCTTCTATAGTCTCACAAATCAAGAAAGTGATTGAAGGAGCAAGTCTTCATTTTGGTATTTCATTGGATGTAAACAAGTTTCTCGCTTCTCTGCAAAGTGATATAAACCGGGTGCAGGTTAACAAGGAACTATATAATTTCCTCTTCAAAAAAGTAAAACCTTCAACAGTAATTTGCCTTACCTACTATAATCCTTCGAGTATGGGAATTATAGCAGCTTGCAAAGCCATGGGGATAGAGGTCCATGAAATGCAACATGGGCCACAAGGGGCACTACATGCAGCTTATGCGTCTTGGACGAAAGTCCCTGAAACAGGTTATCAATTGTTACCTGATAAATTCCTTTGCTGGAATGTAAGCGATGCAAGTGAGATAAATGCCTGGGCCACTTCTTCAAAGCATAAGGCAATTGCTTTTGGTAATCCTTGGGCAAGATACTGGAAGGAAGGGATGGCGTCCAGTAGTTATAATAAGTGGCCAAGGAACTTGATTCTTTATACGCTCCAACCGGTTGATGATATCTTTGAACCTTATCTGGTGGAAACCATAAAAGCATTGAGTTCGGAGTATCAATGGTGGATAAGACTTCACCCTCGTCAGTTAGGAGAGCGGAGAAGAATACAGGAAGAAATCGATCGTCTTGACCTTGCATCTGTTGTAAATATAGAAGACGCAACATCGTTACCTTTGCCTGATATAATGATTCACAGCCGGGTTCACATTACTAAATATTCTGGTTGTTTTCTGGAGGCTTTAGAATTTGATGTTCCATCTGTTCTGATTGATGAGCGCGGCGTATCAATTTTTAAAGACTACCTTAATTCATCCATTGTATCTGTAGTGCTGGATCATAATTCCGGAAGTCTTCAAAAGGTTATTCAGGATTTGAGTACAAACAGAAAGTAAATTTGACTGAGTGATATAAAAATGAATGTTCTTGTAATTATACCTGCAAGGGGAGGATCGAAGGGGATTCCCCGAAAGAACCTGCGGCCGCTAAATGGTAAACCGCTGATATATTATTCTATAAATTTGGCGCGTGCGTCTGTTTATAAACCCGATGTATATGTAAGTACAGATGATGAAGAGATCGCATACTTCTCCAGAAAGTTCGGAGCAAAAGTGCATCTCCGGGATAATAATCTTGGTGGAGATCTGGTAACACTCGACCCTGTGATCTACGAAGCTTATACGAAGATATCTTCGCAGGAAAATAAACAGTATGATTTTGTTATTACGCTTCAACCGACATCACCGTTACTGACTACTTATTCGCTTGATCAGGCACTAAAACGAATACACGAGCGACCTGAAATTGAAACGATATTATCGGCTGTGAACGATACGCACTTGACGTGGGGAAAGAATGAAGGCGGTTATTTCCCTAACTATAAAGCACGCGTTAACAGACAACAATTGCCTCCGGTATATAAGGAGACGGGAGGATTTTTTATTTCACGTGCAAGTATAGTTACTCCTGCAGCACGCATTGGTAAGGCTGTGGATCTATATGAAGTTCCGGTAGGTGAGGCGATAGACATTGATTCGCATGAAGACTGGTCGCTCTGTGAATACTTACTACAGCGTAAAACAATTCTATTCTGCATTTCAGGTTATCCGCAGATAGGGTTGGGGCATGTGTATAATTGCCTTACACTGGCGCACCACATCATGAATCATAAGATTGTATTTTTGGTGGATAAGAAAAGTGATCTCGCCTTTGCCAAGATAAAGGAGAATAACTTTGAGGTTCATCAGGAAGAAACTTCTCTGTTGGAAGACATTCAGAAGCTGGCACCAGATATTGTTGTAAACGATCGCCTGGATACAGATGCTAACTATGTGAAGCAACTTCGTCAATTAGGATTTAAAGTTGTTAACATTGAAGATTTAGGAGAAGGTTCGGCGTATGCGCATGTAGTGATAAATGCTATTTATCCGGAGAAAGAAAGTCCGGCCAATCATTATTATGGCCCGGATTATTTCTGTGCACGTGAAGAATTTTTATTGCATGGAGAAAAGCCGATACGGCCACAGCTAAAGAAAGTGCTGTTGTCGTTCGGGGGAGTTGATCCGAACAATCTTACTCGTAAAACTCTCCAATCCATCTATACTTTTTGTATGGAGAACAAAATTTCAATTCAGGTTATACTGGGGCTTGGATATGCCAATGAAGATACACTTAAAGAGTTTTCATCGGTGGAGATTACACGAAATGTGAAGAACATTTCAGACTATATGTACGATGCGGATATTGTCTTTTCATCTGCCGGCAGAACCATCTACGAATTAGCGCTTTTAGGCACTCCATCGATTATTATGGCGCAGAATGAGCGGGAATTGACACACTTTTTTGCTTCCGGAGAGAATGGTTTTTTACATTTGGGGTTGGGAAGTACTGCCACTGAAAGTGTAATTTTGGGCGCATTGAATGAGTGCCTGCCTCTTGAAAAGCGTCAGGCGATGCATGAGCGAATGATGCGACACGATATTAAGAACGGACGCAAACGCGTAATCAAATTGATCAACGAATTAATAGAAAATACATATGAAGATTAAGGACTTCTTTAACAGTCAGAAACCCAACGACATTACCGTACGTCAGCCATACATTATAGCCGAGGCAGGTGTAAACCATGAAGGTGATATGGAAATTGCCAAGCGACTGATTGCCGAGGCAAAAGAAGGTGGTGCTGATGCTATCAAGTTTCAGACCTATAAAGCCAACACGATTGCATCCAAACATTCTCCTTCATACTGGGATTTGACGAAGGAGCCTACGACCAGTCAGTTTGATCTCTTCAAAAAATATGATAAGTTCTGGAAGAAAGAATTTGAAGAGTTGAAGAAAGTATGCGATCAGCAGGATATAGAATTTTTGAGTACGCCATTTGATGTTGAGTCAGCTACATTTTTAAATGAACTGATGGATGCATTTAAGATATCCTCATCTGATCTTACCAATAAGCCATTCATTGAGTATATGGCTAAATTTGGTAAACCTATTATACTCTCAAGCGGAGCTGCTGAGCTGCATGAGGTTCAGGAAGCTGTGGGTTGGATCAACAAGTATAATGTTCCGCTGGCACTGTTACATTGTGTGCTCAACTATCCAACGGCAGATGAGAATGCAAACCTGGGGATGATCAAAGGTCTGGCTAAACATTTCCCCGATAATATCATTGGCTATTCAGACCACACCTTGCCGAAAGACATGAAGAGTCTTGAAGTGGCTACATTGTTGGGAGCAAGAATACTGGAGAAACATTTCTCACACGATAAAACACTTCCCGGAAATGACCACTATCATGCTATGGACAAGGAAGATCTCAAAGTGTTTAGAAAGAACATGGATCGCGTGGTAGAATTGTTAGGAGAGTTTGAAGTGAAGAGTCTTCCTTCGGAATTGCCAGCTATTAAAAATGCAAGAAGAAGTCTGGTTGCATTGAAGAATATACCGAAAGGAAAAGTGATTGAGTATAGCGACTTAACCTGGAAACGCCCGGCATCCGGAATTAGTCCGAAGTATATAGATGATGTGATTGGCAAAAAAGCAATCGCTGAAATTGAAGAAGATACAGTTTTGATTTGGCACCTCTTTGAATAAACCCTAAGGTGTTCAGTCATGCTCTCGGCAATACGAAAAAAGCTAACAAAGTTTATATTGGATACAGTGGCAATGTCCAATACCACGGGTAATCCCAGTGTATTGGATGTTGATCCATCTGCTACCGTGCGAGGGACTTTCCTGAAGGGACGTATTCAGGTAAAGAGAAAAGCTCAGATACGAAGAAGTCATCTTGACGGGCAAATAAGTATAGGGCAATATACGCAGGTAAATGGTCCCGGAGTCTTTATCATGGGAGGTATCCATGGTGTATCCATTGGAAGTTTTTGTTCGATAGCCCGGAATGTAACAATTCAGGAGCATAACCATAATTACTCGCGCATCTCATCTTATTTTTTTCAAAAGCATTTCTTTACTGGTAAAGAAGAAGATGATATAGTATCCAACGGGCCAATCACTATAGGTAACGATGTGTGGATAGGAGCCAATGCTACTATACTTTCCGGTGTAACGATAGGTGATGGAGCAGTGGTAGCGGCTAATGCTTTGGTCACGAAAGATGTTCCTCCGTACGCTATAGTAGGTGGTGTTCCGGCTTCACCGTTGCGCTATAGATTCCCTCAGCCTGTGATCGATATCCTGTTACAAACGAAGTGGTGGAATTGGGATGAACAAAAGATAAAGTTGAACCGTCATATATTTAGTGCGGACACCATTGATGAAGAGTTGTTGAAGAGTATAAAATAATTGAATGAAAAAGAAAATTAAAGTTTTTTGCGCAGCATATATTAACAAGACGAACGCACAGAACTTGAGTATTCTGTCAATGGCCAGAGCTATCGATAAGGAAAAGTTCGAGATTTATACCTGTACGATTTTTAACGGTGATCTGCCCAGGCCAACCATAGACGGAGTAAAGATATTCCATTGCTTTTATCCCTTTAAGATATCGGGAATGTTGGCGTTTATATGGGGAATATGGAACTGTGATATCGCTTATTTTCCGCGTGCTGAGTTTTCTGATTGGGGAATTTTTTTAGTGAAGTTATTCCGTAAGAAAAGCTTTAAGACGGTAAGAAATAAACTGGATGATGCAGCTTTAGAAGGACCTATCTCGATTTATAAAACAAAAGAGAAGATGATCCGCGCGTATACCCGTCATAATCGTGTATACTCGACTACTTCGCATATGCGCGACTATAACTTTCAGCGATTTGGTATAAAAACAGAGCCACAAACGCTTTTTGTTACCAGTGATACAACTGAATTTTATCAGCCGGGAAAAAAAATAGACAGACTTCAGAATATCATTTTTATAGGCAATGATATGAAGCGAAAAGGCATCAGCGATTACCTTTTTGCCGCGAAAGCGTTTCCATCACTCACATTTCACATAGTGGGGAAGGCGAATGACGAACAGAGAAAAGAGATAGCTAATTTAAGCAACGTAGTATACCATGGTATACTGCCACAGCCAAAGATGAAAGAGCTTTTCCGTAAGGTTGATCTGCATATTTTTCCTTCTCGTTCAGAAGGTCTGGGTAAAGTTACTATTGAAACAGCAAGCTCTGGTATTCCGACCATAACCTATATTGACTATGGTCCGGATGAGTGGATACGTCATGGAGAAGAGGGATATGTTGTAAGTACACGTGAAGAAATTACTGACATCATCCAGGATCTTGTAAACAATCCGTTAAAGCTTCAGGCTATGTCACAGAAAGTATACGATCTGGCGGGCCGTTTTGATATCAAGATACTTACTGAAAAGTACGAGAAAATCATCGAGGATCTGTACAACTCGCCACGATAGGGCTATGCTAAATTAATTTTGCTGTGAAAAAAAAGATATTGCTGGTATGGCCCTATAGAAGAGCAGATTGGATTGAAGTATTCGATCGGATGAAAGATGACTTTGATTTTGTGTTTCTTTCTGTGATTCACCCTTCCTTTGATGAGGTACAGCCGCCTTCCTATGCTGAGATTATATACTGGTATTCTTTTCAGAACGCACAGGATGTTCTGAATAAAGTAGCTCCGGATAAGATCATTTTTATGTCGCTGGATTCAGCCCTTTCAATCGCTTTGAATATAGCGGCAAAGTCAGCCGGGATTCGTACTTATATCCTGCAGCACGGTATATATTCTAATTATAAAGATTATCGCGTAAGAGAGCGACAGTGGCGCAAGAAGAATGTTGTTAAAAAGGTTGATGCTGTGAAACGTGAAGTTAAATTCAGCTCAGTCTCATTTTTAGTGAAATCGTTGAAGCCCAGTCAGCGATGGATGATTGTATCATTCGTTCTATATACATACTGGTCTCGAAAGAAAGGATATTATTGGGCTTCACGTTACTTTTCGTTTAGCGGAAAGATTCCAACTTACTTTTTGTGTTTTTCTCCTCGAAATGCCACGATACATAAACAGATTGAAAAGCCACGCGTTGAACAATTACTATATATAGGGAGCCCTGAACTGGATAAGTTTCTGGTAGCGGAGCAGCCTGTAACAACGGACAAATTTTACCTGCATATTGATCAGGCTTTTGCAGAGCATAGTTTGGGAGAGGAGCTCGTGTCGCAAGCGAAGATGACGGATTTTTATCAGACACTGAATGCATTCTGTAAGAGTCATCAGGCGAAGCTATATATCAAGCTTCACCCTGAAAGTTATCGCACCTCCTGGTTCCCGCAGGATGAGAATATAGTTTATTTGAAACATACACCTAATTTGAGTGCGTATGTACAGCAGGCAGAGGGCTGCTTCGGATTTTATTCTACCATGGTGATCCCTGCTATATATTGGAAGAAAGTGATTCTGTTCAGGCTGAATTATTCGTTCATGCAAGAACAGATAGAAGCACTAAAGACAGCGCCAGTGCTGAATTTCTGGAACTTTCGACTGGAAGATATCTCCTTTGATTTTGAAAAAGAGAACATGGAGAAATTCAAGTTGGAATTTTTTTACAAGACCGATGGCCAATCGTTGCAGCGGCTAAAGGACTTCTTAAATGCCTGAGTATAGTTAAGATCAACCTCAAAGTATATAGATGTGCGTATACATATTATTGAAGACGAAAAGGCTTCGCAGAGTATAAAACGATATGTGCATGAGCTGAAAGAGAGCTTTGAAGGTATTGATATCGATACAATATATTTTTCGCGAGGTTCTGGAAAATTAACAGGACTTGTTCGAAAATATTTTGTTCTTCCGTTCAACTTGTTGCGTATCGCTCCTGAGTTTGTAATACTCCCTTCAGAGCGTTACGCGTTTTTGTTACCATTTCTGAGAGCTTCACGATCGTTAATCGTATGCCATGATCTGCATACTTTAATGGACAGGAATGGTCGTTGGTATTTCAAGTGTATATATAAATGGAATCTGAAATTGATGCGATTAGCCACATGGACAGTGTGCATATCGGAACACACAAAATCAGATTTACTCCATGCAGTCAAATTTAATCCTGAAAAAGTAAGAACGATTTATAACGGATTAAAAGGATTTTGGCTGGAGAGAAATACAAGTACAGAAAATTCCATTTTAAAGCAATTACAAGTAGAAGATAGGCCGTATGCTTTATTAGTAGGATCTAAAGTGTGGTATAAAAATCAGTTCAGAACATTTAAAGCGCTGTCAGAGAGTAAGTATCAGGATCTTCTGATTATAAAGGTCGGAGATATAGAGGAAGAGGCACAGCGATTAATCAATAGTACTTCGCTGATGTCAAGAACTATAGTTGTCAGGAATGTCTCCGATATTGATCTGCGTACACTCTATCAACGAGCTGCTATATTTTTATTTCCATCAATTCATGAAGGCTTCGGTTGGCCTGCATTAGAAGCGATGGCTTCAGGATGCCCGGTAATAGCAACACGAAAGGGGAGCCTTGAGGAAGTGTGTGGTGATGCTGCCAGATATGTTGATCCCTACAACGAGAAAGAAATAGCGACTGCAATGGATGACTTGTTACAAAACGAAGACCTGCGTATAGAGCTGACTGTTCGGGGTAGCGTAAACGCCAGGAGATTTAGCTGGAGAACAACCGCGCAGCAAATGAAAGATTTGCTGCTGCGAAATTCTTTGCAGTAAGTATATTATTTTGACGTTAACAACGACAGAAGAAGACATGAAAATACTATTTATTCAAAAGGAAGGTGGAATTTTTGGTGCAGAGAATTATCATTTGAATATGATACCTGCGCTGCAAAAGCGAGGTATTACCATTGAATTTCTTCGTTTGTATACGGACTATCAACTGGGTAAAGATTCCGATTTTGTTAAAAGACTTCAACAGATGCAGGTTCATGTTTACCAGGTAAATATAGGTCGTGTACCGGGTATTCGTGATGTTCGGGAAATTGCAAGAATTATTCGAGCGGGAAATTATGATATTGTTCATAGCCATTTGATCCATGCTGATTTTTATGCTGCCCTTGTTCGGACTTTCTTTCGGCCAAAGGCAAAATTTGTTTCCACTAAACACGGTTATGATAATAGCTTTACAGCGAAGCATGGTTTCGATGCAAGCAAGCAGGGAGTGACTCCGTACTTCCTTATCTCAAGATGGGCTGAATCGAAATTTGATAAGAGTTATACTATTTCAAAAGGGCTGCTCAATCTTTTTATACAAACAGGTATAACTTCTTCTGAGAAAATGGAGCTGATCTACTACGGATTTGACCTGGCAGAAGTAACACCGGTTGAGGAGCCTGAAACCTATAGAAAATCAACTCATCAACTTTGTATCGCAGGACGATTGGTCGAGTTTAAAGGACACTTGTGGGGAATTGAGGCAGTGCAAAAGTTAACAGCGAACTATCCTGATATTAAGCTTCTTATTATTGGCACCGGCTCTTTTGAACAACAACTCAAACAACGTGTTGAAGAACTTAACCTGACCAGGCATGTTGATTTTCTGGGCTATAGAAAGGATGTTGGTTGCTGGATGAAATATTCCGATGTGGTTTTAGTACCTTCGCGATCGGAAGGTTTTGGAGTAGTTTTTCTGGAGGCATTTAATGCACGAACGCCCGTAGTTGCCTTTAATGTGCCGGCAGCAAATGAACTGATCTCCGATGGAGAGTCGGGAATGTTGGCAACTCCTTATGATACTCAGGATCTTGCTGACAAAGTGAGCATGTTGTTGCAGAACAAAGATATGGCGGGGCAGTATGCTGCTGCTGCAGATACAAATGCTAAAAAATTCTTTTCGTTAAATACTATGGCTGATAATACGTATTCTTTTTATAAACGCGTTTTGCAGGCATGATCGGTGGGATCATTGGAATAGCGTTATTATTTATTATTGGCTATATGGCCAGACCCTGGTATATAGGGAAATATAATTCTCTTAACCAGGTATATACTTATGGCATGCTCTTCCGAATATTCGGTACTACTGCCTATATTATTTATGCAATATACTTTAGTGGTGGAGCGGTAGATGCATTTGTATACGATAACTATGCTGCTGTATTTGCCGAGTATTTTATGAATGGAGATCTTTCTCCCTTTACAAATGAGAGATTGTGGCGTGGTGGCCAACTGTTTTACACCAACTTTGTGGCATACCCGGCAGCTATCTTTATGATAGTAACATTCAACTCGATGTTTGGTATCTATCTCCTGTTCTCGCTTGTTTGTTTTTTAGGGCTTGTATACATGCTCAAGTCGTTTGCAAATAATTACCCTCAGGTTGAGTTCAGGAAATTGAGTATGCTTTTGTTTTATTTCCCGGCCTTGTGGTTCTGGACATCAACCATCGGCAAAGATGCTTTTATGTTTTTAGGACTTGGCCTTGTTTGCTATGGTATAACTGACAAGAAGCTAAACTATATACGCATTGCATTAGGTATTGCTATTACTTACGCCTTCAGACCTCCTGCTGCTTACATGGTAATAATCGCGATGGCGGCATTTTTCATTATCAATGTTAAAGATTCCTTCTTTGCTAAAACTGCCAAGATTGTAGTGGGAGTGGTGATACTGATTTTTATTATGAATTATCTTTCTGCAAAATGGGGAATAGAGGATTTATCGAGTGAATCCATTTCAGAATTGCAATCAGGTACTTTACGAAACAACAATTATGGAAGCGGAGCACTTGAACAAAAGTCTGGTGGACTTTCCTCCATTCCACGAGGTGTAATAGATGTATTGGCGCGACCATTTATATGGGAAGGAACAAACCCGCTGGCGTTAGCCTCATCACTGGAAATCAATTTTGTTTTGTTCCTGCTATACACGAACAGACGTTCTGTTTCCGCTTTTCTAAGAGAAAGCCTGCGGCATAGACTGTCAACTTTCATTTTAGCATTTTTGGCTATATATGTCTTATCTGTCGGATTGTTTGAAAATAACATTGGTTTGATAGCACGACATCGCGCCATAATTTTTCCATTTCTGTTTATTATGGCATACGGATATTATCACACTCCTCGCAGAGCTGTGGTAAAGCCAAAGAATAAAACCTCTGAAGAATCACTGGTACATGAAGCATAAGAGACAAGCTATTGTTTTTGGAAGCTATATATTCTCACTGATCAATTTTCGGAAAAACCTGTTGGAAGATCTGGTTCGTAACGGATATACAGTGTTGGCGATAGCACCTGGTTACGATGAAGAAGTGGTGCGTAAACTAAAGGAGATGCAGGTTGAATTTCGATCGGTAGAACTTGCTCGAACCGGATTCAATCCTCTGAAGGATTTCAGTACTATACTTGAATTGAAAAAAATCTTCAAGGTATATCAGCCTGATCTGTTGATTACCTATACTATCAAGCCGGTTATTTATGGCACACTGGCTGCATCTTTTTCAGGCAAGACAAAAACATTAGCGTTAATAACGGGGCTTGGATACCTGGATACAGGTGTACGGACATTGAAGAAGAAGATCATGCAATCTCTTATTCATGCGCTGTATAGATTCTCTCTGCGGAAACTCAACTTTATTGCCTTTCAGAATCCTGATGATCAGGAGTATTTTCTTTTACACAAGCTTGTAAATCCTGCAACCGCTATGACGATAACGGCAGGCTCGGGTGTCGATCTTGCGTATTACACCAGGGCAGAGGTTGTGCGTGAACCTGTAATATTTTTATTAACTGCCCGGCTTATTCGCGCAAAGGGCATAGATCAATATCTGGAGGCGGCAAGTAATCTGAAAAAGCAATTTGGTAACAGAGTAATTTTCCAGCTTATCGGGTTGCTTGATGAAGGTAATCCCGATTCCATTGATCAATCACAGTTAAATAAATTGGTTGAAGAAGGAGTTATTGATTATAAAGGATTTCAAAAAGATGTTCGTTCACTTCTGCGAACGTGCTCTGTATTTGTACTGCCATCGTATTATAGAGAAGGAACTCCCCGTACTATATTGGAAGCAATGGCAATGGGGAAAGCAATTATCACCACGGATAATCCTGGTTGCCGCGAAACTGTACGAGATGGTTCAAATGGTTTTTTAATACCAGTGAAAAATGCAGAGGCATTGCAGAGCGCTATGCGAAAGTTTATTGAACGTTCTGAGTTGATTGAAGAAATGGGCGAAGCAAGTTATCAACTGGCAAAATCTAAGTACGATGTTCATTTGGTCAATCATCATCTCTTCGAGTTTGCTTCTCTTTAAATGGAGACAGAAAAGTATAGTATATTAAGTGTATAGTATCTTTAATAAAACTTTGTCCCTTTGTATAAAGCATTTGTCAAGCCTCTTTTCGATTTTGTAGTAGCCCTCACGGGATTAACTATAGCATTGCCGCTATTGTTGATATCTATTGTTTTGCTGACCATTGCAAATCGTGGCAATATATGGTTTCTGCAAGAGCGGCCAGGAAAGGATGGCAAGATATTTAGAGTTGTAAAATTCAAGACGATGACAGATGAGCGTGACGCAACGGGTGCGCTTTTACCGGATGATAAACGATTGACAACCGTGGGTAAATTTATTCGTAAAACTTCGCTGGATGAATTACCACAACTGATCAATGTAGTAAAAGGCGATATGTCAATTGTCGGTCCGCGTCCGTTGCTGGTTGAATATCTCACGCTCTATAGCGAAGAGCAAAAGAAACGTCATAACGTGCGGCCCGGTATAACCGGATGGGCACAGGTAAATGGAAGGAACACCGTTGCTTGGAAAGAGCGGTTTGCCTATGATGTGTGGTATGTTGAAAATATATCTTTCTGGTTGGATATAAAGATACTATTCTTAACAGTTGTGAAAGTTTTTAAAGCGGAGGGAGTTAGCAGCGGTACATCGGTAACAATGGAAAAATTTCGCGGCAATGAGTAATAAAGTCATCTTGCAAGGAGGAGGAGAACATGCCCGGGTTGTGCTGGATTGTTTACAGGCAATGGGCACGGAAGTGTTGGCATTGTTCGATCCTAAATATGAAGGCACCTTGTTTGGCGTACCTCAGCAAGGCCGCTATAATTCTCAATTCGCGCCAGATGCATTGGCATTAGTTGCTATTGGCAGTAATGTTGTGCGTAAGAAAGTGGCGTTGGAAACAAAGCACAAGTTTACCAATGCAATACACCCCTCCGTTATTCAGTCACCCTATATTAAAATGGGTATAGGGAATATGATTATGCACGGAGCGATCCTGCAGGCTCAGGTTGAAATTGGCAATCACTGTATTGTTAACACGGGTTCCCAGGTTGATCATGACTGTATTCTGAATGACTTTGTACATATTGGTCCAGGTGCTGTGCTTTGTGGCACCATAACAGTTGGCGAAGGGAGTTTTATAGGAGCTGGTTCAGTTATAATTCCTGGTAAAAAGATCGGGGCCTGGGTTACAGTAGGAGCCGGTGCCGTTGTTACACGAGATATACCTGATTATGCTGTGGCTGTTGGTAATCCTGCGCGTATCATAAAATACAATCATCACACATGAAAAAATCTTTATTGATTTATGGTGCCGGAGGATTAGGCAGAGAAGTGCTGAGTATGATTAAAGGCTCTGACGAATGGAATCCGTTGGGATTTATAGATGACGTAACTCCTCCTGGAAAAATAATCAATGGATTAGCCGTAAAGGGAAATGCTTCGTGGCTTAACGATATTGGAGAGGATATATATGTAATCATCGCGATAGGAGACCCGATACGCAAAGCAACTATATACTCCAGTATTCGTAATCCGCATATACAATTCCCTGTACTAAAACATGCTTCGGCTATTTTGCAAGATGAAGAGCATATACAAATAGGAGAGGGCTGTATTTTAACAGCGGGAGTTATACTTACAACGAATATCCGTTTAGGGAAACACGTTTTGCTAAATCTGAATACAACGGTAGGTCACGATACAAGAATTGATGATTATGCTTCGGTGATGACAAGTGTCAATATTGCAGGAGGCGTTTCCATAGGAGCCCGTGCACTGATTGGTTCTGGCGCTTGTATTAAAAATGACATTTTAATAGGAGAGGAAAGTCGGGTAGGTATGGGAGCCGTAGTAGTAAGAGATGTTGCTTCAAGGATAACTGTGGCCGGAGTGCCGGCTAAACCTTTATGAAGAAAGATATATTTTCCTGGCAGGAGTTTAAGCCTACAATATTATTCCTGATTAAGTTTATAGGTATATATATAGTCGGTAATCTGCTATATGGATTTTATATAGATCATTTTGATCCGCGCCCAGATCCCATTACACATGAAGTATCCAGGGAAACGGCATGGGTACTCACACTCACAGGATGGCCCACGTTTATTCAGGACCATACCATGAAGCCTACAACGCTCCTGCTACACGAAGAGAAAAGCATATTGGCTGTATACGAAGGATGCAATGGCATTAATACAATGATCATATTTGTTGCTTTCATCCTTGCATTCGGCCCTTTGAAAAGAACGTGGCTGTGGTTTGTGCCGTTAGGCATCGTTATTATACACCTGATGAATTTGTTACGCATCATTTTACTTTTTTATGTTTCAGAATACATGCCCCACTTCATGTACTTTACACACAAATACCTCTTCACAGCATCTTTGTACGGGGTGATTTTTTTACTTTGGCTATGGTGGATTAAACGATATTCAATTCAGAGAACGTGAGTAATAAAAAGCTTCGTATACTTATCGGAGTGCTTTGCATAGCAGGCTTGCTGGCGGTATTTCTTTTTCAACGGGAAGATCTGACTGTTTACTTTGGATTAAGTCTGAAACCGCTTCATCGATTTTTATTCAATCGTACTGTTCGTTTTTTACTGAACGATCTGTTTGCCATTGGCTTAATTTACGCACTGTTCGAAGACAGGAAGTATGTAATATTTTCCTGTTTTATACAGTTAATTGGAATGGTGTTTTTTTTGTTTCCGTATTTTGTGTTGAAACTCTACTTTCCAACCTACAACGGACCGTTGATTTCGTATCTCCATCGTCTGATTTTGAATCCCATCTTGATAATCTTATTAATCCCTGCGTTTTATTACCAGCGTCAACAAAGGGGCAGAGCCAAATAGTGGCCCAACATCTACAGTTGTCTTAAGAATACTAATTATATTTGTGGTTATGAATGAAAAAATCTGGTTGTCAGCTCCCCACATGGGAGGTCATGAAATAAAGTTTGTACAAGAAGCTTTTGATACGAATTGGATATCACCTGTTGGCCCACATATCATTGCATTTGAAAAAGAACTCGCTGCTTACAATACGATAGGTCATTGCGCTGCGCTGAGTTCTGGTACTGCAGCTATTCACCTTGCCTTAATAATTCTGGGGGTAGAACGGAATGATGAAGTTATCTGCTCAACGTTCACTTTCTCAGGCTCTTGTAATCCAATTGCCTATCAGGGTGCAGTGCCGGTTTTTGTTGATTCAGAGAATGAGACCTGGAATATGGATCCTCAATTATTGGATTTGGCAATTGCAGACAGGATCAAAAAAACTGGGAAGAGGCCTAAAGCAATTATAGTGGTACATCTCTATGGTATGCCTGCAAAGATCGAAGAGATCATGCAGGTAGCTAAAAAATACGAAATACCTGTAATTGAAGATGCAGCTGAAGCACTTGGCGCAACGTATAATGGCAAAAAGTTAGGAACTTTTGGTGATCTGAGCATTTACTCATTCAATGGTAATAAGATCATTACAACATCTGGAGGAGGAGCGTTGGTATCTAACAATGAAGCCTGGATACAGAGAGCACGTTTTCTGGCGACTCAGGCACGCGAGCCTGCTCCACATTACGAACACGCAACTATCGGATATAATTATAGGCTTAGCAATATTTCTGCAGGTATCGGTCGTGGTCAGCTGCAAGTATTAGATCAGAGGATCGAACAACGCAGAAAGATATACTCGTTTTACGAAGAGAAATTATCATCCCTGTCAGGTATAAAATTTCTTCCTGAGCCGGCAGGTTTATTTGCTAATCGTTGGCTCACCACTATACTGATTGATCCTAATGAATCAGGTGGTGTTACTACAGATATTATTCGGAAAGATCTCGAAGCACACAATATTGAAAGCAGACCTGTTTGGAAACCGATGCACTTACAGCCGGTTTTTAAAGATTGCCCTTCTTATGTAAATGGTGTTTCAGAACATCTGTTCAGTCAAGGTCTATGCCTTCCGTCAAGTACCAATAATTCTCCCGAACAGTTTGAAAGAGTCGTTAAGCTTATTCAGGCTCAATGGGTTACAAAACAAACGGTGCTGTTATAAAACCCTATAAAGTTGAAACATATGAATATTTTCGTAACTTCTAGTGAATTCGGCAAGAAGCCTATGAGGTTCATTACGATTTGTTTGTTAGCTATAATTACCGGTCATGCCAGTGCGCAATCCTCTGGAGATTTCAGAACTGCACAAACTGGAGACTGGAGTTCTGCTAGTACTTGGGAGAGCTTCAACGGAACTTCGTGGGTTGCTGCATCTTCAGCGCCTTCAAGTTCAAATGGAACTATAACAATCTTGTCAGGACATACGGTTACAGTACCAGGCGGTGTTACAGTTACCGCAGATCAACTGGTTGTTCAAGGTAATTTAACAATAGCACTTACAGGACAATTGACATTGAATGACGGAGCATCGACTGATATGACAATTACTTCTCCGGCAGTTGTACAGGTCTCTGGTGTATTATCAAGAAGCAATGGTTCAACGATTGATAATTCTTCTAATGCTTCGACTCTTGTATTCAGTTCAGGTTCAGAATACAGACATAATTATACTACTACAGTTGGAAGCTTGCCAACAGCCACGTGGGATAAAAATTCTACCGTTTCAATTTTAGGGTTTACGAATACCACTACGATTACAGCAGATAACACTTGGGCTCAGGCTCTGGGGCATGTAGTGTTCAACTCAACAGGTCAGCGTGGAATTGTTGACTTTGCCGGGAACCTGAATACTATACTTGGAGACTTTACTGTTCTGAACACCGGAACGAATGTATTACAACTTAGTGCATCAGAGAATCCTACGATTACAATTGGCTCAAGCTCGGACTCTTTTGGTGGAGATATTTTAATATCAGGAACTTCAAGAGTAAATTTTTCAACAGACGGTAGCAATACACATGTTATTGTCTATGGAAATTTTGGATTCAACTCCTCTAATGTTACGGGCTCAAGCTTAACACTTACTGGTACCACTACAGTCGATGTTTATGGTGACTTCTCCATGAATGCAACGGCCAACGGAAAACTGCACATGGCTAATACAGGTACAACCGGTAACACGACACTTAACCTGTATGGTAATTTCTCCTTGCAAACAGGAAGAATTGATGAGTTGGGATCAGAGCCTGCTCAAGGTTCAATACGATTTCTGGGTAGCGGCTCTTATACATACTTGATGACCGGAAGTATATCTGGCCATATAAATTACTATATCAGTTCTGCTACAACGCTGGATCTGTCAATATACCCGATGGCGAGCAGTACACCAGGAACCTTTCAACTCGATGGAACCATGGTGGTGGGTTCGCAGGATGTAGGTGGTGCTATACAACTCGTTGTAACGGGAGGAAATATTCGTACGGTTAGTACATACAGAACCTACTCAAGTGGATCGGTTATTATTTATCGATCATCAGGAGCCCAATATATGGGGCCTGGTCAACCAACAGGAACTGGAATCACAACAGTGATTGACAATTCATCAGGAGTTAGTTTGACAGGCAACCGAACTATTGGTGGCGTGATCAGACTTGAATCCGGTTTTTTGAATTTGAATAATTTTGCACTTACTTCTTCAGGAACAATGGAAGTAAATGCAGGTGTATTAAAAGGCACATCAACTTCCAGTCTGTTTATTACAGGTACTACAGGAGGGACATGGGGTACCATCAAATTTGATCCTTTAGCTGATACTGTAGGTACATTAACAATAAACAGATCAGGAACAAGTGGCCAGGTTGATTTGAACAGCACAGTGGTAGTAAAAAATCAATTGAATCTGACACAGGGTATATTAAACAATACTTCGGGTTTAACCATGGCGAATAATGCTCTCATTACTCGTTATGAAACATCCTCTATTAGTGGCCAACGCCCTGTAATTACCAGTGGTAGTTACGGAGTTTATTATCGTTCCACTTCAGCATCGTATGATACTGGTTTGGAGTTACCCGATCCCACAAATGCAACATCACTTGGTGGCCTGACTTTCCTTCTTGCTCAAATTGCTCATAATGTTAATCTTACTCAGAATATTACGATCAATGGAAATGTTGCTCTGAATCGCGGCATTTTCAATTTGCAAAGTTATACCGTAACGATGAAGGGAAGTGCATGGAGTGACAACGCAGGAAATCTGACTCCTTCAACGTCTCTAATTATTTTTGACGGTGCAACCAGTGCAGGTGGTACAACGAATCCTCTCTTTGGTAACATTCAATTGAACAGTGGCAAGTCTTTAGCATTTACCCGAAGCTTTGTCATTCAGGGAAATATCAATTTCGCTACCGGTAGCTCATTTGACATGAGTACGTTTACAGCAACATTATCGGGGGCAAATGCTCAGACTATATCTGTGAATGGCACTACGTTTTCAAATATTACCGTTGCAAAATCCGGCAGTGCCGGAGTGCAACTCACATCTGCGTTGAATCTTTCCGGTTTGTTACAATTTGGCTCGCCTTCAACAAACGTAAATTTTGCTTCTAATGGTCATCTGACGTTATTGTCTACTACTGATGCTTCAGGAAGTGGTACTGCGATGATCATGAGACTTCAGAGCGGAAATACAGTTTCAGGTGATGTGACCGTGCAACGCTATATGAGTGGTGAAGGGCGTATCTATAGGTATATTTCGAGCCCTGTATCTAACGCTACTGTGGCTCAATGGAAGGATGATTTCCCTGTAACCGGAAACTTCTCTGATCCAAGTCCTAAGCAGACTATATGTGGCTATTATGTTACTCCTTCTTCTGCTTCCTTGTTTTATTATGACGAGACAGTAGCGGGAGATATTAACCAGGGATATGTAGCTTATCCGCTCCCGGGGACAACTTCGGCTGCAAGTGCCCTTCAGGTGGGCCGTGGCTATACGACCTTCATCCGCCAATGTACCAATCCTACACTGATTGATGTTACCGGTACTATAAATCAAGGAACGATCACATTCCCATTAACCTATACGAATAACGATGCATCAGCTTCCGGATGGAATCTGGTAGGAAATCCTTACCCTGCTACGATTGATTGGGATGTAACCGGATGGTCTAAAACAAGAATGTCCACGATTATCGCCGTTACGGACAATGGTTCCGGAATGACACGCTATTATGATGCCGGGGTAACAGAAGATATTCCTAATGGACAAATTGCTGTGGGTCAAGCCTTTTGGGTTCGTGCGACTGGAGCTAGCCCTATATTGAGGATCACAGAAGGGGTGAAAGTGAGTACCGTGGCAGAGTTTTATAGAGTAGGTATCAAAGAATCATTTGTTGTAAGCCTCTCCAACGGTGAGCTTCGTGATGCTGCGTATGTGAAAATTCAGGATGATGCTGTAGCGGGAATTGATGAGTTTGATGCGCCTAAAATCAACAACCCAACTTTTAGTTTCTCAACAATTTCTGACGATAACGTACCGATGGCCATCAATGCACTTAGTGGATTGGATTGTGGCAAGATTATGAAACTCGGATTGAAAGTAACAGATGGTGGAACTTATACAATAGCATTTGATAAACGCGGATACTTTGATAATTTTAATTTTATATTGATTGATCATTATCTGAATAAAGAAGTAGATATAGTGTCAAACGCTTATACATTTACTATAGGTGATGAAGCATCACAGGCATTTGATCGTTTCAGTTTACGACTGGAAGAAAAATTGCCTGATGTGTCTTTTTCTGTGAATGCTCCGGTTTCCGTAGAGGCGTCTAAAGTATATACAGTAGAACTTGGTTCTTCTGAAGTAGGTGTGAACTACGCATTGTTAAATGAAGCTGATCAGATCATTTCGACTTCAGTATCCGGCACGGGAAAAGCAATAGCCATCCCGTTGGTTGCTGATTCCCTGGATGAAGGTCAGAATACATTGCATGTGATGGCTACGCAATCTTGTACGTATGCTTTGGTGAACACCAGTTTCGCTGTTGAGAAACAAAGTATAGAATCGAGTTCGTTTGAAAAAATGGCAGGTATAAAAGCCTACCCTAATCCTGTGTCGGGTAAATTAACTATACAACGCCTGGATGAGGACGTCAGACAGATTGAAATTAAATCAATAGTAGGGCAGACTATATATAGATCGACACTAACTGACAATACGCAAGATATTACTGTTGATTTTACCTCATATGCCAGTGGTATGTATATACTGGTTGTTGACAAAGGTACAAGTCGTTATAGCTATCAGTTACAAAAGAAGTAGGCGATGAAAGTAAAAAAGGACAATCTCTTTTTAACCATTTGTTTTTCTCTCACATTGTCTGTGTTTGCAGGCAGTGCATTAGCACAGCCGGGCAACCCACAGACGGGCGGAGATATAGATAATCCAGTGCCACTTACAGGATTGGAATATCTGGCTGTCTCCGGAGGTATTTTAGGGGCTTATAAATTACTTCGAAAAAGAATTTCGAAAGACTAACCCAATAGACCAGTGTTATTCAGACTTCTTAATAGACTAACGGTATTACCGAGAGGTATTATCATTTTTATTGACCTCATCATCGTTCTTTTTTCTGTTTCGATTTCTTTCCTGCTACGTTTCAATTTCAATTTTAGATTTGTACTGGACTATAATCCATTTCCCGGAATAGCAGTTTGTCTTAGCACGGCTTTATTATCTACCCTTATTACGAAGAGTTATGCTGGCATTGTACGCTATACCGGCATACAGGACGGTGTTCGCATCATTCGCACGGAGTTATTAAGTCTATCCATCATTGTTATCATAAACCTGTTGTACCATTATAATGTTGGCAGGAACCTCATTCCGTTTTCAGTTGTATTCATTGCATTTTTTATATCATCGCTGTTGCTATACCAGTATAGATTGTTCGTAAAAAATGTCTTTACATTTTATAAATCAGATTCAGCGTCTAGGGTACCCGTTATCATATTTGGTGCTGGCGTTGCAGGCTTCCTGACCAAGCAGGCTATTGAATCTGATATGACCGGACAATATAAGTTGATCGGCTTCCTGGACGATGATGTTAAGAAGAATGGCAAAGAGATTAACGGCTCAAAGATTTATGGCTATGAAAAACTATCTGAGCTGGTACATAAGCATAAGGTAAAGAAGATTGTTATTGCTGTTAAGAACTTATCCATCGAACGCAAAAACGAGATTGTAGATGATGCGCTGAATCATCTGATTCGTGTTAGCTATGTAACCTCTTTTGATAAGTGGTTACGTAATGATTGGGATGTTAAAGAGATCCGTGATATCAACATCGAAGACCTTTTAGGCCGGGAAGTTATTAAGCTTGATAATAAGTCGATTGAATCAGACCTGCAAGGCAAAGTAATTTGTATTACGGGTGCTGCAGGTTCTATTGGTTCAGAATTGGCGAGACAGGTGTTGAATTTCAAACCGAGTACACTCATCTTGATCGACCAGGCTGAGTCTCCACTCTATGAAATAGAACGTGAACTTCGAAGCAAGAATAAGCAAAGCAAAATCTTTGTATTTATAGCTGACGTGTGTAACAAGACGCGTATCAGAAGAATCTTTGAAGAGTTTAAGCCCCATATACTCTTTCACGCAGCTGCATATAAACATGTACCGTTAATGGAGAGTAATCCTGCCGAAGCGGTAAGTGTTAATATATTCGGCACAAGACAGTTGGCCGATTTAGCGGTAGAGTTTAAAGTGAAAAAATTTGTTATGATCTCTACTGATAAAGCTGTGAACCCGACCAATGTAATGGGATGCACCAAGCGT
Source organism: Ohtaekwangia sp. (assembly GCF_036568665.1). Classification (GTDB taxonomy): domain Bacteria; phylum Bacteroidota; class Bacteroidia; order Cytophagales; family Cyclobacteriaceae; genus Ohtaekwangia. The sequence continues at coordinate 32,573 of NZ_DATCSD010000446.1, read as the reverse complement.
ATCGCAGAGATCTATGTTCAGTCACTCGACCGCCACCTCGATAAGATGGGTATAGGGAAAACGTCATTTGTTACTACCCGCTTTGGAAATGTATTGGGATCGAACGGTTCTGTTATTCCGATCTTCAAAGAGCAAATCAAGAGTGGAGGACCTATTACAGTAACACATCCGGAGATCACTCGCTTTTTTATGACTATACCGGAGGCGTGTGAGCTTGTGATTGAAGCCGGTGTAATGGGACAAGGAGGGGAGATCTTTATTTTTGATATGGGGAAACCTGTCAAGATCTACGACCTGGCTCGTAAGATGATCAAGCTTTCAGGTAAAGAACTGAATAAAGATATTGAGATTGTATTTACAGGACTCCGTGATGGTGAAAAGCTATACGAGGAACTGCTGAATAATCAGGAGAATACAATACCAACTCACCATGAGAAGATACTGAAAGCAAAAGTATCAGAGTATATGTACGATGAAGTATGTCGTAATCTTGATCTTCTGGAAGATTTCATTGACGATAAGAACGAGCATAAGATGGTTACGCTTATGAAAGAGATCGTTCCTGAGTATAAGAGCAATTATTCCAGATTTGAAGCTCTTGATATAACTCATTAATTCGCAATCAACTTATTCACTCCATATATAATCGATACTTGGCTTCGTTTTTTTATAAGGAAGGGAGGGTATACTCCACCAATAATATGATGAGATAGCAAGCAGAGAGTTGGGGAGAAAGATTAGATCGAAGTCTCAGGATCGGTGAGCAGCAGAGAATAGTACATCCATCATAAAATATTAATCAAAAGAAAGAGGCAGAGCATCTTATTGATGCTCTGCCTCTTTTTATTTTATAACTCTTAGCTCGTAATAAGACTACGGTCTGCGATAATAGTACTTGCGTTTCTTGTTATAGAGTTTGCGTTGTGAGGACTGGAATACTTCTTTTGGCAGATAGTATTGAACGGTGATGTTTGCCAGGAAGTAGCCGTCATTCTTATTGGGGTTTCCTCGTACGCCAACCTGTGTTGGATTTGCAGGTTGAGTTCCAATCTCTACACGTCTGTCGGATAACGCACGAGACAAATCGCTCTTCAAGGTTGCAGGATCCGGGTAGCGTCTCACACTGACATCATCCAGGTGATCGGTGAAAGTAATTCGATAACCTCCTTCAACAAGTAAATTAAAGAATGGATTTATTTTTATACGAGCTCCAAGTCCTACGGGAATTACTGGCGTTATTCTGCTATATTTTACACCTTCCGTTTGTAAAGGCTGCAGTGCATACGTCTTGCCTTGGTATTCGGTCTTCGGATTAAAGTAAAGTAAACCTATACCTGCAAAAGCGTGGAAGTTTAGTTGTGAGCGTTGATAAAAGCGCAAGCCAATTGGACTAAGATTGATAACCCCTAACGCACTTAACTCGATGTTACTGGATTTGAATGACAGGTTTCTTTCCTGTCGGTCATCATTGGCTTTTGCATCATCACCAGAGATCTGAAAGAAAGTAAGTCCCGCCCGTACACTGATACGCTCATGCAGATAGTACTCTGCATTGGCAGCAATGTTAAACTTCAATGTTCCGGTCTTTCCTGGGTTAACCATTTCGCCGAAATAGTTGGCTGTGCCGGAGCCCAAACCAACTAGCAAATTTCTATTTCTCCTGGTTGAATAAAAGCTTTGGGCTTCTGTCAAGGAGGGGACCAGACAAATAGTTAGTATTAAAAACCAAAAGAGCCTTTTCATTGATCGGGTTTACGGTCAAAGTTTTATAAATATAGCAAATTCGACAGGTTTATAGAAATCTCTATGCCAACACCTCTTTTACTCGCTGAGCTGCATCTTTTAACAGTATTGCAGAAAACACTTTCAGCCCGGACTGTTCAATGATTTTAGCACCTTCTTCCGCATTTGTTCCTTGTAGCCTTACGATAATCGGAACTTTGATATCACCAATTTTCTTGTACGCCTCTACAACACCATTCGCTACGCGGTCACAACGAACGATACCCCCAAAGATATTAATCAAAATAGCTTTTACGTTGGGATCTTTCAGAATAATTCGGAAACCAGCTTCAACGGTCTCGGCGTTTGCTCCACCACCAACGTCCAGGAAGTTAGCAGGCTCGCCACCTGATATCTTGATAATGTCCATAGTAGCCATAGCAAGTCCGGCTCCATTTACCATACAACCCACGTTTCCGTCAAGCTTCACATAGTTTAGACCAGCTTTACCGGCTTCAACTTCCAATGGATCTTCTTCTGTGATGTCGCGGAGTTCAGCCAGATCTTTATGACGATATAAAGCGTTGTCATCCAGATTTACTTTTGCATCAACAGCAAGAATCTTGTTGTCGGATGTTTTCAGTAAAGGGTTGATCTCAAACATAGAAGCATCCAATCCGAGGTATGCGTTGTATAATGAATGGATGAATTTTACACCTTCTTTAAAGGCATTTCCTTCCCATCCGAGTGAGAAAGCGATCTTACGCGCCTGGAAAGGCTGCAAGCCCAACAGTGGATCGATCCATTCTTTGATGATCTTTTCAGGATGAGTCTCAGCAACTTCTTCGATGTTCATACCACCTTCAGTAGACGCCATAATTACCGGGCATCCCTTCGAGCGATCGAGAAGTATACTCATATAATATTCTTTCGGCTCCGTTTCGCCAGGATAGTATACATCCTCAGCGATCAGAACTTTATTTACTTTCTTTCCTTCGGGACCAGTCTGGATGGTTACCAGTGTTCCGCCCAGAATAGCTTTTACTTTATCAGGAACTTCATTTATACCTTTTGCCAAGACAACACCTCTGGAACCTGTTTCCTTAACGGTACCTTTTCCACGGCCTCCCGCATGTATCTGAGACTTAACCACAAACCATTTGGTCCCCGTTTCAGCTTGTAATTCTTTTGCCGCACTTACCGCACTGTCGGGTGTATCTGCTACGATGCCTCGTTGAACTGCCACTCCGTATTTCTTCAGAATTTCTTTGCCTTGGTATTCGTGAATGTTCATTGCATTTTTTGTTTTGGGCGAAACTAGCGTATTTAAAGCTTTATTTCAAAGGAATCTATATAATTAGCGATGTTACGAGCAACGCAGGTAGAAAAATCATATGGCCAGTTAAAAGTCCTGAAAGGCGTTAACCTGGAAGTAAATCAGGGTGAGGTGGTTGCCATTGTCGGAGCTTCTGGTGCCGGCAAGAGCACCTTGCTGCATATACTGGGTACGCTGGATGTGCCCGATAAAGGCAGTGTATATATCCAGGGGCAAAATGTTTTTGGGCAATCGGCAAAGAATCTGGCAGCTTTCAGAAACAAATCAATCGGATTTGTTTTTCAATTTCATAACCTGTTGCCGGAGTTTTCGGCACTCGAAAATGTTCTGATACCCGGTCTTATTCGAAACCATCAGAATGAATCTACCATCCGGAAACGTGCAGAGGAATTACTCTCGATGTTAGGGTTGAGCTCGCGGATACACCATAAGCCATCTGAACTTTCGGGAGGAGAACAGCAACGAACAGCAGTAGCCCGGGCGTTGATTAATTCTCCGGCTATAATTCTGGCGGATGAGCCGAGTGGAAACCTGGATTCAAAAAATGCACTCGAACTGCACACGCTGTTCTTTCAACTGCGCGAAGAGTTGAAACAGACATTCATCATCGTTACGCATAACGAAGAGCTTTCGAAAATGGCTGACAGGAGAATTGAGATTAAGGATGGGATTGTAAAACAGTAGAGGTATAAAACAAAAGAAGAAAACCCTCACTTCCAACTTCCGAGTCCGTGGTTTCCTTCTTCTTTGGATAAGCAGGTTTGAGTAGGCTCCGCTTAATTCCTTTTTTCTTTAACCGGATTGTTGATACAAAGATATAGCGGCCTTTAGAGGTAATTCAGATAGAGTCGGGCAGGAAGGTAAGGGTGTAAGATGATAGATTTTTCTCCACAATATGCCTAAAAATATACCCATATTGTGCGTAAGAGTGGATTATCTTACGGGTAACCTACTTCGTATCAACACGGAATTTGATCTAGTGAGCCAACACTTCTGAGAAAGTGTCTTCAACCTCAACAAGGCCAGCGTCATTTATAGTGAGCAGCTTAACGCGCTTCAATTCATTTACTAATACAGGATCGTATTTGGCGGTAACACGAATATAATTTTCGGTAAATCCGTGCATCATACCGTTCTCGATATCATTCTCAAATAATACAACAGATTCGCTTCCCAGATTTTCTTCGTAGAATTTTCTCCGTTTTTTATCGGAAAGGATATGAAGCATTTTTGAACGATCTGCCCGCTGACTTCCCGGAACAGTGCCTGGCATTTCTGCAGCCGGTGTATTCTCACGTTCAGAGTAAGTAAATACGTGCAGGTAGGAGATGTTCAACTCATTGAGAAACTGATACGTTTCCAAGAAATCATCATGTGTTTCTCCCGGAAAACCAACGATCACATCCACACCTATACATGCATGCGACATAAGTGCTTTGATCTTTGCTACGCGATCGATATATAGTTCACGCTGATATCGTCTGCGCATGAGCTTCAGGATCTTATTCGAACCAGATTGAAGTGGTATATGAAAATGCGGAACAAATCTTTTTGAAGAAGCCACAAACTCAATGATCTCATCCGTCAACAAATTAGGTTCGATAGAGGAGATTCTAAAACGATCGATGCCTTCAACGTCATCCAGTGCTTTTACAAGATCGATGAAACGTTCTACACGTTTTCCTTCCTGTATACCGAAGTCGCCAGTATTTACACCTGTTAAAACAATTTCGCGTACATCTGTCTTCGCGATCTCTCTTGCGGTCTTCAGTATATTTTCGATGCTATCGCTCCGGCTGCTTCCGCGTGCCAGTGGAATTGTACAAAAAGTACAAGAGTAATCACAACCATCCTGAACTTTCAAGAAAGTTCTTGTGCGGTCGTTGATGGAGTAGGAGGTATTGAATTTGTTGGCCTGCTCAACATCGGAAGCATATACTTCTGCTTCAGGTTTGCGAACAAAGCCATCGAGTAATTCTACTAAACGGAATTTCTCGGCAGCTCCAAGAACTGCATCAACACCGGGTATTTCCGAAATTTCTTTTGGCTTGAGTTGAGCGTAGCAACCAATGATAGCCACGTATGCTTCAGGAGATATACCTCTTGCTTCCCGAACGATCTTGTGACATTTCTTGTCGGCATTCTCGGTTACCGAGCAGGTATTAATAATGAAAATGTCGGGAGTATCCGTAAAATCAACCTTTTTATAACCTTTCTCCTCGAACATTCGGGAAATGGTCGAGGTCTCTGAGTAATTCAGTTTACATCCCAGCGTATAAAAAGCGACTTTTTTCATGATGAAGCCGCAAAGATAGGGAAAACGTGTTTATGTGTTTAAGTATGTACGTGTTTATGTTATCCAGGGGTAAAGTAGACACGTACACACTTAGCAACTTAAACACTTAACAGGTATTCCTCTACGGCTTTTATTTTCTTGTCGAGTTGTGAATCAACCGTTTCAAATTCTGAACGTGAGGCTAATGGAGCATTCACGCTGATGTAAAACTTGATCTTGGGTTCTGTTCCGGATGGACGAACCGATACTTTTGTTCCGTCTTCCAGGTAGAACTGTAGTACATCCGACTTCGGAAAGTCGAGCGTAGTTTCTTTACCGCTAAGGAGATCTTTTTCCGTCAGTGTTTTATAGTCGAGCAAGCGAACCACACGGCTTCCGATGATTGTAGCAGGAGGATTACTTCTGAATTTCTCCATCATAGCTTTGATCTCTTGTTCGCCCTGCTGACCTTTCTTTGTCACGTTGAGTAGTCCTTCTTTATAGTAAGCAAACTCTACATACATATCGATCAGCCAGTCGTACATAGACTTGCCTTCGTCAGCAGCGCTTGCCGCCATCGCGGCAAAGAATGCGCAGGAAGAAACAGCATCTTTATCGCGAACAAAATCGCCAGCCATATAGCCGTAACTTTCTTCACCGGCAGCTACGAATTTTTTCTTGCCTTCCAGTTTACCCATCAGCTCTGCTATATACTTGAAGCCGGTGAGTGTGTTATAGCATTCAACGCCAAACTTCGCGGCCATCGTATCGATAAGCTCGGAAGTAACAATCGTCTTGGCTATATAGGAGTTGCTCTTGTCTTTCAGATTCTTCATGATGAAGTACATCATGAGACTAAAGGCCTGGTTTCCATTAAGGAGTATAAATTCTCCATTGGATTTTCTCACGCCCATACCAACACGATCGGTATCCGGATCAGTAGCCATTACCATGGTAGCGTTTACTTCTTTGCCGCGCTTGATAACAAGCTCCATAGCCGATTGCTCTTCAGGGTTGGGAGATTTTACAGTTGGAAAATCTCCATCGGGTTCTTCCTGTTCTTTTACTATATGAATGTTGGTGAAGCCGATCTGCTTCAGACACTCCGGTACCATAGTGATACCGGCTCCGTGAAGGCTTGAGTATACCAGCGGAATATTTTTTTGTCTGGCAATTACATCGTGGTTGGGGATGATCTTCTTTACTTCTTCATAGTATGCCTGCTCAACCTCATCATCAATGAGATGAATGTTTGCCAGTGTAGGTTTGAACTTTACCTGCTCGAATGAAGTAATTGCCTTCACTTCTTCAATGATATTTTTATCGTGAGGCGGTACAACCTGTGCACCGCCGGTCCAGTATGCTTTATACCCGTTGTATTCTTTAGGGTTGTGTGATGCTGTGATCACAACTCCGGACTGACACTGCAGGTATCGCATGGCAAACGAGAGCAGGGGAGTAGGACGCAGATCGTTGAACATATATACCTTGATGCCATTAGCTGAGAAAACGGCAGCAACCACTTCGGCAAACGTACTACTGTTGTTACGACTGTCGTGAGCAATAGCAATTTTGATCTCTTGTCCTGGAAAAGTCTTGTTGAGATAATTGGCAAGTCCCTGAGTAGCAACACCAACAGTATATTTGTTCATGCAGTTAGAGCCTGCTCCCATAATACCGCGCAATCCTCCGGTACCAAATTCAAGATCTTTGTAGAAATTATCGATCAGCTCTTTTGAATCTTCTTTGGCCAGCAAAGCCTTTACTTCCGCCTTGGTTGCGTTGTCTATTACGCGACTGTTAAGCCAGCTTTCTGCCTTGGTCTGAACGGTTTCTAATAACTCACTCATGATCTATTTTGCGTTAAAGGGCGCAATTTATCACAAGTTTTTACAGACGCACTTTTTTCGGCATTCATTTTTCAACTTCCTGATGAGCGGAGAGCAGTCGGAATGTAGGAGTGTCTCCATCTAACTGAAGTCCCCAGCGATGTAACACCGGGAGTTCCAATGTCTTTTCCCGGTATTCATCGGGCGACATAATCGGAATACCATAGACTATCGGGTAGTAGCGGTTGCAATGTGCACAGGTAAAAATACCTTCTATAATATTGTCTTCTTCCTGTTTGAATATTTTCAGATCGAGATCTTTCTTATCAAAAGGACAGGCAAGTTTTTGAAGCAATGAAATTTTCATGTGGATGAATTCTTGTTATGAAGGATGGATGTTCTTCGTTAGTTGATGTTTGAAACGCGCTGCTGCCTGCTGCGGGTCTGGCGCTTTCATCACGGCAGAGATCACCGCGATACCATCGATGCCCAGGGAAAGTAAACCGGAAAGATTTTCAGTTGTTATACCACCGGCTGCAAAGATTGGTATATTGGTACGGCTTCGCGTTCGCTCTATAATCTGAGGATGAACAATCTCGCACGTATCAGTGGATGAAGATGGAAACATCGAGCAGAACGAAATGTAGTTGGCATGTTTTAGTGCCCAGTCAATCCGCTCAGGGTCATTACTGCAGGTGAGGCCGGTGATGAAAGGTCTTCCTATAGTCTTACCGATCTCGCTCCAGTTACCGGGTATAGCATCGAAATGTATACCATCAAGCGGTAAAGTCTTTAGCCATTGCCAGGCTTCATGGATCAATACCGGTACTCCTAACGGTTGGGCTGCAGCAATTACTGCTTCAATAAATCCGTGTTGGTCTTGCCGAGAATGCCAGTGGTTCCATAGCTGGATAACATCCACTCCTCCTTTCAATGCAGCTCTGATCTTTGGAAGAACCAGGTCGACTCCCGGAGCAGGATCAATCACCAGGTATAAACCACCGTGTATTCCTTTTGAGTTCATAGACTATAATGTGAAGTGAATCAGCTGTTTTTTATAGGTTATTTCCAATTTTGTTGAAGTGCCTGAAAGAACGCGCTCCAATAAGGATCGGCACCCGGATGTTGTAAAGTATGGCGCGAAGAACCTTCTGTAAGTATCAATCCCTGCGAAGGTTCCGTTATACGTCCAATCACAGTAGCTTGTATATTCTTCTGCCTAAATTGCTTGAGTATCAACTGAAGAATATCCGGTTTAATGGTGATGATCATAGAACCCGCACCTACACAGAACCGCGGATCTATACCGAACAGCGCACCGATCTTCTGTTGTGCATCACCAATCGGAAGGTTATTGTTATCCACTTCAACCCCACAGCCCGAAGCATGCGCGAGCTCGTATATAGCACCGAGCACGCCACCTTCTGTTACATCATGCATGGCCGTAACAGCAGCGGTATGTCGATGAATTTCACCGGCTATGAGTCCAGCCTCCACTGCACTTGTTTCGTAAAATAATGAGGCCGCCTGTTGTTGCACCGCTGTACCACAACTTTTCGTTACTGTTTCCGGAAAGCTCAATGCCAGAATAGAGGTGGCAATTAATGCACATTCCTTTGTCATGATGAGTATATCTCCGGGGCGTGCACCCTTACTGGTAACCATCTGCTCTCCGGAAGCAATGGTAATCATGGTGCCGCCTCCTGCAATGGTAGATTGAATGCCTTCAAACCTTCCGGTATGTCCGCCGGTAATGGCAATTCCTAACCGATCGCAGAACTCATGTATATATTGCCAGTACTGTTCAAAATCGTGTACCCCAAGCGTTGTGGGGAGATTAAGCGTAAACTGGGCGTATTGAGGAGTGAATCCTGTAGTAGCCATATCGTTTGCCATGAGTTGAACCGATAGCCAGGCCGATTCGCGTAGCCCAAGCGTTGGTATCAGCGATAGTGGATCGCTGGTCATAGCCATTGTTAAACCATTCGGGAGATTAACCAGTGATACATCTACGCCATATTCAGGCCCCACAATTACTTCCGGACGTGCTGCTCCACAGAACGGGAACACCTTCTCCTTAAAGAAACTGTTCTGAATTTTTCCGGTCTCCGGAAATTGTGTGGCTTCCAGTGTTTCATTCATAGCATCTTACTCTTTAAATTTTACATGCAGTCCGAAGAAATCACCATACGGTACTTTCCATTGTTGTACAGGGAACCATTTGGGCAACCCGGTACAATTCCACTCCAGTGTATACTCTTTTCCCTGCAAGGCTTTGTGAATGACAGCAGCAAGTGTTGTCGGAGTATAGAAATGGGCTGTAACGTAAAATGGATTTTTACCAAAGAGCTGTTGCACTCTTCTGCGCACAACTTTCGGAGAATTTCGGTTCATCATTCCGAATACTATACCGTGTCGTGCTACCCGTGCAGCTTCCTGTATCACTTGAACAGGATCGCGGTAATATTCAAAAGTTGTAATGAAGGCAAGGGCATCGAAGGTCTTGTCTTTGAATGGCATATAGTGCGAGTCGGCTAAAACAAGGTCGCCTTTAAATAACTGTGCACCTTGCCCGAGCATAAAAGGTGAGAGGTCACCTCCGGTTGCTTCAATGCCGATGTTATTCCACCAGCGGGTAAATCGTGTGGTACCACAACCAAACTCGAGCAGCGTATGGATGCGCGGATCGCTCAACACCAGATCGCCAATAATTTTCTTCTGCCAGATCTCCGCGCGTTTATAGCGACCTTCATACCAGAGTTCGTAAGTATCGGTATGTTCACGGTTAAAGAACCACTCTTTTCGGTTCTGCCACGATCTCAGATTTTGTGTTACGAGGTTAAAAGACATTGCCTTTAGTTTTAAGTGGAAATAAAAAAGCCGCACCTAAAAGGAATGCGGCTCAATATCTTATACCCGTAAAAGTAAAAATCGAAGCGTGGTGCATTCCCTTCGCTGGTACTAACCAGATCAGGTTCCCCGGGTGTAATCTCAGCCGTTCAACACGGCACCCCGATGCGTTTATATAACAAAGGAAGTAGATTGCACGGTGAGATGCAAGGGGAGAAGTGTCTTCTAATTTCTTGGTTGTTAAAAATGATGTTGGTTAATTGCGCCAAAATTTGAGAAAGTATGATTTTTAAAATCTTTCGGGCAGTATGGTTTTTCTCGTTACTGGGTGTGCTGAGTGCATTGCTTTACGTGTATGCCGACCTGCCTGAAAATGTTATTGTGCAGCAGCAAGGCATTGAAACGGTGCTACTTCCACGCGATGTATTCTTCTACATTGTGGTGGGCTTTCTCACCATTATCAATGTGTTAGTATATGTTATCTCCAGTATGTTCAAGAAAGATCACACGTTCCGGGCCTGGTTTTATGGCCTCATTATTACTTTCAACCTGTTTTTTGTGATCGGAATGTTTCTGATCAACGCCTATAACAGCGATGAACGCTTCGACTTTAGCCGCATTGGTTTTGTGATCTATGGTAGTGTTAGCCTTATAGTGTTATGGGCAATCAGTTGGCCGATTGTTCGCTTTTTTGATAAGCGAGCATCAGATCAATCAGTTTAGTTGAAGTAACTTTAGTAACTATATAACAATTAGTTACAATATTTTACTTTATTCATTTTTGTAGTTAAAGTTTTTATTGAACCCCTTGAAGTGACTTTAAAATTCATTTTATTAGAACCAGATAGATTTTTTGCTGCGGCTTATAAAACAATTCATTTGTTTTCGGGCCGTCATGATGCAGCAGATTTTTTAAACTTTGAAAGTGAATTTTTTAGTCTTCAAATTTTCTGAACGCTAAATCCTATTCGTGCTATGGCAAAATCGGAGAAAGAATCTTCCATGTTTACGTATGATGAGTCGAGTATCAAGTCACTCGACTGGCGTGAGCACATTCGTCTGCGTCCCGGTATGTATATCGGTAAACTTGGTGACGGATCATCTAAGGACGATGGTATTTATGTATTGGTAAAAGAAGTTGTTGATAACTGTATCGATGAGCACATGATGGGCTATGGAAAGATCATCGATGTGAACATAACGGAATCTAAAGTTACCGTGCGCGACTATGGTCGTGGTATACCTTTGGGTAAAGTTGTTGATGTTGTTTCCAAGATCAACACCGGTGCCAAGTATGACTCCGGTGCCTTTCAAAAATCCGTGGGTCTTAACGGTGTCGGTACAAAAGCAGTCAATGCTTTGTCGAGCTACTTTAAAGTGCAGGCATTCCGCGAAGGTCAACAGAAGCTTGCCGAGTTTAAGAAAGGTGTTCTGGTAAATGACCCCAAGCCTGGAAAGAGCGATGAGAAAAACGGAACATACGTTGAGTTTGAGCCGGATAATTCCATGTTCAAAAATTATCACTTCATTCCGGAGTACCTGGATGATCTGATGTGGAACTACGCATTTCTGAATGCCGGTCTTACCATCAATTACAACGGTCAGAAATTTTTCTCAAAAGATGGATTGCTTGACTTGCTCAGACAAAAGTCTGATGCTGATGATCTGCGTTACCCGATCATCCACCTGAAAGGAAAAGAGATAGAGGTTGCCCTTACACACGGCAATCAATATGGTGAAGAGTACTATTCATTTGTTAACGGACAGAACACAACACAAGGAGGCACGCACCTGGCTGCCTTCCGCGAGGGTGTTGTAAAAGGTGTTCGTGAATTTTATAAATCGGATTTTGATGCGGCAGACATTCGTGCGAGTATCATTGGTGCTGTAGCCGTACGTGTACAAGAGCCTGTTTTTGAATCGCAGACAAAAACAAAATTAGGATCGATCTATACCGCTCCGGAAGGAGGGCAGCCTATCAAGAGTTTTGTTGGAGACTTTGTTGCCAAGGAACTTGAAATATACCTGAACACCAATCCGATAGCAGCCGATGCGTTAAAGAAACGCATTCAGCAGTCGGAGCGTGAGCGCAAGGAAATTGCCGGTATCAAAAAACTGGCAAACGAACGCGCCAAGAAAGCAAATCTGCACAACCGTAAGCTGCGCGACTGTCGTTTCCACTTTGATGAAAAGAATCCAAAGGGTTCTGATAGCATGATCTTTATCACCGAGGGTGACTCTGCGAGTGGTTCAATCACAAAATCGCGCGATGTGGAAACTCAAGCTGTGTTCAGCTTGCGGGGCAAGCCTCTTAACTGCTTTGGCCTTACCAAGAAAGTAGTTTATGAGAATGAAGAGTTCAACTTGCTGCAACACGCATTGAACATCGAAGACGGTCTTGAAGGACTTCGTTACGATAAAGTAATTATCTCTACAGATGCCGATGTGGATGGCATGCACATCCGGTTATTGCTAATGACCTTCTTCCTTCAGTTCTTCCCCGAACTGGTGAAGGCAGGCCATGTATTTATATTGGAGACTCCGCTCTTCCGCGTGCGCAATAAGAAGGAGACTATATATTGTTATAGTGAAGAAGAGAAGCAAGCAGCGATGAGAAAGCTGGGAGCCAAGCCTGAGATCACACGCTTCAAAGGATTAGGAGAGATCTCACCGGATGAATTTGGAAAGTTCATTGGAGAGAATATTCGTCTTCAACCTGTATTGCTGCATAAAGACAGTCACTTGCAAAAGATACTCGAGTTTTACATGGGCAAGAACACCCCTACACGCCAGGACTTTATTATCGAGAACCTGCGTATAGAACTGGATAAGGTAGAAGGTGAGGCTGAGAAAACAGAAGAGGAAGAAGTAGAAGCATAATTTTGAAGTTTACATTTTTTAATCGGTCATGAGTAAGAAAGAAAACCCGAAAGCGAACCAGGACAACGAGTCGAATGAAGAAAGCAACGGTGCCGGTGGAAGTGATGATGTAATTCACTCCATTGCCATTGATGGCTTATATCAAAGCTGGTTCCTAGACTATGCATCCTATGTAATTCTGGAGCGTGCTGTGCCGCGCCTGGAAGACGGGCTCAAGCCTGTGCAGCGAAGGATCATGCACTCGCTGAAGGAAATGGACGATGGCCGGTTCAATAAAGTAGCGAATGTGATTGGTAACACCATGCAGTATCACCCACATGGTGATGCATCTATTGGTGAAGCGATCGTAAATATAGGGCAGAAAGATCTGTTGATAGAGACGCAGGGTAACTGGGGCGATGTTCGAACCGGTGATGGTGCTGCTGCTCCGCGTTATATAGAAGCACGCCTCTCGAAGTTTGCGCTGGATGTAGTGTACAACGCACAGACTACTGAATGGCAGCTTTCGTACGATGGTAGAAAAAAAGAGCCTGTAACACTTCCGGTAAAATTTCCGCTGCTGTTATCGCAGGGGGTAGAGGGGATAGCGGTCGGTCTCTCCACGAAAATTCTGCCACATAATTTCTGTGAACTGATCAAGGCTTCTGTAGATATACTGAAAGGAAAGAACCCGAAAATATACCCCGACTTCCCTACAGGAGGTATAGCCGACTTTAGTGATTACAACCAGGGATTGAGAGGAGGGAAGATCAAGGTAAGAGCCAAGATTGATGTGCTCGATAAAAAGACTTTGGTTATCAAAGAAATTCCCTTTGCCACGACTACCACTTCATTGATGGAGTCTATCGTGAAGGCGAGTGAGAAAGGACAGATCAAGGTAAAGCAAGTGATCGATAACACTGCGCAGAATGTAGAGATACAGTTGCAGCTTCAGCCGGGGCAATCACCGGAAGTAGCGATCGATGCGCTCTATGCGTTTACCGATTGTGAGATATCGATATCTCCGAATGCCTGTGTGATTGTGGATGACAAGCCGAAGTTCCTGCCGGTAAACCAGATACTCAAGCACAATACAGAGCAAACTGTAGAGCTTCTTAAAAGAGAGCTGGAGATCAAGCGCGAGGAGTTGATGGAGAAAATTTTGTTCTCGTCACTCGAAAAAATATTCATCGAGAACAGAATATACCGAAGCATTGAAGAAGCAGAGAGCTGGGAGGAAGTGATCGAGACGATCGATAAAGGACTGAAGCCTCACAAGAAGAAGTTCTATCGCGAGATTACAACGGATGATATAGTTCGGTTGACCGAGATACGCATCAAGCGTATTTCCAAATTCGACTCTTTCAAGGCAGATGAAATACTTCGCGATCTTCAGAAGGAACTGAAGGAGACAGAACATAACCTGAAGAACCTGACGGATTTTGCTATAGCGTACTTCCAGCGCTTGTTGGAAAAGTATGGCAAAGGACGTGAGCGTAAAACAGAGATCAAGAGTTTCCAATCGGTTACTGCCGTGGAGGTTATAGCCAACAACCAGAAACTATATGTAAATCGTGCTGATGGTTTTATTGGTTATGGCTTAAAGAAAGACGAGTATATCTGCGATTGTTCTGATCTGGATGATGTGATCGTTATTCGTAAAGATGGCAAAGCGAGAGTGTCGCGCATCCAGGATAAAGTCTTCATGGGTAAAGATATACTCTATGTTGGCATCTGGAAGAAAGGTGACGACCGCATGGTATATAATGTGATCTATGCCGATGGTAAAGGAGGCAAGAGCTTTGCCAAGCGCTTTAATATACCAGGCGTTACCCGCGATAAAGAATACGATTTGTCGCAGGGCAATCCTAACTCACGCATACTCTATGTAAGTGGAAACCCGAACGGTGAAGCAGAGAAAGTTGAAGTAAAACTTTCACAGTCCAGCACAGCTCGCAAAAAGATATTTACCTATGATTTTGCCGAACTGGAGATAAAGGGCAGAAGCTCAAGAGGTAATATTATTACGCCGTACCCGGTTCGTAAGGTTGACTTCCTCAAAGCCGGTGGATCTACGTTGAGTAAACTTGATCTCTGGTTTGATACGGATGCCGGCCGACTCAATAAAGAGAAGCGCGGCCGCTATCTCGGTAAGTTCGATGTAGACGATAAGATTATTACTTTCTATCGTAATGGTTCTTATAAGATCACAAACTATGAGCTGACCAACCGCTTCGATCCTGAGAAGACTTTGCACGTAGAGAAGTTCAATGCAGAGAAACCTATATCTGCAGTATATGTAGATGGTGAAAGCAAGCAGTATATGGCGAAGCGTTTCATGATCGAGACCACAACGTTTGATAAGGAGTTTGGATTTATATCGGAAGGAATCGGTTCACGTTTGGTAGCGGTAACAACATCCGAAACTCCGGAAGTAGAAGTGGAGGTTGTGAAAGTAAAAGATAAACCTAAAGTTACCGAGGTGATTAACCTCGAAGAGGTGGTGGATATCAAAGGCTGGAAAGCAGTTGGTAATAAACTGTCTCAGTATAAAGTAACTAAGGTAAATCTGGTGCAGGAAGAAGAGACCGGTTTTGAAGAAGGTGACGAGGAAAATAATGTGGTAGAGACTACTGATGCGGATCAGTCGTCAAAAAAAAAATTGAGTACGAATCTGAGCCCGAAGTCGAAGAAGACGGCCAAGTCAGCCTCTTCGGTGAGCCCGAAAAAGCAAGCGGTGAAAAAGGAGAAGGTAAAGGCCAAGCCCCAAGCCACCAGCAAAAAAGCGAGCCCACCAAAAAAATCCAAGTCGAGCAGCAAGACCTCTTCGGCAAAAAAAGTAGCCAAGAAGGTAGTGAAGAAAGCTCCGGCAAAGAAGGCGAAGGCAAAAGGGAAGAAGTAAATCTAAAGTTAGAAAGTCCGGAAGACGGAAAGTCTTCTGGTACTTTTAGCGCGGGAGATACGATCGAGTTTGATGTGTAGCCGTTATCGGTTAATCGTTATTGGTTAGCCGATGGCTGTTCGAGAAAATCAAAATCTTTCCCGAGAGGATATAGGGTTTCATCAAGAGAAGGTGAAACTCTTTGTTCTTTCCCACAGAACTCACAGATTTTCACAAAATAAACAGCCATTTGTTTCCTGCAGATCTCTCAGATTTAGGCAGAGTAAATACAACTGAAAGTGAAAAGCTATACTTCAATAACTCGTTTGATCGATGTTCCTTGTTCGATATTCGTTATTAAAATCTTAAACAAGTAACTGTTAACTGAAACGAAATCACAGTCTCTTCTCAACCAATTCAGCTACAGTTTCCCCAATAGAAAGTGATGAAGTTGCTGCCGGAGAAGGAGCGTTGCAAACATTGATCGCTTGCTTTTCTTCTAGAATCATAAAATCGTCCAGTAGCCCTCCCGTTCTGTCGCACGCCTGGGCGCGAACACCTGCACCACCTTCTACTAAATCTTCTTCTTTAATTTCCGGAAGTAATTTTTGCAGTGCTGCAGTGAAGGCAGCTTTGGAATAGGAGCGATACATTTCTCCCATACCAGTTCTCCAATATTTTGCTACAATTTTGCGGAAGCCGGGCCACGCCAATGTCTCACCAAGTTCAGATAGATTGATGTCGCTCTTTTTATACCCTTCGCGTTTAAAAGCCAACACAGCGTTCGGTCCACATTCAACTCCGCCACCCACCATCGTAGTGAAGTGTACACCGAGAAATGGGAAGTTAGGATCAGGCACAGGGTATATCAGTGTCTTTACGAGATACTCTTTCTCTTTCTTAAGTTTATAGTATTCGCCACGGAAAGGAATGATCTTTACATTTACCTGAGAAGATGTCATGCGCGCAATCTTATCAGAATATAGTCCTGCGCAGTTTACAACCAATTTACCGGTATAGCTTGCTTTCTGTGTAACCACCACAGCCTTCTCGGTATTGAATTGTATATCAATCACTTTTTCTCCAAGATGTACTTCGCCACCTTGCTGTTGCAGTACCTCTGCATATTTTTCGGCAACTACTCTATAATCAACAATGCCTGTTTGAGGTACATGTATACCGGCTATACCAGCAACGTGAGGTTCGTGTTCTTTCAGTTCGGGGGCGCTGAGCATCTTCAGATTTTGTAATCCGTTTTGCTGACCGCGATCAAATATATTCTTCAGCAGGGGAAGCTCCTTTTCATCGGTCGCGACAATCACTTTACCACAGATGTTGTGTGGTATATTGTGCAGACGACAGAAGTTGAGGAGTAAATTATACCCGTGAATACAGTTCTTTGCTTTTAAACTTCCGGGTTTATAGTAAATACCGGAGTGAATTACATTGCTGTTATTGCCGGTTTGATGATTGGCAACGGCATTCTCTTTTTCAAGAACAATTACTTTGAGCCGGGGATTTCGGCTGGTGAGTTGCAGGGCAGTGGCCAAACCTACGGCTCCACCACCAATCACTATAACATCGTATTGCACGGACATAAATTTGCCCGAAGCTAATGTATTCTGTTGGTTTTTCCGTGAGGATAATCGGGGAAGAGTATATATCGAACTTAAAAAAGAAAAGCCCCGGAGTTACCGGGGCTTTTGCAGACTATCTTTTCTTCTTAGCTACTTTTTTTACAGCTTTCTTCGCTGCCTTTTTAGCGATAGGTTTCTTTACCGCTTTTTTAGCAACTACTTTTTTCACGGGCTTCTTCGCTGCTTTTTTAGGAGCCGCTTTCTTAGCCACTACTTTTTTAGCTGCTTTCTTCGGAGCTGCCTTTTTAGCCACTACCTTTTTCGCTGCTTTCTTCGCTACTACTTTTTTAGCAGGAGATTTCTTTACCGCTTTTTTAGGAGCTGTAGATTTAGTGGCAGGTTTTTTCGCTGCTTCTTTAGCGGAAGCAGTCTTGGCAGGTTTAGCAGGAGCTTTAGGAGCTGCTGATTTTGCTGAGGGCTTCTTCTCGCCAGCAAATTTCTTCGCCATCAGGTTCAATGCTGACCCGGCTTTGAACCACTGGATCTGGTTAGCATTGTATGTGTGGTTTACAGAAATACTTTCTTCAGTACCATCGCTGTGGTGAAGAACCAGCGTGAGAGGTTTTTCAGGAGCGAATGAAGTCAGGCCAATGATATCAAACGAATCATCTTCCTTAATCTTGTTATAGTCGTCCTTGTTAGCAAAAGTTAATGCTAACATACCTTGCTTCTTCAGGTTGGTCTCGTGTATACGGGCAAATGATTTTACCAATATAGCGCGTACTCCCAGGTGACGTGGCTCCATCGCGGCATGTTCGCGTGATGAACCTTCTCCATAGTTTTCGTCACCTACTACGATCGATCCTATACCTTCTGCTTTGTAGGCACGTTGTACTTTTGGTACTTCATCGTATTCACCTGATACACCATTCTTAACACTGTTGATCTTCTCGTTGAAGAAGTTGGTAGCACCAATCAGCAGGTTGTTTGAAATGTTATCGAGGTGACCACGATACTTGAGCCATTTACCAGCCATAGAGATATGGTCGGTAGTACATTTACCTTTTGCTTTAATGAGCAGACGCAGACCTTTCAGATCTGTACCTTCCCAAGGTTTGAATGGATCAAGTAATTGCAGACGATCCGATGCAGGATTTACTTTTACAACTACACCGCTTCCGTCTTTGGCAGGAGCCTGGAAGCCCGGATCTTTTACGTCAAATCCTTTTGCAGGAAGTTCATCTCCGGTAGGAGGGTCAAGCTTCACTTTCTCACCGCGTTCATTCGTCAGGTAATCTGTGTTCGGGTTGAACGTCAGGTCACCGGCAATCGCGAGTGCAGTAACCAATTCAGGCGAAGCCACGAATGCAAATGTATTCGGGTTACCATCGTTACGTGACTGGAAGTTACGGTTGAAGGAGTGAACGATCGTGTTCTTTTCTTTTTTCTCAGCACCTACACGGCTCCACATACCAATGCAGGGACCGCAGGCATTAGCAAATACTTTCGCACCGATCTGATCGAACGTATCGATAAAACCATCGCGCTCAATAGTATAGCGAACTTGTTCTGAACCAGGTGTGATCGTAAACTCTGCTTTTGTTTTCAATCCTTTGCTCGCTACTTGTTTAGCAAGACTTGCCGCACGAGATATATCTTCATACGAAGAGTTTGTACATGAACCGATCAAACCTACTTCAACAGTTGTAGGCCAACCATTTTTAGCCGCTTCTTCTTTTATCTTGGATATAGGAGTAGCCAGGTCTGGAGTGAACGGACCATTCAGGTGTGGCTCAAGTTCAGACAGGTTGATCTCAACGATCTGGTCAAAATATTTTTCAGGATCAGCATATACTTCCGGATCGGCAGTAAGATGCTCGCGTATACCGTTGGCAAGTTTAGCAACTTCTGCACGGCCGGTAGAGATCAGGTAACGCTCCATGGAGTCATCGTACCCGAAGGTTGATGTAGTTGCTCCAATCTCAGCGCCCATGTTACAGATAGTTCCTTTACCTGTACAGCTCAATGCTTCAGCACCTTCGCCAAAGTATTCTACTATAGCACCGGTTCCACCTTTAACGGTAAGGATACCCGCCACTTTCAGAATAACATCTTTAGCAGATGCCCAGCCATTAAGTTTACCGGTAAGTTTTATACCGATCAGCTTGGGGAACTTCAGCTCCCATGCCATGCCTGACATAACATCTACGGCATCAGCTCCACCGACACCGATGGCCACCATTCCGAGGCCTCCGGCATTTACCGTGTGAGAGTCTGTACCGATCATCATACCACCAGGGAATGCGTAGTTCTCAAGCACTACCTGGTGGATGATACCAGCTCCCGGCTTCCAGAATCCAATACCATATTTATTGGAGACAGAGGCCAGGAAATCAAATACTTCTTTACTTTCTGTATTAGCATTAATCAAATCTTCTTTAGCACCCGTCTTAGCTACGATCAGGTGATCGCAGTGTACAGTAGAAGGTACCGCTACTTTAGGTCTTCCTGCAGACATGAACTGTAACAGCGCCATCTGTGCTGTTGCATCTTGCATCGCTACACGGTCCGGAGCAAAATCAACATATGACTTTCCGCGGCCAAAGTTCTCCAGCTTTTGATCTTCGTGGAGATGAGAGTATAGTATTTTTTCTGACAACGTGAGAGGGCGATTGACAACTTTTCGAGCTTTGGCTATGCGTGCAGGCATATTGGCATACAGAGCCTTGATCATTTCTAAATCGAATACCATAAGAGTTTAAATTTAAAGCGGATGCTAAAGTAGCAATTTTTTTATCGCGAAGAAGTTTCCGCCTCTAGCGTTTGCTTTGAATTCGTTTGCTTTACTTTATCTGATCCTCTTATTTTATCCAACAGGTAATTTAGCTGATGGGTTTCCTCTTCAGTAAGATTGTGTAAAATGTGCTCGAAGCCTTCTACTTCCGGTTGCATACGGTCGAGTATAGTGAGACCAGTCTGCGTGATTCTCACTTCAACACTACGCTTATCTTTTTCACAGAAGTCGCGGGTAACGAGACCCTTAATACGAAGTCGTTCAACGATGCGGGACGCATCCGACATTTTATCCAGCATGCGATCTTTAATGAGATTGATCGATGCATGACCTGGCAATTGACCTTTTAAGATCCGCAGTACATTATACTGCTGCCGCGTGATGTCGTGTTTCTTAAACACAACGTTCATCTTGTCTACCACGTGATAATTCGTGAAGACCATGTTCAATAAGGCTTTCTGAAACTCGTTTCTGAAATCCTCCTGGTAGATATCCTGTTCTAATGACATATAGCGGGGGTTTCTGGGTTTAGACACCCAAAGTAGGCATTAAAGAAATCCGCCAGACAGAATACCTTAATAATCCGGTACAACACCTATATGGAAATCGGTACCGGTTATCCCTATTATTTGCTGTTTATATAATTCAGGAACTCTCTTTTGATGTTTTCGTCTTTGAACTTACCTGAAAAATAGGCTGTGCCGGTTTTACTATTTGTGTCGCCTACACCACGAGATGCTACGCACATGTGGTTGGCATCGATCACAACACCTACATCTTCAGTCTGCAGCACGCGCTGCATTTCTTTGCCGATCTGAACAGTGAGACGCTCCTGTACCTGAGGACGTTTGGAGAAATATTGAACGATACGATTGATCTTGGAGAGACCAATTACTTTACCGCTGGAGAAGTAAGCCACGTGGGCTTTGCCATATATAGGTACAAAATGATGTTCGCAGTGAGAGTAAAACGTAATGTCTTTCTCCACGAGCATCTGATCATAATTATACTTGTTATCAAATAATCGAGAGTGCGGACGATTTTTTGGATTGAGACCGCTGAATACTTCTTTCACATACATCTTGGCGACTCTGCGCGGTGTACCATTGAGGCTGTCGTCAGTAAGATCAAGACCCAGTATAGTCATGATCTCGCGAAAATGATTTTCAATCTTCTCGATCTTTTCCTCATCATCCATGTCGAATGCATCCGGACGGAGAGGAGTTTCGGCAGAAGTACCTACGTGGTCTTCTGAAAAGTCTCCATCATTAGCTGATTGGATATTCAACGAAATTCCTTTCTGTCTCATACAAAGTAATTTTCAATTCAAACTTAGAATCAATCTGTTGCCGAAGTATTCTCCAGATAACGATGGCTATATTTTCGGCAGTCGGGTTTAGTTCTTTAAAATAGTCAAGATCAAGATTCAGGTTACGGTGATCGAACTTAATCAACACATGTTCCTTGATCAAATCACTCAACACTTTCATGTCATACACATAACCGGTAGCCGGGTCAGGTTCTCCTGTAACGCTTACAATCAGTTCGTAGTTGTGCCCGTGAAAATTGGGATTGTTACACTTGCCAAACACTTGCTGATTTTTCTCCGAAGACCACTCGGAATTGAAAAGTCGATGAGCTGCGTTAAAATGTTCCTTCCTCGATACCTTAATCTTCATGTCATAAAGGTAAACAGGTTTAGGGTTAAAAGGTTCAGTGTAGAATTTTTAATCGGCAAAATTACCGGTTACTAAAAATTAGAAAGTGTAGTGGTTTGAAAACCAAAAACAGCCAGGTTCAATCCTAAAGTAACTTCATGTGTATTGAAGCGTGTGCCGACAGAGTTGCCTGTGGGTACTTCGAATACATATCCGAACCGATAAGCACTTGCAAACCTGAGCTGTACTAAAAAACCAAACGTGTTGGCATTACGGGTAAATAGACCCGCTGAATATTTCTGATCCAGGTTGATCGCTGCCGTATAGTCAACCGATACTGGAGCACCCGGAATATATTTTACAAGACATGAAGGCTTAAAGCGTACGCGAGGCGAAAGGTAGAACATATAGGACAGGGTTCCATAGTAATGCTGATCGTATAGTTCTGCTTTTACAGATTCGTTCGTGTTATCGTCTGATAGTACTATGGTAGAGCGAAGCATGCGCGGAACTGACAAGCCTGCAAAGAATTGTTCGCTGCTGAGTATAATACCCGCTCCGAAGCTGAGCTTGGTAATATTCAGATTGTTGCTAAAAGCAGGGTCAGACGGATCGTAAGCATTGAGTGCATCGTTGTTGGTTCTGAAGTTGATGAAGCCCGCCTGTATACCAAAGGATAGCTGCATGGTATTTAACTTAAGCCGGTAAGCATAAGTAGTATAGGCTTCGGTATTTTTGTTCACTCCGGTTTTATCCTGAACCAGTAATATGCCGAGTCCCATCTTGTTTCGACTCACGGATGAATGCATGCTTACATTAAACGTAGTAGGGCTGCCATCAAAATTACTCCATTGCTTGCGATATGATACCGATGCATTGAAGTTGTTATTCAACCCGGTATAGGCAGGATTGATCACCAGCGGATTGTTGAGGTATTGCGCATAGAGCGGGTCTCCCTGGGAAAAAGTTTTGTGGTAAATTCCCAGGAGCAGGGTCAGGTAGAGGTACTTCATGCGCTTACTGCTTTAATGAAAGATATCCGGTTACAGGAGAGGAGGCATCAGCAAACTCGATCTTATAGAAGTAGGTACCACTCGGCAGATCTTTACCATGATCGTTCATTCCTTCGAAGCGCTTTCCCGGAAGATCATTGGTATAATTCTGTACTTCAAACACTTTATCGCCCCATCGGTTAAAAATAGAAACACGGTTATCGACCGGCGGCAGATATTCAATGCGCATGAATCTATTGTCGCCTATGCTTTTGGGAGCCACTGCATTATATACTACAATCTGGCTCTTCTGATTCATCTCGCTCAACGACTTTACATCGATCGTAATGATATTCTCCGAACACGCTTTCATCAGGTCGCATGCCTGTATAGTAAGGTTATCAATGCCGGAGAAAGATTCTTTGTACTGTATATTCAGCTTATAATCGGCCGTGATCGAAGCCACTGCTCCGCTCTTTGGCATCTTGATGATGGTGATGCCGGATGGATCGAGGTTGTTATCGCGATCGGTAATGATTGTGAGCAGGTCAAGCTCAATGGCTGATCGTGTTTGAATTACGATCTCTTTCGTGTCTATTACCGGAGCTGTGTTGCACTGTATGGAAGCAGTAAGTATATAATCGCCACCGGTTAAACTATTAATGTCTTCCAGGTTTGCTGTATAACCATCCGGACCAGTCCAGGTGATAGTAACAGGAGCGGCTGGCGATGCTATGGTTGTTTGAATAGATCCGGAAGGAGCTATACAATGTGTGTTATTCGTAGTAGCATCAATAGTAACTGATAAAGGTTGCTCTGATTTATCCGCAATGATAATTGCCTGATTGCCCGAAGCATCAATAGTGGCTACGCATCCGGTACTTTTATCGGTTACGGATACTCCGTAATTACCAGGTGACAGCCCTGCTATATCTTCTGTGGTTACACCATTACTCCAGCGTATGGTGTAGTCGTTGCTTGCTCCGGGATTAAGATCAATAGCGCCATTGAAAGGAGTGGAGCACAACGTGTTATCGGTTTTGGTGAAAGTAAATGAAGGTACCTGTGTTCTGTCGGCAACAACAAACTGCTTGTTTGCCGAGCATCCCGAAGTATTGTCCAGCACATAGGCACTGTAGGTAGAGGCGGTAACATTGGTAATATCTTCTGTACTGCTGGCAAATGTGCCAGTCGACTGATTATACCAGGTATAGGTATAATTACCGGAACCATTGCTTACGGTAATATCAATACTTCCGTTGCCTGGAGCACAATGTGTTGAAGGAGTAATCTTCTCCGCTATAGCCAATGTGGCGGCCGATGTGTTGGATAGGTAAATATACTGATCAACCGTGCAGTCCTGAGTTTTATCCTTGACAGTCAGTATATAATTGCCGCCTCGTAAACCGGTGATCGAAGCTGCGGTATTGGTCACTTTCGTGCCATCCGGGTATTGCCATTGGTATGAATAATTACCGGAACCACCCGTAACGATAGCCGAGATACCCCCAGTAAAAGGAGAAGCACATTTGCTGTTACTGGTTGAAGTATAACTTACTTTCAGTGCCGATTCAATGTAATAGTAGAACATGGTAGTGCAACCCGTGTTCTTGAGGTCAGTAACTTCCAGGTAATAAGTGCCTGGAGCAACACCCGCCAGGTCTTTTGTATTACCGACGATGTTGAAGTTCTTATTATACCAGAGATAGGAGTAAGATCCGGAGCCTCCGTTGATAGTAACTTTTATAGATCCATCGCTGGAGCTACAGGTTTTGGATTGTGTTACAGTGGCAATGTCCAGCAACTGGCAAGTGGCCGCACAGGTTGATTGTACTTCCCATGACCGGGTATATATACAATCGCCACCATCTTTCAGTTGAAGGGTATAGGTGCCGGAGTTAAGGTTGGTGAGGTCTTCAAGGTTTGAGGTAAAGCCTGCGGGGCCCGACCAGTTGTAAGTATACTTACCTGATCCACCGGTTACAGTAATAGTGATGCTGCCGGCTCCTGCCTGACAATCTTTAGGTGTAAGCTTGTCGAGGGAAACATTAACCGTTTGCTGGTTAATGTGAACTATTTTCTGAACAATTTTGGTTTGCCCAAACACGGCCTGGCTACAAATCGCCAGCAGTGTGAGCAATACTGCTAAAAGAACGCGATATTTAGGGCTCAAGGTAGAAAGGTTTTAGGATTAAGGTTAACCGAATATATCCTATAAAGTAATGATTTACTATTCTTTCTGTGTTATTTTGATTATTAAGTAGTTAGATTGTTTTACTTAACCGATAAGTTGCAGTGAAATTCGAGGAGATTAAAGCTAAACTGGAAGAATATAAGGCTGATGGCAAGAAACTTTTTACAACTTCATCGTTTCAGTCGCATAGCCTGGTGCTGCTCCATATCCTGAGCAGGATCGATAAGTCTATACCGATATACTTCATCAACACCGGGTATCATTTTCCGGAGACGGTGCAGTTCAGAGACTACATCGGTGAGCAATTCGGATTGAATATCATTGATCTCAAGTCCGATGTGCCCAAGTTTATGCAGCGCGATGCCGATGGACGTTTGCTCTTTACTTCCGATCCGGATCATTGCTGCTATCTCAACAAGACCCAACCAACGGATGCCATCCTGCTTTCGCATGATGTATGGATCAACGGTGTGCGTGCCGATCAAAGTGCTGTGCGTGCCGCGATGAAAGTAGAGCAGCCAGCCAAGCATGGATGTACGCGCTTTCACCCGATGCTCGACTGGAACGCCAAGATGATCTGGCAGTATCAAAAGGAATACAATCTTCCCAAACATCCATTGGAAGAAAAAGGATATATCAGTATAGGTTGTGAGCCGTGTACCCGTAAATTAGACCCTGAAATGCAGGAGCGTGAAGCTCGCTGGTTCGGTATGAACAAGGTAGAATGCGGCCTGCATACGGATTTGATCAACAAGTAGTATTAATTCAAAGATGAAAGTATTAGTTACCGGAGGTGCCGGATATATAGGCACTGAGCTGATCAGTGCGTTAATAGCAAAACCAGAAGTAGAGCAAGTAATAGTATACGATAATCTGAGTAGGCCCAACTACAATATGTTTCTGGGACTGCGGTTGCAGAATTATACCAAGATCACGTTCGTAAAAGGTGAGTTGCTGGATTCGCGCGCCCTTCGAAAAGTACTGAAGGGTATAGATGTAGTATATCACCTGGCGGCCAAAGTAACGACTCCTTTTGCCAATGCCGATGCGCATTCATACGAACAGGTAAATCACTGGGGCACAGCCGAACTGGTTTATGCTGTTGAAGAAAGTAATGTAAAGCGCTTTATCTATACCAGCAGCACGGGAGTATATGGTTCTTCCAAAGAAGCGGCTGATGAAAACACGGCTCCGGATCCACAGACGTTATATGCTATCTCTAAATTAAGAGGAGAAGAACACGTTCGCAGGCTGGCTGGAAAAATTGATACCTATATTATGCGCTGCGGAAATGTATACGGCTATAGCCGGAGTATGCGTTTTGATGCCGTTATCAACAAGTTTGCCTTCGAAGCCAATTTTTCCAAGCTCATCACTATACAGGGCGATGGCAAACAATCCCGAACATTCATTCATGTGGATAGGGCGGCCCGAGCATTGGCCAACCTTCTCACTGCCCAACTAGGCAACGGAACATACAACCTTGTTGAACGCAATTTGAAAGTAATTGATATATTGGATGCGTTGAAGGAGCTTATTCCACCGCTCGAGTTTATTTTTATTAACCAGCATCTTCGTTTACACGAGCTGAATGTAAAAGTAAACCCGGAAGTAAATAAGCTTTTAGGCGTGGTGAACGACCAGCCACTGAAAGAAGAACTGGAAGAGTTTCTGACCAGGTTCAGTTATTAACTTTAACTCTGCTTTTTGTTAATCCCACTGCATGCAAAATATTGCTACCGTTATTGTATTGCTTGCCGTAGTCACTGCCCTGGCGGAGGTGACTGACCGGATCAAGATACCGTATCCTATATTATTGGTAGTGGCGGGTATCCTGATCGGGATGATACCGGGCTTGCCTTCCATCTCGCTCGATCCTGATATTGTCTTTCTTGTCTTTCTTCCCCCTGTGCTTTATGCTTCGGCCTGGAATACTTCGTGGCCGGATTTTAAAGCAGCCAAGCGTCCCATCATTCTACTCGCTACAGGGTGTGTGATCTTTACTACCTGCGCGGTTGCCTGGGTGGCGCATATGGTTATACCAGGTTTTAATTGGGCAGAAGCTTTTGTATTGGGTGCAATCATTTCTCCGCCAGATGCTGTCGCTGCGGCAGCCGCCATCAAGGGCTTGAGTGTACCCAAGCGTGTTATCACTATATTAGAAGGAGAGAGCCTGGTGAATGATGCAACTGGTTTGATTGCGTATAGATATGCCGTTGTAGCAGTAACCACCGGAGTATTTAGTGTGTGGGATGCCAGTGTGCAATTCTTTGTTGTAGCACTTGGTGGAATTGTATTGGGACTTCTAGTGGGATGGATATTCAAGTGGATACATAAATTTACTCCCGACAACCCGACTACTGATACAACCCTTACTTTTCTGGCACCCTTTGTAGCTTACCTGGGTGCGGAGTCCATACATATTTCCGGGGTATTGGCTGTAGTCGCTTCCGGTTTATATGTGAGTTGGAATTCCAGCGAGGTGTTCTCACAGCAAACCAGACTTCAGGCGTATGGCTCGTGGAATACGGTGTTGTTCATTTTGAATGGAGTCATCTTTATTCTTATCGGGTTACAGCTTCCGGAGATCATTCGAAATTTAGGAGACAATTCTTTTTGGGCTTGGAAGTATGCAATCATTATAAGTATAGCAGTAATTGTCGGCCGCATCATCTGGGTATATCCCGGCACGTATATACCTCGGATCAGTAAAAAGATTCGTAAGCGTGAGCCTGAAGTAAATCTTAAACTGACTACCATTGTAGCATGGTCGGGTATGCGTGGCGTTGTATCCTTGGCTGCTGCATTAGCACTGCCTCTTACCGGCAGAGGAACAGAACCTTTCCCTCACAGGAATCTTATTATCTTTCTGACCTTCTGTGTTATCTTTTCAACACTTGTATTACAAGGACTTACTCTGCGGCCGATGATCAATTGGTTTGGTTTGCAGGCAGATGGAAAAGACCAGGAAGAAGAACAGAAAGCAAGACTATTAATTGCATCTTCTGTTATTGAGCATATCGAAGAGAATTACTCTTTGTCGTTGAGTGATGAGGTGCTCAACCAGATCAAAACAAAATATGAAATCCGTATTCAACGGCTGCGGAAAGATCAATCAGAGAAAAAACTGAATGAAGCAGAGATACATGAGTTTCACAGACTTCAACAGGAATTGCTCAACAAGGAAAGGAAAGATCTTTTGCAGATGAGAAGAGAGGGGAAGATTGGAGATGAAGCCCTTCGAAGAATAGAGTACGAACTCGATCTTGAAGAAACCAGGCTTATGCTGGATCAGCAAACTGCAGCTTAGATTTTCAGGTAAAAAAGGTATAAAAACAAAGAAGCGGGTATTGCCCGCTTCTTTTATATACAGCTATATCTATAGCTTATTCGCAAAATTCATCGAACACTTCTACTAAGTGTTGGCCGATCATCTGGGCATTTCTGCCTTCAATGTGGTGGCGCTCGACAAAGTGTACCAATTCACCATCTTTGAAAAGTGCAATGGAAGGGGATGATGGAGGATAAGGAAGCGTATATTCTCTTGCTTTCGAAACGGCCTCTTTATCAACACCAGCAAATACGGTAGCCAGGTTGCTCGGCTTTTTAGATGAAGATTGTAAAGCCCACTTCACTCCGGGTCTGGCAGCACCTGCTGCACAGCCACATACAGAATTGATTACCAGCAAGGTTGTTCCTTTTTGGTTTTTCAGGTAGCTATCCACCTCTTCAGGTGTTTTTAGTTCAGCAAAACCTGCGCTTGTCAGATCGGTGCGCATGGGTGCTACTAATTGTTCGGGATACATAGTTTATTGTCAGTTAAAGCTGATAGTATTATAACAAATTATAGAAATCCTAGTTCAAGTTTCGCAGCCTCGCTCATCATGTCCTGCGAGTATGGTGGGTCAAAGGTAATTTCAACTTTCACATCGTTGACACCTTCGATGGCTTTAATTTTTTGCTCTACTTCTCCGGGAATTACCTCAGCCGATGGGCATGAAGGAGAAGTGAGCGTCATTTGTACATAAATATTATTGATCGGGTATACATTGATCTCGTAGATGAGGCCCAGCTCGTAGACATCCACTGGAATCTCCGGATCGTAAACCGTTTTGATGGCTTGTATCACCTTGTCCCGCAGTTCGGGTATTGAAGTTTCTGATACCTGTATATTTTCCACTTGCTCACTCATGATTTCACTTCCATTTTGGTTTTAAAAGCGAGCGCATATAGTTTCATCTGTTTGATCATGGCCGCAAAACCATTCGAACGTTGTGTGCCGATGAATCGTTCCATGCCGATCCTGTTCATAAAATACAGGTCAGCATGTAGAATAGTATCAGGTGTTT
Source organism: Ohtaekwangia sp. (assembly GCF_036568665.1). GTDB lineage: Bacteria > Bacteroidota > Bacteroidia > Cytophagales > Cyclobacteriaceae > Ohtaekwangia. The sequence goes on along the minus strand of NZ_DATCSD010000446.1, from coordinate 3,257 downwards.
GGCCATTAAAGATTCTCACCAGTAAGCTCACCAGTCCTTTGGTGATGGCTGTGTTACTATCGGCAGTGAAGTATACTTTGCCATCTTCTATTTTTCCGGACAGCCATACTTTCGACTGGCATCCTTTCACAACATTGTCTTCTGTTATTTCAGCGGCTGGCATTTCGGGGAGCTTCTGGCCTAACTCCATAATATAGAAGACCGTCATCTCCATGTCTCCATCCAGCAGCGAAAATTCACTGATTATCTCTTCCTGTATCTGGTCAACCGTCATCTGTTACTTCATGAAGTTAATGATCCGCTCGAGGCTTTCCACGAGATGATCAATCTCTTTTCTTGTATTATAAACGGCAAAAGATGCCCGTACAGTTCCTTCAATACCATAGCAAGTCATGAGAGGTTGTGTGCAGTGGTGACCGGTGCGAACAGCTATACCGCGTGCATCCAGCATCTGACCTATATCAAAATGATGTATACCTTCTACTGTAAAGGAAAGAACGCTTACTTTATTTTTGGCAGTACCTACCAGGTTTACACCCTTTAGTTTTGAAACGCGTTCAGTGGCATAGGTGAGCAGGTCATGCTCATGTGCCGCCATGGCATCTCTTCCAAGCTCCTGGATAAAATCCATCGCATACCGGAAGGCCACAACATCGGCAATGTTAGGTGTACCTGCTTCGAATTTGTAAGGGAGATCATTATACGTTGTTTTAGCAAACGTAACTTCTTTGATCATCTCTCCACCACCTTGATAAGGAGGCATTTTTTCGAGCAGATCTTTTTTTCCGTATAGTATACCGGTGCCGGTAGGTCCATACATTTTGTGTGATGAAAGACAATAGAAATCACAATCGAGATCCTGCACATCTATTTCAATATGCGCTCCTGATTGTGCTCCATCAATCAACACAACGGCTCCGACACTATGTGCCAGTGCTATAATCTCTTTAATCGGGTTGATGGTTCCAAGACTATTGGACGCATGATTAACCGCTACAATTTTGGTTTTTGATGAAAGCAGTTTTGTGAAAGTGTCTAAGTCAAGTTCACCTTGCGGAGAAACGGGTATAGTTTTCAGCGTAGCCTTTTTCTCTTCGCATACCAGTTGCCAGGGAACGATGTTCGAGTGATGTTCGAGTTCTGATACAATGATCTCGTCTCCTTCTTTTATAAACGCCCGGCCATAAGAAGCAGCTACCAGGTTTATACTTTCTGTTACACCTCGGGTAAAGATGATCTCCTGCTCGGACTTAGCATTGATGAAACGCTTCGCTGTATGGCGGGTTTCTTCATACGCTTTTGTTGCGCGCTCAGCCAGTGTATGGATGCCGCGATGAATGTTTGCGTTATATCCCTGATAGTAATCAACCAATGCATTAATTACCTTCAAAGGCTTTTGCGATGTAGCCGCATTATCAAGATATACCAGGTCGCGGCCATTCACTTGTTGATGCAACACCGGAAACTCTTTCCGAATAGCATCGATATCCAGTTTCCGATCTATAGCAGCAGGAGAGGAAGTCATACTCAAAAATCTTTGTGTAATCTTTCGCTGATTACGTTATCGAGATATTCTTTAATTACCGGATTCTTCACATTGTCCAGCACCTCACCGGCAAATGCATAAAGCATCATTGCCTGTGCCGTATCTTTCGCTATACCACGTGCCTGTAAATAAAAGAGTGCTTCTTCATCGAGTTGTCCGGTAGTACAACCGTGTGAACATTTCACATCATCAGCCCAAATCTCCAACTGAGGCTTGGTGTTAACCGTTGCCTTGTCGGTGAGAAGTATATTTCGGTTCGCCTGAAATGCATTGGTCTTTTGTGCATTCGGGCGAACATAAATCTTACCGTTGAATACACCTTTAGAACTGTCGCCCATAATACCTTTGTAGAGCTCGTTACTGAAGGAGTTAGGTTTTTTATGATCCACAACGGTATGGTTATCCGCCAGGGTATCATTCGCCAGCAGGTATAAACCATACATGTGCGATTCGATACCTTCACCATCCAGTGTAAATTGTAAATTGTTACGGATCAGTTTTCCGTTCAATGTAAATGTATAGGTATTTACACGACTGAAGTTTGACTGATGAATTTGCGTTAATCCGAACTGGTAACGCGCACCCGGATCATTCTGAATGGAGTATAATTCCAGACCGGCATTTTCGGAAACTACCGCTTCAGTGACAGCATTGGAAAAATTAGCAGACGTGCCCTTGGAATCGAACTTCTCCATCACAGTTAGTTCACTGCTTTTTCCAACTACGATCAGGTTACGGTTAAGCGATATAACCTGTCCTTCCTGTGCATCGTGAATGTGATATAGTATAACAGGTTTATCGGCTACTATTTTATCGGGAACGTGAATGAAGACACCATCGCTGAATGAGGCCGTATTCCAAGCAACCAATGCATCGGCTTTAAAGTCGGCATAGTTACCAAGATGTTTTTCAACTATACTGTTGCCCGTCAGTAATGCTTCCTGTAAGGAGAGGATTGTAAAATTACCGGCTTGTATAGAAGATGCTTCTTTGGAGAAAACACCGTTGATGAATACCAGTACATGAGCATCAAGCCCTTGTATTTTGTATGATGCTATATCCAATTTCCCGGATACAGGATTCTTCAGCGAGAGATTGAAGTTCCTTTCAAGCGCTCGTGTTATAGGAGTAAATTTATACTCTTCTGCTTTGTTAGCAGGGAATCCAAGTGTACGGAAGGAGTCAAGTGCTTCTTTCTTTAGCATCTGACCGGCAGCGCCTGCCAGACTCTTTTCGATCTCTGACGCTACCTCGGTTGTTATATTCTTTTCTGTTGCTGCAACACTCATCATCTACACATTAAGCGACAGAAACTTCATCTTTAATCCAGTCATATCCTTTGGCTTCCAGTTCAAGAGCCAGTTCTTTTGTGCCAGACTTCACAATCTTTCCTTTATATAACACGTGTACAAAGTCAGGCACTATATAATCCAGCAAGCGCTGATAGTGAGTTACTACAATTACTGCGTTCGACTTATTACGAAGTTTATTCACACCGTTAGAAACGATCTTCAATGCATCAATGTCAAGACCAGAATCTGTCTCATCCAGTATAGCCAGCTTTGGTTCGAGCATTGCCATCTGGAAGATCTCGTTACGTTTCTTCTCACCACCGGAGAACCCTTCGTTGAGTGAACGATTCAATAATGACTGATCGATCTCTACGAGTTTCATTTTCTCTTTCATGAGACCGAGAAACGAAACAGCATCC
>NZ_DATCSD010000445.1:0-19977 GCF_036568665.1 Ohtaekwangia sp. | reverse complement strand
TATTCAGACGCTATATATTATGCGAGTGATACAACCAGCGTTGTAAAACTTCCACTTAATCCGAGCACCAGCGTTACCAGTACAGAGTTTTATATTTCATATACAGACAGAACAGCTGTTGATACGGTATCTGTACAGTATACGCTCACAACCAATACACTTTTTAAGGGTTGTGGACCGCAGACTATATATTCTGATCTGACAGAGCTTGTTGCCAAGGATAATGTAGAAGTTCTCGAAACAAATGATGTTAAATTTCCGGCAGTTACAAACATTGCAGTTGAGGTCAATTAACATATTGCCATTACTCCTGCTTGTGTGTAGCACAATGGTGTTCGCACAAAGTGATACAACCAAGGTTGACTCGTTGGCGAAGAAGAGCTATATACCTACTGGTATCCGTATCGGTACCGATATGCTTTCGATTGCCCGTAGTATGTACTCCAGCAAGACTTTTACAGGCTGGGAAGTAAATGCCGATGTTGATTTCGATCGATATTATCTCGCGGTAGACTATGGCTATTGGGCCAGAACATTTGATGGCGATAAATCATCATACGATAATAATGGAACGTACTTCAGGGTAGGACCGGATGTAAATTTTCTTACGAAAGACCCGGAGAAAAATATGTTCTTCTTTGGTCTGCGATATGGTCACGCTACATTTTCTGAACACCTGAAGATTGAAAATGTACAAGACCCTGTATGGGGATCGCTGGATACGCAAGTCGCCAATGTAAATATCAATGGTAACTGGTTCGAGCTTGTTACCGGGCTTAAAGTAAAGATGTGGAAATTTATATGGATGGGATATACCGCCCGATTCAAGTTCGGCTTAAGTACCAATGAAACCGGCTTGATGAAACCCAGCGATGTGCCAGGCTATGGCAGTACCGATAAGCAATCTACGTGGGGATTCAACTATCAGCTTTTCTTCCGTATACCTGCTCCGATTAAGCATAAGTAGTTTTAAGAAGTCACGAAAGTCCGGAAGAACTTTGTACTATATTTTGTTTCCCGCAAATGAAATCCAATGCTTAAAGTATAAAGTCTAAAGATATTGCGTAGTTCCACCTTCTGCTTTTAGCTTATTGGTTCTTTTTGAAAAGAGAGTCTACAAACTCCATACGATCAAATGCCTGCAGGTCTTCTACTTTTTCGCCAACACCTATATATTTTACGGGTATCTTAAATTCATCGGAGATTCCGATTACCACACCACCTTTGGCTGTGCCATCAAGTTTGGTTATAGCGAGGGCAGTAACTTCAGTGGCTTTGGTAAATTCTCTTGCTTGTATAACGGCATTTTGTCCGGTGCTACCATCGAGTACCAGTAAAACTTCGTGTGGTGCATCGGGTATAACTTTCTGCATAACACGTTTGATCTTGGTGAGCTCGGCCATCAGGTTTATTTTGGTGTGAAGGCGACCAGCCGTATCAATGATAATCACATCAGCATTTTGATCAGCACCTGCCTTTACAGCATCGAAAGCTACAGCAGATGGGTCAGTGTTCATGCCGCGGGCAATTACCGGTACCCCTACACGCTCGCCCCAGAGTTTGAGCTGATCTACAGCAGCAGCACGAAATGTATCAGCCGCTCCCAGCACTACACTCTTGCCTTTCTTTTTGAATTGCGCAGAAAGTTTTCCGATGGTTGTAGTTTTGCCTACTCCATTTACACCCACAACCATAATTACGTATGGCTTTTTATCAGTTGGTATAGAAAACTCTTCAGCATTTTTCACATCGGCCTCAGAGAGGAGTGAAGCCACTTCTTCTTTCAGTATACGGTCGAGTTCAGAAGTACCCAGGTATTTATCGCGGGCAACGCGTTGTTGAATACGCTCAATGATCTTTAGCGTAGTTTCTACTCCTACATCAGAAGATACCAGGATCTCTTCGAGACTATCGAGTACATCATCATCAACGGTTGATTTACCGACCAGTGCTTTTCCGAGTTTACCAAAGAAGCTGTCTTTGGATTTCTCCAGTCCTTTATCGAGTGATTCCTTTTTATCTTTAGAGAAGAGTCCGAACAATGCCATAGAGAGAAAATTTATTCTTGCAACATTCCTGTGAGCGGGAAAGTGCGGTAACAAAAAAAGTCCCTTGTGGGGACTTTTCAAATTTTTATACCAACTGGCTTATTTCTTAGCGAGTGTTTCTTTTACCAGATCAGCTGGAACGATCTCTTCTTTGAAGGTATAAGCACCAGTCTTTTCAGACTTCACGGCACGGATCACTTTTGCAAAGCTTTTTCCGTCACCTTTTTTCAGGGTAGCAACTACTTTCTTTGCCATGGTTATTTAATTTCTTTGTGAACAGTAACTTTTTTCAAAATAGGATTGTACTTCTTCAGCTCCAATCTCTCTGTTGTGTTTTTACGATTCTTCGTGGTGATATAACGGCTCATGCCTGGCTGGCCGCTGGTTTTATGCTCTGTGCACTCTAAGATCACCTGAATCCTGTTGCCTTTCTTTGCCATTGTCTTTTACGTTATTCGTTAAACGTTATTTGTTAATCGTTTTCTGGCTCTACGGATAACCTATAACCATTAACGATCTACGTTGAAGTACTATAATACCAGATTTCCGTTAGCTCTGGCTTCTTTCAATACAGCAGTAATACCATTTTTGTTAATGGTCTTGATAGCTTTTGTTGAAAGCTTCAAGGTGATCCACTTATCTTCCTCAGGAATGTAGAAGCGTTTCTTCTGAAGGTTTGGTAAAAATCTGCGCTTCGTCTTGTTGTTAGCATGCGAAACATTGTTACCAACCTGAGGTCTCTTTCCAGTTATTTGACAAACTCGTGCCATAATCAGCTCAATTTTAGGCCCTTCCAAAAAGGGATTGCAAATATCGGTAAAACACACTCAATAATCCAAAGCCAAACTCAAATAATCCGGAGTCTTTTCCTAAAAAAGCCTGGAAATCAATGTTTCCGGGTTCAGATTTTCAAAATCCTTGATAATAAGATCAGTCTGACTGAGTTCTTCCGGGGTATGTGTGGTAGTAATGCCCACTACTTTACAACCCGCTGCTTTGCCTGCGGCCACGCCTGAAAGCGAATCTTCAAACACAACACAATGCTCGGGCTTGAATCCCAGCGCGGCTGCTGACTTGAGATAAATTTCCGGATCAGGTTTTCCTTTACTTACAAAAGAGTCGTCAAGGATCGTGGGAAAAAATCTTTCGGTATGTGTTTTAGAAAGAGAGAAGTCTACATTGGCGCGTGGGGCAGACGTTGCAACAGCCCGTGGAATACCTGCCTTCTCAGACTTCTCCAGAAAACCAATCAGGCCTGCTACCGGCTCAATGTCTTTATCATATATTTTGCGATAGAGTGCTTCTTTCTCTTCCGTATATAGGCGGATCTTCTCGTCACCAATGTTGCCGAATATATTGAGGATCCAATCGCGGTTTGTGCGGCCATAGATCTTTTCACGAAGCTCCTGTTCACTCAGATCATAACCATGTTCTTTACAAAATTGTATCAGAGCAATTTTATGATAGGGATTGCTGTCTACAATAACACCATCCATATCAAAGAGAAAAGCATACTTCATGAGTTTATGTTTTTAAAATCGTGCAAAGATGGAGGAATCGCTGAATTAATAAACTACAATTTTCTTTGACACGGACTGATTATTCCACACAAAGCGCAGAATATATAGTCCGCGCGCCAGTTGAGTAACTTCATCAATCGGATTTACCTGGTTGGGTTGTATAGCGATATTCTCACGGATCATCTGGCCGGTGCTGGAGAATATCTGCATATATATAGAGCGATCGGACGATACATTCAGGTTATTGCCGCGCGCAACAGGATTGGGATATATACCAATCACCGGTACTCCCGGAAGTTCGTTGGTGTTATCATGGCGCAGCACCACTAGTCCTCCCGTTACATTTCCGGCAACAATCGCTGGGCGTGTTGTGGCAAATATATTCACAACCGTGGGCCATATTCTGCCACCGAGATTTCGGGCTTCGTATGATTCGGAGAGCGAATTCCACACAACATTACCCACGGCATTATCAGCATTGCTGGCCTGACGAAAATTACCTACGACACGCACCTCTCCTGTCTGGTCACCAATAACCAGGTCGCTCGCTCCATCATTATCAAGATCGCCAACAGCACATGCGAGATTCTGCCGAAGCACACTCGAGCCTATATTAAGATATGCATCGCTCTCCAGAGAGAAATTTGGTGAGCTACCGTTACCGGAATTTTTCCAGTAATAAAGAGCACCATTGCTTTTGCCTTGTATCAAATCCATTTTGCCATCGAGGTCTACATCCAGCACTGCTATATTTTCGGTGGGTGCAAAATTGGAAACAGAATTTGTATCAAAATTGATGACCTGAAGATCAGATGTAGAAAGATTCAGGCCCGCTGAAGCCTGGTTAGGAATATAAAACAATCGTGTCACTCCATCCTGCAAACTGGTAGCCGTAAACACGAGGTCGGGTTTACCATCGGTGTTAAAATCGGCAAACTGAATTTTGAGATTATATAGCAGCAATGATGTAAAGTTGAGGTAGTTTTCTTCTGTCAGCTTGAAATGAGGCTCTGTGTTACTGCCAATGTTTTCGTATACCAGTATCGTTGCAACAATACCAGCAGATGTATTCTGACTAATAAAAAGATCGAAGTCGCCATCCATATCAAAATCCATAAATGCAGGCACGGCATCATCGCCCACATCGATCATCTGGTCTTGCAAAAAATTGGTTTGGCCAAATGTGAAAGTAGGCTCTTCATTCGTGCCTGTGTTTTTATAGTACCAGTTAGACCGCGACAGATCAGTACTTAATATAGTCTTGGTAAATATATTCGGAGTGGAGATCAGATCTTTCAGACCATCGAAGTCAACATCTTCATAGTAGGCTGCTGGGTATAAAAAGTTAGCAGCATTCGAGGAAGGAAAATTTTGTTCCGACTCAATTACAGGACTCAATAAGGTACCTTGATTCGGCAGCATAAATAATTGGGAGCATGTTGCTTCGGATAACAGTACATCCAGTTGGCCATCGTGAGTAACATCCAGCATCAGGAGGCTCTTTCCTCCGGCATGTTCAACTTTACCATTGGTTCTGCACGCAGTGCCGTTGTAGGCATATACGCCACAAGAGCACTCCGTAAAATTACCCCATTGATTCGTGATCCTTTCGAAATCAAGTGAGTCGCATGTGTTGTGATTTTCTATACCATTGTTTCTGTGAAACTCCAGCGTGCCATTATTGGCAAACCGCACATTGAAAATATCCAGATCGCCATCGCCATCAACGTCAGCTATATTGGGCAGATCATCGAACTGTAGTTGCAGGTTGATCTTGGTTGTAGAAAAACCTTTGGTAAGTAACACTTCACTCTTGCCACCGCTGTCGTAAAATATATACTGCTTCCAGGTAAGTGTTCCCCCCGGCTGCGTAACGTTGGTATATACTTTTATACCCAGCACATTTCCGGTAAATACATCCTTCTTTCCATCGCAGTTGAAATCGCGAAGCAATAGCCAGTTCGTTATATCGCTGGGGAAAAAGGATTCATACTCCGGAGCATATTGATATTGGTTGTTCTGGTTGAGAAACGTTAAGAGCTTTCCGGCCATGCGTTCAAACAGCACCAGGTCTTCCAGTCCATCATTGTTCAGATCCATCGTGTTATACTGTGCGGCATTCAGTCCGCCCACCCACGGCATGGTGAGTGTGGCTTGCTCGCCTTCTACGGGTATGCTTTGATCAAGCGTGTAGGTAAACTGCGCCTGAATATTAAAAGACAGGACAAGGAAAAAGCAGGAAAAAAATGTTCTCATCGAAATAATTTTTCTTGTCACTATAACGTAGAGCTTAGAGAGCTGTTATCTTGCCACCAAGATACTTTTTCCTTCACACAATCGCTATGTGTATAAGGATGAAGGGAAGAAATAAGCAGACATTGATCATGAGTAACATCGCAGATTTATATTCAAAGTTTTTACAGGCGGGTAAAGTATCCACCGATACGCGCCAGATTACTCCAGGCTCCATTTTCTTTGCACTCCGTGGCGACCGGTTTAATGCGAATGAATTTGCCGCGCAGGCATTGGAGAAAGGTGCAAGCTATGCTGTGATAGATGATGCAGCCTATAAAGCCGATGATCGTTGCATTCTTGTAGAGAATGTACTCGATACATTGCAAAAGCTGGCGCGCCATCACAGGGATCATTTAAAAATTCCGGTGGTTGGGTTAACAGGTTCAAACGGAAAAACTACCAGTAAGGAATTGGTGAATGCTGTTCTCAGCAAGAAGTTCAAAACCTATGCAACAAAAGGTAATCTGAACAATCACATTGGTGTGCCTCTTACTTTGCTGGCGATTGATTCAACGTATGAGGCAGCCGTTGTAGAGATGGGCGCTAACCATGTAGGAGAGATCGCGTTGTTGTGCTCAATCGCTAATCCTACACATGGATTTATTACTAACATCGGTAAAGCACACATTGGTACATTTGGCGGTTACGATAATATTATAAGAGCCAAATCGGAGCTATACCAGCATCTGATTACAACAAAGGGTATAGTATTTATCAACTCACAGAATCCTATACTGGCTAACATGGCGAAGCGGTTTAGTAATCCTGTGTTATACCCGGCTGTGAATGATTATTACCATTGTGAGTTGATTGGTGCCGATCCGTTTGTAAAATTAAAAGCAGAAAATGGAGAAGTGGTAACAACGCACCTTATAGGCACATATAACTTTGAAAATATAGCTTCCGCTTTATGTATCGGTAAATATTTTGATGTGGACGATGAGAAAGCGAACGAAGCCGTAGCAGGATATATACCTGCTAATATGCGTTCGCAAATGGTGAGTAAAGGAACAAACACCATTATACTGGACGCATACAACGCGAATCCCAGCTCCATGCAAGCTGCTATTGAGAATATGGCTGCTATGAAGGCTGCCAGAAAAGTGATGATACTGGGCGATATGTTCGAGTTGGAAGAGGAGGCAGAGAAAGAACACCGTGCCCTGGGTAAGCTGATCAAAGAGAAAGGTTTGAAGGAAGTATATCTCTGTGGCAACCTCATCAAAACTGCACTCGAAGAGATACCTTTTGCAAAACACTTTACTACAAAGGATGCGTTGATGGAACAACTGAAGAAAGATCATGTAACGGATGCTACTATACTGGTAAAAGCCTCACGAGGTATAGGGCTGGAAACCGTAGTAGAGGTTTTTGACTGATCACGATATAGTATAGATATATAGCACGTAGTGTACGTTCTAAAAACAAACATTAAAGTTACTGATATGGATTTCCCGCTTATTCTCAAATTTCTTAAAGACCTGGCGAAGAATAATAACCGCGAATGGTTTGACAAGAACAAAGGCCGTTACCTTGAAGCCAAAGATGCATTTGATGTAGTTGTTGCAGATTTACTTCATGAGATGATAAAGTTCGATGATTCGTTGGGAGGACTTGATCCGAAGAAACTCGTGTTCAGAATATACCGCGATGTTCGCTTTAGCAAAGACAAGCGCCCCTATAAGAATAATTTTGGTGCTGCTATATCTTCGGAAGGAAAGGGATTGGGTACACCCGGATATTACTTTCAACTACAGCCGGGCAACAACAGTTTTGTTGCTATAGGGTTGTTTCAACCACAGCCGGAGTTGTTGGCAAAGGTGAGGCAGGAGATTGACTATAATGGCGATCGTCTCCAAAAGATTTTCAACGAACGAAAATTCAAAAGTAATTTTTCAAAGTTCTGGGATGAAGATGCGTTGAAGAAAGCTCCGAAAGGTTATTCACCGGATCATCCGCATGCCGATTGGCTGAAGTTAAAGAGCTTTATAGTAGAACACAGCTTTACTGATAGCGCTGTAACAGAAAAGAAATTTATGAAACAGGTAGTGGATGTACTGAAATCTGCAAAGCCTTTGAATGACTTTTTAAAAGAAGCGATCTCCTGAGTGAGGAGATCGCTTTCTTTATTGTATCAAAATATACTTGGTTATTTTTTTCCGAGTAAATATCCCTTCGTAGAGTAGAACAGGATATAGAAATAGCAAGGCAGCATCAGCAGGAAGAACACCCATTGAAAATCGTAGTGGTCCTTTAAGCTGGCAAATACTTTTGGAATTACGGCACCCCCCGCTATACCCATCACTAAAAGCGCAGATCCGCGCTCGGTAAATTTACCCAGACCATCAATCGCCAATGGCCATATAGCAGGCCACATCAATGCGTTTGCCAATCCAAGTGCTGCTACAAATCCTACTGATACATAGCCGCTGGTAAACACAGTACACACAGTGAATACAACGCCCAGCCATGCTGAAACTTTCAGTGCAGTTTGCTGTGATATATACTTGGGTATTGTGATCAACCCGATAATATAGCCTATCAACATAGTGACCAGGGTAAGCGATGTAAAGTATTTTGTTTCATCAGAAGGGATGTGAAATCCTTTACCATAAGTTCCGATAGCGTCACCTGCCATTACCTCTACGCCTACATATACGAAAATGCAAAATGCTCCCAGCAACAAGTGAGGGAACTGAAGTATACTATTTTTGTTTTTCGACAGATCACTGTCAGATGGAGTAACGTTCGCTTCACTGGCCTTTATTTCCGGCAAAGCGGATTTTAATATCCATATACCCAGCAATACCAGCACAACAGCCATGATCATGTAAGGAGTATATATCTTGGCGGCAAATTCGTTCAGCAGTGTATTCTTGATTTCGGGTGTTGCCGCACTCTTGATCTCTTCTTCCAATTTATCGATACCGGTTAATACAAATGTTCCGAGAATAAAGGGACTGGATATACCGGCGATCTTGTTACAGATACCCATAATGCTAATGCGTTGTGCTGCACTCTCAATCGGGCCAAGTATACTGATATAGGGATTGGATGCTGTTTGCAATAACGATAATCCGGAACCTATAGTAAAGAGACCAACCAGCGAGATAGTATAGTTACGTTGTGTAGCGTACGTTCCGAAGATAAACGTACCGACCGCCATCACAACCAGACCGAAGGCCATACCTTTTTTCATACCCGTCTTCTCGAGTATCCACGAAGAAGGTATAGCGAGAAAGAAGTAAGCAAGATAAAAAGCTGTTGTTACGAGGAACGCTTCTGAATCGGTATTCAAGGAGAACGCAAGCTTTACGAAAGTGATAAGTGGTCCGTTTAGCCAGGTCACAAATCCGAAAATAAAAAACAAGACCCCGATGATGATCATCGGCACGAGGTAATCATTCTTTTGGTTCGTCATGATACGATTTCAGGTTAAGGTTTTAGGTGGTTACTATGATCATGTGTGTCTTATACACACAGCTTTCTTATTAAAACTTATATTTTTGCGCCTTATAATTTTTTACAGCATCGTGGTGTTTTTTGAAAGCCCCTTTCCAGCCGTTTCCGGAAGATGTCATGAACTTCCGATAAAACCTAATAAACCGCTTCAAAAGCGAGTGTTTGCGGAAACACCACACGCTAATAATTCTGAAATAAACTAAAACACAATGGACACACCAAATCGCACACAAAAAAAAGTGGCTCTCCTGGTAATGGCCGCAGGTATTGGAAGCCGCTACGGAGGCATAAAACAAATTGACGGTTTCGGTCCGAATGGCGAAACCATCATGGATTACTCTCTTTTTGATGCTGTTCGAGCAGGTTTCACCAAGGTTGTCTTTATCGTGCGTGACGAGATACTTGAAACTGTAAAAGAAAAATTTTTACCCAAGCTGCAAGGTAAAGTTGAAGTAGAATTTGTCGTGCAGTCTATCGATAAGCTTATACCAGCACAGTATAAAAATACTGAGCGCACGAAACCCTGGGGCACAGGCCACGCTTTACTTTGCGCCAAAGATGTTATAACCGAACCATTCATCGCTATCAATGCCGATGACTTTTATGGTAAAGATGCATTTGCATCGGTAGCCAATTATTTTAAGAACGATACTACCGGAGCACACGCAATGGTTGGCTTTACGTTGAGCAAAGTATTATCGGAGCATGGAAGCGTTTCGCGAGGTGTAGGTGAAGCTGATAAAGACGGATACTTACAGTCGGTAGTAGAGCGCACCACCATCGTATTGGAAAATGGAAAGATTGTATCGAAAGAGAAAGAAGGCGATCGTATGCTCGATCCAAATGCTCCTACATCTATGAACTTCTGGGGTTTTCATCCAGAAGTATTCAAATTGGCCTCCTCTATGTTCGATGACTTTTTGAAAGAGCATCATACGAATCTGAAGTCAGAGTTTTATATACCCCTTATAGTAAATGAACTCATTCATCGTGGCATTGGTAAAGTAAAAGTGCTGGGTGGAGGTAACATTTGGTTTGGTGTTACTTATAAGGAAGATAAAGAAGAAGTTTCGTCCAAGATCAAGTCACTGATTGCACAAGGCGATTATCCGGAGAAACTCTGGTAACATATAAGTCAATCTCTTGTCCATGGCACAAGTGAATCGGTGTTGATCACTGATTTATTTGTGCCTTTTTCATATAGTATATTTTCGTTTTGTATTTTGCTGTATGCAATTAAAAAACATTCTGCAGGAATTTGGTTTGGAAGCTGACTTCAAAACGGAGCAGATCAGCGCGGGCTATATTAACCAGACCTATAAATTAACAGGAGAAAGATCATATGTACTGCAGCGCCTGAATACGAATGTATTCAGGCAACCAGAAATTGTAGCCGGTAATATTCGCGCTGCCGCCAACTATCTGTCGGTGCATCATCCGGACTATATATTTCTTTCGCCTGTAAAAAGTCGTGACGGTACAGAGATGGTGTACGACTCAGATGGATTTCCCTGGCGCTTATTCCCTTATATAGCCAATACAATTACGATCAACAAAGTTGAAACAGAAGCGGAAGCCTTTAATGCAGCCAGTGGCTTTGCGCGACTTACTAAAAATCTGGAAGGGGCTGATTCTTCTTTATTCCACCCAACCATCAATCGCTTTCATGATCTCGGGTGGCGCTATCAACAATTTGAAGAAGCATTGAGTAATGCATCGCTTGAGCGTAAAAATGAAGCAGCTGAATATATTGATACTTGTCAACGACATATATACCTGGTAGATCGCTATCGCGCATTGATTACAAGTGGCGATCTTAAGCTGCGCATCATGCATAACGATACCAAGATCAATAACATTCTGTTTGACGCCACCACTCGCAAAGATGTTTGTGTGATAGATCTTGATACGTTGATGCCGGGTTATTTTATTTATGACCTGGGAGATATGATTCGAACCTTTGTGAGCCCGGTGGATGAAGAGGTAAAAGATGCATCCGAAATTAGCGTACGAAGAAATATATATGATGCCGTAGTAAGAGGATATCTTTCTGAAATGAAAGATCAACTTACAGAGAAAGAAAAATCTGCAGTTGAATTTTCAGGGCAGATGATGACCTATATTATGGGGCTGCGTATGTTAACAGATTTTCTAAACGGAGATATATACTATCAAACAACCTATCCGAAACAAAATTTAGTCAGAGCCCGAAATCAGTTAAGGCTATTGGATATGCTTTCCTGATTTCCAACAAGCTCACAGATATACACTGAGTTTTATACCATATATCTCTTCTGTGTATATCTGTGAATTTTGTGGAAACTATTTAAATGAACTCATTCGCATTCGGACGTGTCTTCACATCGTTTACGAACTTGCGGAATTGTTCTTCCTTATCTTTCTCACAAACAATTACTACGTTGCCAAATTCGCCAACGAGATAACCGTTCAAGCCTTGTACAACAATAAGTTTATCGGGTGATCCTTTGATTATACTGTTGCGCGTTTCGTATGTGAGTGCATTGGCAGCAAGCACGTTGTTGTTCTCATCCTTCTCCGATATCTCGTGGATCGATCCCCACGACCCCAGATCGCTCCAGGTAAAATTACCAAGGCATACATATACATTGGCAGCTTTCTCCATAATGCCGTAGTCGATAGAGATACTCTTGCTTTGAGAGTAAGCGCTCATGATGGCTTCTTTCTCTCCGGCAGAGCCAAGCTTTGGCTTCACAATCTCATCAAATACTTCAGCAGTTTCCGGCAGATGTTGGTGGAATGCATCGATAATTGCTTTCACACCCCAGATAAATATACCGGAGTTCCATACAAAGTCTCCGCTCTCCAAAAATTTCTTGGCAAGCGAGAGCTCAGGTTTTTCGGTAAACGTTTTTACTTTTTTGGCAAAAGATTTTTCAGTGAGGTACTGAATATAGCCATAGCCTGTTTCAGGTCGCGTAGGTGTAATGCCAAGCGTCATCAGTTTATCCTGGCTCTTCGCTTGATCAGCAGCCTTCTTGATCACATCCAGAAACTCAGTCTCTTTCAGAATGAGATGGTCAGAGGGAGTAACGACTATAACAGCATCCGAATTTCGCTGTTCAATTTTATAGCTTGCGTAAGCAATGCAACACGCTGTGTTTTTACGCATCGGCTCAGTAAGCACCTGGTCATCTTTGATCTGGGGAAGCTGTTGTTTTACCAGGGCTGCATGTTCTTCATGGGTAACTACATATATATTCTCAGCAGGACATATAGGTAGAAAGCGTTCGAATGTAGATTGAAGAAGTGTTTTACCGGTGCCAAGCACATCCAGAAATTGCTTGGGTTTCGAATTGCGGCTATAGGGCCAAAAGCGTACGCCTACGCCACCAGCCATAAGCACAACATATAAATTTTTGTTCATTTAATTTTTAGACGTAAGACGTTTTACAAAAGACGTTAGTAGCAAAATTTTATAAAAGAATTTTTTGATTTTTTAGACGATACCTTCCTTCAACAGGTCGTGAAGATGGATAAAACCGACAACATATTCGCCATTCATTACAGCAAGTTGTGTAATATTATTTTCCTGCATCTGATGTAAGGCTTTCACAGCAAATTCATCTT
Source organism: Ohtaekwangia sp. (assembly GCF_036568665.1). Taxonomy (GTDB): domain Bacteria; phylum Bacteroidota; class Bacteroidia; order Cytophagales; family Cyclobacteriaceae; genus Ohtaekwangia. Next base: position 7,043 of record NZ_DATCSD010000445.1, on the reverse strand, counting down.
TTTCAATTCTTTTCGGAGACTGCGTCATGATGTCAGAAGCTTTTATCCCTGTTAGGTTAGTATTCTTCTCTAACATGCGCCTGAGATCGCCATCCGTAATTATTCCCAATAACTTTTTATCATCCTCTACTACTGCAGTACATCCTAATCGTTTCGATGAAATTTCCAATATAACATCCTTCAACGGAGCATCTGCTTTTACAAGCGGTAATGCGTTATGAGTAAATACATCCGATACTTTCAAATATAGCTGCTTGCCTAACGATCCACCCGGATGATACTCTGCAAAGTCGCGACTGGTAAAGTCTCGTATCTCTAGCAGGCTTACTGCTAATGCATCGCCCATCGCTATATGTGCGGTAGTACTTGTTGTTGGTGCAAGGTTATGCGGACATGCTTCTTCTGCAATCGTTGCATTCAACACGAAATCCGCTTGCTGTGCTAAATATGAATTTGTATTGCTAACTAAGGCAACAAGCTTTGAGCCTCTGCGTTTCAGTAAGGGAACTAAAACTTTGATCTCTGGTGTATTACCACTTTTAGAGATGCAGATAACTATATCATCTTTTTGAATCATGCCTAGATCGCCGTGGATTGCATCCGCAGCGTGCATGAAGAGTGAAGGTGTTCCAGTGGAGTTTAACGTAGCAACAATTTTATTGGCGATGATGGCGCTTTTGCCAACGCCTGTAATGACAACGCGGCCTTTGGCAGAATAAATTTCTTTAACACAGGCTTCGAAATCGTCATCAATAAAATTGGTGAGATTCTGAATTGCTAAGGATTCATTTATTAATACATCCCGTGCAATTTTTTTAATATTTTTTCCTAAATTCAATGCCTTTTCAAAATTAGCTTTGTCTACGTGGACAAAGATATAACTTATCAAGACGAAATGATGTTGGTCGAAGAGAAAGATGCGCTAAAAGAAAGACTCAAGGAGATATTTGGGTATAGCCAGTTTCGTGGAAATCAGGAGACGATTATCCGAAACTTGCTGGATGGGAGGAATACATTTGTTATAATGCCTACAGGTGCAGGTAAATCTTTGTGCTATCAATTACCTGCTATGATCAATGATGGATTAGCGATTGTTATATCGCCACTCATTGCTCTCATGAAGAACCAGGTTGACCAGATGAATGCGTACGGAGTAAATGCACGCTTCCTCAATTCAACGCTGAGTAAAAGTGAAATCACCAGACTGAAGAAAGATTGTATGAACGGAAACGTAAAGCTTCTTTACGTTGCTCCGGAATCTTTAAACAAAGAAGAGACTATAGAATTTCTGAAGAAAGTAAATGTCTCTTTCGTTGCTATAGATGAAGCTCACTGTATATCTGAATGGGGACACGATTTCCGACCAGAGTATAGGAGAATAAAAACGATGATTCAAAATCTGGGTGACATGCCGGTGATCGCTCTCACAGCAACCGCTACACCAAAAGTACAGATTGATATACAGAAGAACTTGCAGATGGAAGAAGCAGATGTATTCATCTCTTCCTTCAACCGTAAGAATCTTTACTACGAAGTACGCCCGAAGAAAGAAACGAAAAAGCAACTGATCAAATTTCTGAAAGATCACAAAGGTAAATCTGGTGTGATCTATTGCCTCAGCCGTAAAAAAGTTGAAGAGATAGCACAGTTGCTGAACGTGAACGGATTTAAAGCAGCACCTTATCACGCTGGTCTTGATCCGGATGTACGCATGAAAAATCAGGATGACTTTCTGAATGAGGAAGTAGATATCATTGTAGCAACGATCGCGTTCGGCATGGGTATAGATAAACCCGATGTTCGCTTTGTTATACACTACGATGTACCTAAATCTCTTGAAGGATACTATCAGGAGACTGGTCGTGCAGGTCGCGATGGATTAGAAGGACTTTGCTTAATGTTCTATAGTCATAACGACTTGAACAAGCTGGAGAAGTTCAATAAAGATAAACCTGTACAGGAAAGAGAGAACGCACGTATTCTGTTGCAAGAGATGGAATACTATGCCGAGTCTCCCGTTTGTCGCAGAAGACAATTGTTGCATTACTTTGGTGAAGAGTATAAACAAGAGAACTGTGGCATGTGCGATAATTGCGTGCATCCACGCGAACGCTTCGATGGAACAGAAGCTGTGAAGTTTGTACTACAGGCAACAAAACAAACCAATGAACGCTTTGGTCTCAATCACCTCGTAAATGTTATACGCGGTGTTGAAGATGAATATGTGAAGAGCTATGGCCACTTCGATTTGGCAGTATATGGCAAGGGTGCTGAAGAAGATGCCGACTATTGGAAATCAGTGATTCGCCAAACGTTAATATACCAGTATCTCGAAAAAGATATTGATAATATAGGCGCACTGAAAATTACTCGCAAAGGTGAGGAATTCCTCAAGAAGCCTCATGCCATAGAACTGGCGCGTGATCACGACTTCACTACCGAGATAGATGAAGAAGAGGAGTCAGCAGAACGTACACCGGTTAACACGAAGTCGTACGATGTAAAACTCTTCGAGATACTAAAGACACTTCGTAAGAAAATTGCGAAAGAAAAAAATCTTCCTCCGTATGTGATCTTCCAGGATCCATCATTGGAAGAAATGGCCACTACATACCCGACCACCAAAGATGACCTTGCGCAGGTGAACGGTGTAGGTATGGGTAAAGTGAATAAGTTCGGAAAGGAATTTCTGGAAGTTATTCAGAACTATGTAGATGAGAATGATATCGAGACAGCAAGTGAAGTTGTTGTTAAGGCATCCGTTAATAAATCGAAGACGAAGATCTTTATCATTCAGCAGATCGATCGCAAAGTAGATCTCGAAGAGATAGCAGAAACGATCAACCTGTCGTTTGAAGATATGCTGACGGAGATCGAGAATATTTGTTACTCGGGCACAAAGCTCAACCTGAATTACTACATCGATCAGGTACTTGATCAACACAAGCAGGATGATATACATGATTACTTCATGAGCGCAGAGACCGATGAACTGGAAGCTGCACTGAATGATGATTCAATTGCTGATTATTCAGAAGAAGAAATACGCATGATGCGCATCAAGTTTATGTCAGAGTACGCAAACTGATCAGGCGTTAAGTATTCAGTTAATAGATAAACGTGAATGGGATTTGTTCTCATTCACGTTTTTTATTTTGTCCAATACTGATAACTGTTAACTAATCACGAACATCAATCATCAATCAACGAATGATGAACGAAATGTTGAAGTGAAAGGCACATCGCTATCCTGTGAAGGCATCTTTACGATTGCGGATAACTATCTGGGAATAATGAACACCGAGCAAGGAACACTGAATGTTTGAAGTCAGGTCCAAGCAGCTAGCCGCTAATGTTCCCACCCCGTTTTATTTAACCGATTTCACGGCTATCTTTGGGATTCAACTAGATTTTGACCTTCATGAATATACTTATAATCGGAAATGGCGGTCGGGAGCATGCCCTGGCCTGGAAGATAAAGCAAAGTCCGCAGTGTGGTAAACTTTACGTTGCCCCGGGTAATCCAGGCACAGCGCAGGTTGCCGAAAATGTGGCTATTGGTACCGAAGATTTCCCGAAGCTCGGCCAATTCTGTTTGGAAAAAGAAATAGACCTTGTTGTTGTAGGACCAGAAGCTCCGCTGGTAAAAGGCATTCGCGATTTTTTTGAAGCCGATCCTAAGCTAAAGAATATCCTTATGGTTGGGCCCGGTAAAACAGGTGCGCAACTGGAAGGCAGTAAAGATTTCTCCAAGCAGTTTATGGTGCGTAACAATATACCAACTGCTAAGGCGAGAACATTCCAGGCGGCAGATCTCGATCAGGCTTTTGACTATATCGCTACGTGTAAGCCTCCTATAGTGCTTAAAGCAGATGGATTGGCTGCCGGTAAGGGAGTAATTATCAGCTTAAGCCAGACAGAAGCAAAGGCTGTGGTAAAAGAAATGCTGGTAAACAAAAAATTTGGTGAGGCCAGTGCGAAAGTATTGATTGAAGAATTTCTGAATGGTATAGAGTTGTCTGTATTTGTTCTTACCGATGGTAAAGACTACGTTATCCTTCCGGAGGCAAAAGATTACAAGCGTATAGGCGATGGCGATACGGGTCCTAACACAGGAGGTATGGGCGCTGTTTCTCCCGTTGTATTCGCTACCAGTACGTTTATGAAGCGTGTGGAGGAAGAAGTGGTAAAGCCTACGATAGAAGGCTTGCAAAAGGATGCAATCGACTATAAAGGTTTCATCTTTGTTGGGCTGATGAATGTTGGTGGTACTCCGTTTGTGATTGAGTATAACGCGCGCATGGGTGATCCTGAAACGCAGGCTGTGATGCCACGCATCAAGAGTGATTTTCTCGAATTACTGGTGGCTGCTGCGAAGGGTTCACTGAAGGATAAAAACATTGAGATCGATGATCAGCATGCTGTTACTATAGCACTCGTGTCGGGTGGATATCCGGGAGAATACGAGAAAGGCAAAGTGATACGAGGATTACATCCGGATCATGCAAAAGCTTTGGTATTTCATGCCGGAACCAAACAGCACCAGGAACATGTAGTAACAGAAGGCGGACGTGTATTGGCTATATCCGGCAAAGGCAACTCGTTGCATGAAGCACGTGAGAAGGCATACGAGACTGCCAAAAAAATTGAGTGGGATGGTTTATACTTCCGCAAAGATATCGGGCAGGATTTGTTGAACTATAAAGTGTAAGGCGATGGGATGTGCATGTGGATCTGTTAAAGATAAAGATGGCAAAACCGCCGGTTGCAACAACAATGGTGCTTGTGGTACAGGCGGCTGCAATAAGATGAATGTATTCGATTGGTTGTCTAATATGGATATGCCATCGGAAGATAAATTCAATGTAGCAGAGGTTCGTTTTAAAAACGGCAGAAAAGAATTTTTCAGAAATACCGAAAAGCTCAACCTTACAACCGGTGATGCTGTGGTAGTAGAAGTTCCGAACGGTCATCATATAGGCTATATATCATTGCAGGGTGAACTTGTTCGCTTGCAGATGCAAAAGAAAAAGATTGCCAACGACAGCGAGATTAAAAAGATATATAGGATTGCGCATCAAAAAGACCTCGAGAAATTTGAAGAGGTAAAGAAACGCGAGATGCCTACGCTATATCGCACGCGCGAGATCATTCGTGATCTGAAACTGGAGATGAAACTTTCGGACATCGAGTATCAGGCAGACAATGTAAAGGCTACGTTCTTTTACTCTGCCGATGATCGCGTTGATTTTCGTGAGCTTATAAAATTACTCGCGGGCGAATTTAAGATTCGCGTAGAGATGCGCCAGATCAGCCTGCGGCAGGAAGCAGGTCGTTTGGGAGGTATAGGTGTATGCGGTCGTGAGCTTTGTTGCTCAACATGGTTAAGTGATTTTAAGAACGTTGCTACCAGTGCCGCGCGCTATCAAAACCTATCACTCAATCCAAGCAAGCTCTCAGGTCAATGCGGAAGATTGAAGTGCTGCCTCAACTATGAGTTGGAAACCTATATGGAGGCATTGGAAAATATACCGAAGGTAGAAGCTCCCTTGCTTACAGAAAAAGGTGAAGCTATACTGCAGAAGACAGATATATTCCGCAAGATCATGTGGTTCGGATTCAAGGAAGAGAACACCTGGTATCCGCTGAATATAGAGCGCGTCAATCACATTCTGCGCATGAACCAGGAAGGTAAAAAACCTGCTACACTCGAGATCGATATTGTTGAAGAGAAAGTTACTACTGGTCCGCTGAACAGCGATCTCGATCAAATGGATAAGCGATTCAAAAACAAATCGCGTAACAAAAAGAAGAAAGGTAAAGGCGGTAATCCGAATACTCCATCTCAGCCTGCACAAGGTAGTGCAGCCCATCAGGGCAATCGTGGTAATCAAGGTAATCGCGATAACCGGCAGAATCAGCAACGCGGAGGTCAGTCAGATATACAGGGGCCGCGCGAAGGAAAACAACCTCGCCCGCAAGGACAAGGCGATCAGCAGCAAGGTCAGCAACAGCAACGTGACAATCGTCAGCAACGTCCTAACCAGGGACAAGGCGATCTTCAGGGACCTCGCGAGAATCGTCATAACCGATCGAATCAGGGGCCGCGTGAGAACCGTCCAAACCGTGATAATCGTGGTGGTGGTGGTAATAATCCAAATCAAAATAAACCTAAGCCAGGAAATCAGTCATGAGGTTTTGCTGGATCGCTTTGATCATAGCTATCCTAGTAACAGGATGCGATGATAATCGGGTATATGAACAATATGCCGACTTCGAAAAAGGTTATTGGCTTGTAGGTGATAAACCTGAATTTGAATTTGAGATTCAGGATCCGGGCACGCGCTATAATATATATGGCAATGTGCGCAATGCTGTTTCCTATCCGTGGTCACGTCTGTTTATGACGTACTATCTGCAGGATTCCATAGGCAACCAAATGCAGAAGAGTCTGATCAGTGAATATTTATTCGATGCTAAATCAGGAAAGCCTATGGGCAACAGCGGACTGGGAGATATATATGATCACCAGGTTCTGTTGCTGAAAGATTACCAGTTTGGCAAGCCTGGTAAGTATAAAGTAAAGTTCGAGCAGTATATGCGTACCGATACCTTGCAAGGTATATTGGCGGTGGGGTTACGTATAGAACGTGCTGAGCCAGCAGACTGATATTAAAGTATATATATACTATAAAAGTAAAAGGAGAGCTTCTGGCTCTCCTTTTTGTTTGTGGCTGATTGATGACTATATATTATTTTGAAAAACGAATGGCGTACGAAATGGAAAGCAGCCAGTCGGCAAAAGCAGCATCGCCATGCACATCTTTACCATCGTTGTTCTGATCCTGCAAGCGTTGATCGGCAACACTCTTTGTGCGGTTACGCACCAATGCTACCGGTACGTTTATACCAATAATATGTTTACCGAGGCTAACCAACACGGAAGGCTCTGCCGAAACAATATAGCCCGGTCTGCGGAAGCCATCGTTCTTACCAATAAGGTCATGCACCGGTATACCTTCCACACGACCACCTAAACCGAA
>NZ_DATCSD010000444.1:0-2540 GCF_036568665.1 Ohtaekwangia sp. | reverse complement strand
ACGCTCGATGCCGGATGGAAAACACAATGCGATGTAAGCAGCTTCCCTACCGGTGTTTTCATTTTACGCGCGCGTACGCACGATACGGTGCGATACTATAAATTTATCAAGAACTAAAATTAGCATCCTAAAGCAAAGCAGCCATCGTAAACCGATGGCTGTTTTTCATTTTATATCATCTATACCTATATATCGCCTAACTGAGGACGAATAATGATCTCTTCTACAACACTTCGATCCGATAAACTGTATGCACCGTATACTGCTTCGGCAACATCTTCCGCTTTCATAAAACGTTCTTCCGGCAAGTCGACACCTTCCCAACTCGCAGTTAATGTAGCACCCGGCATAATGGCCGTTACACGAATGTTAAAAGGCTTCAGTTCTTCGCGCAGACATTTACTGAATCCCAGCAAAGCAAATTTACTGATCGCATACGAGCCACCATTAGGATAGGCCTTGATGCTGGCAATGGAACACATATTGAAAATATAGCCTTGCTTCCGCTCGCGCATGCCGGTGATCAAACCGCGCGTGGTATAGTATGCGCTATACAGGTTAGCATGGATCATACTCTCCAGTGTGCCTTCTTTTTCGGTGGCAATATCACCGGGAATAAAATAGCCCGCATTGTTTACCAGTATATCTACCGGTCGCTGAAGCGCAGTAACAAATGCACAGAAATTTTTCACAGCCTCACGGTCCGACATATCTGCAGCGCGCACAAACACCTGCACGGCGTGATCCGCCTCTACCCTTCGCTTCAATTCATCCAGGTCTTTTTCATTTCGTGCACAGGTAACAATATCAAATCCCTGTGCAGCAAATTTTTCAACGATGGCTCTGCCAATGCCTTTGGTTCCTCCCGTTACTACAATGAGTTTATTCATAGCTGGATGTCAGGTGTTTAAAGTATAACAGCCGGTTTTCAGTATATCCATCAAAAACTTCTGTGATGTTGCTGCAAATCTGAAACTTGCACGCTAAAAATCCTTATACTGCGGATGTTTTAATTTCAATTATCTTAGCGAGATAATGAGGCGTTTGTCTTAATGCAAGTATGATAACAGAGATTGGTAAGTATTTTTTATTTCTGGGCCATCTGCTCACCAACCGGGAGTCGTTCAAAACCTATTATAACCTGGTGATGGAAGAGTGTGTGAGCATTGGTCTGGGTTCCGTTTTCCTCGTAGCACTTGTGGCCACTTTTATGGGCGCAGTAACTACGGTGCAAACAGCCTATAACATGGTGAGTGATCTTATTCCGGATTATGTGATCTCGCAGGTTGCACGCGAAATGATCGTACTCGAACTGGCGCCTACTATTATCGCAGTAATTTTTGCCGGTAAAGTTGGTTCGGCTATGGCCAGCGGACTCGGCACCATGCGCATCACCGAACAGATCGATGCCCTCGAAGTAATGGGTATCAACTCTATATCGTATCTCGTGCTTCCCAAAATCATTGCATCACTGGTTATGTACCCGGTGCTGGTGATCATAGCAGGTGTATGCGCAATGGTGGGCGGATACCTGGCCGGTACGTTAACCGGTGTAATTACTCCGAACGATTATATATACGGATTACGTTCAGGCTATAATGAGTTCACCGTGATCTTTGCGCTTATCAAGTCCGTTGTATTTGCATTCCTCGTGTCATCGATTTCATCCTATAAAGGCTATAATACGCAAGGCGGTGCATTAGAAGTTGGTGTATCCAGCACCAAGGCTGTTACCAGCAGCGTTATTGCTATACTGGTGTCTGATTATTTACTGGCTCAACTTTTACTTGGAAAATGATCAAGATACAAAGCATATCAAAATCCTTTGGCGACAAGCTCGTGCTCAACGATGTATCGGGTAAATTTGAAAAAGGCAAACCTAACCTCATCATCGGAGCCAGTGGTACCGGCAAAAGTGTATTGCTGAAATGTATTGTCGGGTTAGCAAAGCCTGACGAAGGACAAGTGTTTTATGATGGCCGTGATTTTTATGCGGGCGATCGCGACCTGAAGATAGAAGTGCGCAGAGAGATCGGCATGCTGTTTCAGGGAGGTGCACTGTTCGATTCGAAAAACGTTGAACAGAATGTGATGTTTCCGCTGGACGTACTCACCAAGATGCATCCCGATGAAAAAATTGAACGCGTTAACTTTTGCTTGAAGCGTGTAGGACTTGAGAACGTTAACAAAAAAATGCCTTCCGAAATAAGTGGCGGGATGAAGAAGCGTGTAGGCATTGCCCGTGCGATTGTAAACAACCCGAACTATCTTTTCTGTGATGAGCCTAACTCCGGACTCGATCCGCAGACGTCTGTTCTCATCGATGACCTCATCCAGGATATAACACAAGACTACGACATGACTACCGTAGTCGTTACGCACGACATGAACTCGGTGATGGGTATAGGAGAAAAGATCATGTTTATATACAAGGGCCGCAACCTCTGGGAAGGAAATAAAAACGACATCACGCACTCCGGTGTGAAAGAACTTGACGACTTCGTCTTCGCGAACAAAGTGATGAATAGCTTGCGGGAGAA
>NZ_DATCSD010000443.1:0-5398 GCF_036568665.1 Ohtaekwangia sp. | reverse complement strand
TTTTCGTAGTTTGATATTTCGTTGTGAAAAGCTTTCGATACTATATACTCCTAACTGTTATACTCTATCCAACGGTAACTTCCTTAGGCCAGGAGACGAAGTTTATTACGCCTATTAAATATACCCAAAACGATGGACTCTCCAGTTACTATATTACGAAAATCATAAAAGACTCTTACGGTTTTCTCTGGATCGGTACACAGGAAGGTCTTAACCTGTTTGACGGAAACCGTTTCCAGACGTTCACGAAACGCTCACCGGCAAAACAGAAACTAAAGGGCAGCTTTATTTCAGATCTGCTTGAAGATAAAAAACGGAACTGCCTTTGGGTGCTCTTATCGTATGGTGAAGTATGCGCTATAGATCTGCAAACACGTGTAGTAATTCGCAGAATTTCGCTCGATGCCAGCAATCCGGATAACGTGAAGTGGAAGCGATGCCTTGCATTGAAAGGCGATACACTCTGGATAGCCGGACTTGATTTTGCTTACGCTTATCACATTACAAAGAACAAAATACTTCCTGTCGATATTCGGGCAAAGTGCAATATCGGAAATGGTGAACTCAATGTCTCGATGATCCATTTTGATCATCAACAGCGCATGATTCTCTGTGCCGATGGCTATGGTATAATTATACTGGATGAAAATTTGAACCACCTTCGTACATTTCGTACAGAAGAGCTGAGCGCTGGAAGTACTAACACCAAGCTGCGCTTCTGGGATGCTGGTAAGCAAAAACATATACTATATATAGCGAGCAGCGCAGGGTTAAAAATTCTAAACACAGCACTGCCGGAACTTACTTTAGCGTCTGTCGATACAACATTACCTGTTCTTCATTCGGAAATGCTAAGTATAGCTGCGTCTTCAGATTCTTCTTTGATGTTCTCTACATCTGCGGGTGTTTACGAATATAACCTGCTGGAGAAAAAAGTTACCTCCTTCCGGGATAATAACCCGGCTGATAATTTATTTACCACCACCTATGATATATACTACGATCAGCAATTGCACCAGGCGTGGCTCGGAACGCTGGCTGGTATTGCTTCTTTTCCAACCCGCGTAGTGCATTTCAGGTCGTTTTCGGAATACGGCACGAGGGTAAAAATAAAGCATTTGTTCTCGGTACTGCCGGTATCTGAAAATGTAGTCTATGCCGGTGATGAGAATGGTATATATTATGTTGATACATATACCGGTGAGATTGAACAGATCAATGATGCCGGTAGTAACCTGATGTTATTTCAGGATGCTGCTCATCACGTGTTTGTCTCGAATAAAAAAGGCTTCCATATTATTGAAGGCAAAAAGCTAATACCCGCGTGTGAAGTTTTTCCTTCTATGAAACTGCTGGACTCCGACCATCTTAGTTGTGGTATTCAGTATAATGATTCATTGGTATTGTTCGGCAGCATCATACAGAAAGGACTTACCATCTGGAATACGCGCACCGGTAAACTTCAGGTATACCACCGGCAGTCGGTTGGCCATACTATAGAAGGGCTTACCATCATCAATTACTTGTATAAAACCCGGAGTGGCGATGTGATGATCCTCACAGAGAAATCGGTCATCGCTTTCAATCCGCTTACAGGGAAATATACCACCCATACTATACGTGATAATCTGACGCAGGAAGTGATCAGTAATTTTATGGATATGTGCGAAACCGATGATCATTTTTATATAGCAACGTATGGCGATGGATTGATTGAAACCGACAAGCAACTTCGGGTAAAGAAGATTATTCGTTCGGAAGATGGGTTGAATAACACCTGTATATACCGTGTATTTCCCTACCAGAATAAATCTATACTGGTAACAACAAATGAGGGTTTATCGATGATATACCTGAATCCCTTGAAGATCAAGAACTATTTTCAGACGGATGGACTCAATACCAATGCTTTTGAACAGCTCTGTGGTTATCAGGACGATCACCGAATCATTGCCGGGGGTGTTGATGGTTTTACGATTATTAATCCGGCCTTGCTTCCAAGTAACGCTCGCCCACCAGACCTGTATTTCGGAAAGTTGAAAGTAAATACCAAGTCGGGTGTAATTGATACTTCTAATCTTACCTTGGAAAAAATGGTTATACCGTCTGATGTGTTGCAGACTGCTGTTTCGTTTTCTGCGTTGAACTTCAGCAATCCGAAAGAAGTGCGATACGCTTATAAGATTAATGAGCTTGACAATCATTGGATTGATTTAGGAAAGCAGAATTTTGTAGACCTCATCGGTCTTTCTCCCGGAGACTATACCTTGCAAGTCCGGGCCGCTAATGAAGATGGCATCTGGAGTGAGCCTCGTGCCATGGGGCTTATTTATATACCGAAGTGGTATCAAACCAATCTTTTTAAATTTGTTATTGTCCTGATGGGTGCTGCCTGTATTTATGGATTGTTGCGTTATCGCATCGATCAGCTCAGAAAGCAGCAGGAGATACGCAAGCAGATCGGCAATGATCTGCACGATGATATAGGGAGTATATTAAATTCATTAAAAATCTTTACACATCTTGCTAAACGCGAGCCGGAAAATAAATCTCATCTCGGCCAGATAGAAGAATCAATAACACAGGCAACTACAAGCCTTCGGGATATGATCTGGGTATTGGAAGAACCGGAAGATACGATTTTTGAATTGATGGAGCGGATCAAAAAATTTGCACTGCCGGTATGCGTGGCCAACCAGGTAGAGCTTCATGTAACGATATCTTCAGATAAGAAAACGAAAGTGTTGCTGAAAACTGAAAAAAGGAACTTGTTACTCCTGGCAAAGGAAACAATAAACAACAGCATCAAGTATGCACACGGAAAAAATATATCTGTATCACTCACACAAACCGGGCACGCAATGCGATTAAAAATCAGCGATGATGGAGTCGGCTTTGATCTGCATAAGGTAACCTACGGCAAAGGACTGAAGAGTATACAATTCCGCGCACGACAAATCAATTTTACTTCAGAGATTATCTCTATACCGGGAAAAGGTACTTCCGTTGAGATATGGCGGGATTAGTTAATTTCTATCTCCACTTCTATGTCGTTTCCTTCCAGTTGAACCGGTATAGCTTCTAACCCTGGAACAAAATTAAATATTCTTCCTCCCGTAGTAGGAAGCTGTATCATTTTTACGGATGATGACAGGTATACCTTTGCGCTTTCTTTTTGCAACGTAATCTTCTGGTTAGTTGCACTGAGTATATCGGTGGATGGAGAAATAAGCGGAACGACCGTTCTTACCTGATCGCTATACGATTCCCCGTCATAACTAAAATGGATATTTACCACATTGTCTGAAAATATATAGTTTACTGAGCAGCGCACTTCTTCTTGTGGCGGATTGTTCTGGTCTTTATCAACAAGGCGTGACTTTGTTTCAATAATTGTTTTCTGATGATCATGTGCTACCCGCATCTGCGCATTCAGGTCGTTGATATTTCTATAGGCTATACCATCGATCATTAATTCCAGACGTGGCGTTAAAGGCATTGATAGCGGATCATTATCGGGTTGCATGTTGCCTGCTTCGAATAGCTGGTAGTCGTTCATGCTGGCGCACAAAAGTATACCCGCTTTCTCGTGCCAAAGCATGGTGAGAGCCCCGCCTGTTGCATGACCGCTCTTTGTTTTTTTATACTCCCGATCATAGGCTGTAACCGTAGCCCTATATTTACCTTTCGATACCAGGTATGTTTGTATATCACTGAAGAACCGGGTATCGTATACCTTTTCGCGCGGTAACTGTACAGCAGAGCTATCAGCTTTGTCGGTAAGATCGAGATCAGCAATGGCAACCAATGCCTTGATGTGAACAAAAGTATGATGCACGCTGGGTGGCACCTGGTGCGATATATAGTGCGGACCACCATAGAGTAAACCGTCCTTCGTGCATTGTTTCCAGAGTTGTGTATTAAGCAGAGCCACTTTGTAAAAGCGCGGATCACGATCAGCCAGCAACGCATAGGCTGGCTGACATCCATCGGATGTGCGACTTCCCCAATACGTCCACTTATAATTGCGTGTACCCCAACTGTTGTCCCACCCCCCATCGGGTAACATAAACTCCATGTGGGCTTGTAAAGATGCTGTTACTTTCTGCAATACTTCTTCGTCTTTTGTAAGCAATCCATAAGCTGTGAGTGCAGGCAATGATTCTTCTACATTATACCCGAGGTCTACCGAGAAGCAGCCTTTCTTGCTTGGTTCGTAATAAGGATCACCTTCCCCAAAGAGTAACTTGTCTTTTGGGGTAATAAACTTCATTGCCTGGTGAGCCAACTCAGTACCTTTTGTTTTGAATTTACGCACATCCAGCGTATCGCCCAGTAAATATAGTCCGTACGATGCCGAGATCGGGTAGTTGATATTGCCGTAGTCGATGTTGAAAGTAGTATATACAAACTCACCGGCTTTCTTCAGGCGATTAGTCAGTTCGTTCCTGAACGCAGGCTCCATCAGCGCGCTATAATTTCGTAATGCTTCTGTAAGCGCAATGATGGTAAAGATTGTAGTTCCCTTCCATGAATTTTTTACCGGCTCGTTAAGCCATGAGCCATCTTCCTGGCTGACAGTTTTCTCCATCCATCGGTATAGCAGCATGGCTGCATCTATATAACTGCTGTCGTTGTTCTTATGAGCCAGGTGAAAAAACGGGAGTATCGTGTCGCCTACACGTCCGTGTACGATGTTATAGGTGGGGCAGAGAATGCCACCATACTCAGTCGTTCGTGTTGCATCTGTTACCTGTAGCTGACGTAATTTACTTCCCCACGTTTGTAACAGTTCGTTGCTTCGTAAATATAGCTGTGATTTTGCTGCCGGTGCAGATAGCAAAAAAGCATCAGGCATAGTGAGCCCCATAAGCGCCAGGCTTCCAAGCGAAGAGCTTTTGATAAAGTTTCTGCGGGATATCAATGTATGCTTTTGGTATATAGACGGCTTTGTCAGGAACAACCCCCTACATTAGCAGTGTAAATGTGTTGCTAATAACTTACGAAGTTACGGCTGATCGATGTGTTCTGCAATGGAAAGCAGTTTTACCACTTTGGTTTCATCGTTAACGTGATATACAATCTTTACTTTGGGAATGGTTTTGACAGGAAGTTGATCTGTTACCCACAGATAGTGATCATCATAAATGTTGTACGACTCGTGTTTGGTATAGATCAATTTTTCTAAAATTCCGGGGTGGTGCTGTCTGGATACCGTGGCATTTTTTCTGGGCCTATCTTACAGGAGTGGCGCTGGTCAATTCGTGGATTGCCATTATATTTAGCTTGTCATGGCCGTTGAAAGTGAAGCAATATACCCGAACACTAACCTATATACCTCGTGAAAAGAATTAGCAGTATTGATTTTACCCGTGGTTTTGTGATGATCATCATGGCG
>NZ_DATCSD010000442.1:0-25146 GCF_036568665.1 Ohtaekwangia sp. | reverse complement strand
CATGTGTTTTCCCTGCTCATCTTTGTACTGGTGCTGGCGGGCTATTATCTGCACGCGAAAAGGAAAGGAAATACACGCGCACGATACTTCGAGATCTTCTGGTTGTCGTTCAGCTTTTTTCTTTCCCTGGTGCCTACGGTGAACGAAACGTTTACACGAGTGCCGGTAGGCAGTCCGTTGGCAAAGGCACCAACCGATCCGATAATTGCCATTACTTTGCTTTCTTTGTTTATATTGTTTGTAGCCGGTGTAGTTTACCAGCTTGTGCAACAGCGAAAAATAAACCGCGCCACGCAGAACGTATAAAGACAAGCCGGAGTTTGATATATTATAAAACTATAGCAAACACAGCATGGACACAAAGGATAAAGCCCTGGTACAACACCTGAAACAATTCGCATCACTCAAGGACGATGACATTGCCAAAAGCCTTCCGTTCTGGCGAGCGCGAAAAATAAAGAAGGGCGATTTCTTTAACATGCAGAGCATGGTTTGCAGCGATCTCGGCCTCGTGGTAAAAGGTATATTTCGTATCTATTACCGCGATGACGAGACGCAGGAGGAAAAGAACCTTTTCTTTTTTTCGGAGAACCAGTTCGTGGTGTCGTTCAGAAGCTTTATCACACGCAATCCATGCTGGTATTTTATAGAAGCGCTGGAAGATTCTGAGATTATATCAATATCGTATGACAATTTGAATGCGCTATACGAAGCACATCCCGCCTGGAGTAAATTCGGACGATTGCTCGCAGAGCAATTTTTCTCGTATGCCCAAACACGCACCGAGCAGTTTGTTTTCTTTTCGCACGAAGAGCGCTATATCAAACTCCTGGAAGAACATCCTAATATTATCACGCGAATTCCTGCGTATCATATTTCCTCTTTTCTCGGCATTACCAATCCATCATTGAGCCGGATAAGGAAACGTATCGGGAAGTAAAGAGTATATTTTGATTCAGACGCGCGATGGCTTAACCGGAAAGATTATTTATTCAGTTGTGCGGGGGGGGTGTGGTTTGTTGGTGAAGAACACCACAAAGGCGTTGGGTTTGTAGGTGAGGAACACAAACAAAGACATGAGGCAATTCAAAATTACCCAAAGCAGGCTCGTTAAATTAATAAGTTATTTCAACTGTATCTATGTTAAGCAAGTATAGTTTTTTTACCGGCATCCTATTTTTATTCTTCGTTACAGGTGCAGCTCCGGCTCAGGAAAATGATTCCAAATTTGTAAGCTTTATTACCGATGCATCGAGTATCAAATTGTATTGGAAAGATGATAGTGGCCAGATTTTCAGAAGCATTCAAAGTCTAAAGACGGCTATTGAAGCTCAGGGTAAAGAACTAAGATTTGCAATGAACGGAGGTATGTATATGAAAGACAATTCTCCGCAAGGACTTTATATTGAAAGAGGTATTATATCGACCCCTCTTGATACACTTACCGGTGCTGGTAATTTTTATTTGAAACCTAATGGAGTGTTTTATATAACAAAAGATAATAACGCCGTTGTTTGCCGAACAGAAGATTTTACAGATAATGGGCAGGTTAATTTTGCAACACAGTCTGGACCTATGTTGTTAATTGACGGACAAGTGCATCCTGCATTTAAGAAAGGGTCAGTCAACCTGAATATCAGAAATGGCGTAGGCATTCTTCCTGATAACAGCGTGATCTTTGCCATGTCTAAAGGGGAAGTTAATTTTTATGACTTTGCCGAGTTCTTCAAGAGCATGGGCTGCAGGAACGCACTTTACCTGGATGGTTTTGTTTCTCGTACTTATTTGCCAGAGCAAAAATGGAAACAGCTTGATGGGAACTTTGGTGCTATTATTGGCGTGTTGAAATAGCATAGTGGCGTCCAGGTACATCACCTGAAATTCCTTCCTTCCGGAAAATGATAGATCAACCGGATCGAATTATTCAAATTCACTGAGCGACTGATCAGATTTTAGATATAGGATGACCGGCAGGGAAGAATGTGTAGGCGTTGATCGCGTGCTCCTCCAGCAGTGTAATAAAGCTGTTCATGTTTTCGGCCGGGACATGAAAAACAAAACACCTGGGTGGTGAATCAATTTTCGCTGACAGTTCTGTGAGCCGGTCTTTCAACAGGATTCTATTGAACAGATGTATCCTGGATATTTTGAATAACGGGTACATAAGACAACGATTCGTATAACTAATATATCAAAATGCTTTTTAAAAAGCAAAGGAATTATAGGGGAGAACCATGACAAGCAATGGGTCAAAATTTAATTCTCCTGAAGGGGAGTTTGTTCATTTATGCATCAGCGCGGAATGCCGGGCCTATATACTATAGCATCGCTTTACGATAACGTGTATATATAGTCATTGCGCCTTTGCGTTGCTTTAGAGTGTTTGTGATTGAAGGGGTAAAATATACAGGGGGCGGCTTATATACTATTTACCGGACATTCTTTTTCTGATGCGGCTTAAGGAGGGGCCCTGTATACCCAGGTATGACGCGATGTGATAGAGTGGTACGGAATTATAAATATGCGGGTGTTTCTGTGTCATTTCCAGATATCGTTGTTCGGCGCTTTTAAAAAGAAATCCTTCGGTGTTAGACATCACATCGTTGAATGCATGCTCTGCAACTACTCGTCCGAATTTTTCCCAGCCATGCGATTGTGAGTATAATTTATTAAGATGATCTATATGAATATATATAACTGTTGAATCGGCAAGTGCAGCGGTATGATACTCGCATTCAGTTTGATTTAAGAAACTTTTGAATGAAGTCATGAATTGCCTTTCCGTAAAGAAGAGCATATTCTTTTCTTCCGCTGTTTCTTCGTGTACATGGTATATCCTGAATACTCCGTTGATTACAAAACCGAGGTGTTTGCATACATTCTTGTATTCGTTATAAAACTCTCCCTTTTTGTAAGCTTTCAATTGCCAATAAGGAACAGAAAGGTCGAAGGTTTTATCATCCATACCTGTAGCGGATTGTATAGCAGACTTTAATAGTTCTAGCTCGATCATAAGCAGAGGGTTATTCGTATCAATTCAAAAAGCTCACTGAAAATTAGTTCAGTGAGCTTTTGTTTTTATATTTTATAGAAATTCATTCTTATCATTTAATACTATTAAGAATATCCTCAGCAAGCTTGCCGGCAGAAGCAATAAATGAAGTATGGCTGCTGGTGAGCGTAAGCTCTTTGCTTACAGGAGTATTTTTAACCATTGCTTTTTGTGCATTGAAACTAACGGCGTTATCCTGTGTTGTATAGATATAGACCTTCTTCACTTTTCCAAAGTTCGCAGCTGTAAGAGAAACAGGTGTTGCCAGAGGGGCCAACGGTTCAGGTTTTGTATTTTCGGTCAGATAGTTTTGTACTTCTTTAGGAGCATCAAGAGCGAAAACTTCTGCGATTCCTTCTTTTGCTATTACAGCCGTGCCATTCTTTTCATCGATCTGTAAATATTTTCCAATATGGCTATCAGGATCCTGCTTTGCAAGAGAAAGTAAGCTTTCACCGTTTCGTGGCAAGAAAGCAGACAGGTAGATGAGCTCTTTTATTTGACCGGGTATTGATTCGGCAGTCTGGCTTATTACCAGGCCGGCCATGCTATGACCCACCAGAATAACATTCTTTTTAGAACCGATTGCTTTCTTTACTGCATCAACATAAGATTGCAGGGTAATCGTAGCGAATGATGTTTCATCCTTTCCGTGGCCAGGAAGATTCACTTCGATTACGTCATATCCTTTAGCCTGAAGCAGAGGGGTAACACCATGCCATGCAGAGGCATCGGCCCAGGCTCCATGTACCAATACGATTGTTTCGCTTTTTTTAGAATTTGTTTGGGCAGCTGCTGCAAAGCCAAGTACAGTCATTGCAGTGATTAAGAGTATAGATTTCATTTGGTTTTTGGCCTTTGGCCTGTTTTGTTTCTACAAACCTACCAAGCCTGAACAACGTAAATTTTCACCTGGGTTAAAATCGTTCTCTGCTACCCGCATTTTTCGATAGGGTAGAGGCATCATTTATACTATGCTTCTTCGCCGCTTAATATGGAATTATAAGTAACTATCACCATGGTTTTGTCACCCATTGGGCTCCATATAGGACTTCGTGAAATGAAAATAACATCATCATTTTTCAAGAACATAGATTTTCTTTTCAGCATAATCCCAAACCGTTTTGAACTGCTCGAAGAACCTGTATCCAAAACATATATAGCTGGCTTCGTTAATTTGCATGCCGTTTCGAAATGGCGCTGTTTGTTCAACGTTGAATTGATAAATGCCCTTTACACTTGCCTTAAGTTTTCCGTCTAAAACAATATCATTGACATTAACCAGGGCATCATCGTAGCCATCGTTGCCGGCAGAGATCAACCGTGAACTCTTTCTCAGAGCCTTCTCTGCCTGATCATCCAGTTGGAGTAATCCATATTGCCCCGTGTCGAATGAACCAAGTAAATCAACATTCCCAATTTTTACGCGGACCATTGGGTGATTGGGCAGTCTTCTGGTTTCAAAGTTGAGAATTGCCAATACTTTTTCACCTTTTAAGAAATCCTTTGACGACTTCCGCTCTTCCGTGATTTTATAGAATGTGAGCTTCCTTCTTAGGTAATCGAGTTTAAATATATACCCCTTAAAAAAATCGTGACCGATATACCCGATACAGTCGGGCGTGATTTTGTTCTGAAGAAAATCATAATTAGCACTGGAGATATTCAAGAGGTTACGGTAAGTCAAACCATTCGTAAACCTGACTTCTGCAATGGTGTCATTCATGTTTCGCATAAAGGACTGTCCGCTGCCAACCTGCCCCTTTTTTATCGGTTTCTTATTGGGCAGATTTATAGCGTTGTCATTAATATCAATGGCTGAGTTAATGCCGGTATCAAACATGAACTTTCCTTTCACGCCATTTACCTCTACGGATACAAATGGATAGGCATTAACCAGGGTCAATGGAAAAACGATACTATCTCCCTGGAGCTCGACTGTATGTTGAAGTACCTGTTCGCCAGGCTGCTGTGCTGCCGCATACAGGATGGCACTATTTAGTAAAAACAGGAGCGTTATTTTTTTCATCGTTATCCGTTTATTCTTTATTGAATGTTTAAGGAAATGATTATTCAGGAGGCAAGCGTTGCTTCTTCGAATAGTAATCTTCCGGAGGTGTAGTTATAGTGGCAATGGTGCCTATATATATACCAGATATTTAATCTAATTCAGAAACTGATTCTTGTATTCTAAAGGTGTAAGACCCACTTCTTTTTTAAATAACCGGGAGAAATACGGTGGGTTCTCAAAGCCTAAGTGATAGCCTATTTCCGCTACGGTGTTGTCGGTATGCACTAACATATTTTTGGCTTCGTCTATTAAGAAAATATGTATATGCTCCAAGGCTGCTCTCCCTGTTTCCTGTTTTAGTAAGTCACTCAAATACCGGCTGGAAATTGCCAGTTCTGATGCTATATATTTTACGGTGGGCAACCCGTTGCTTTGCAGGTTTCCATTTTCAACGTATAATTTTAGTATTTCGGTAAACCTGGAAATAATGGTACCTGAATACACAGTACGGTTCAGAAATTGTCGCTTGTAAAATCGCTGCGCGTATTTAAGAATGGAATCGATATGAGCTACAATAATATCTTTACTGTATTCGTCCTGATTGTTGTTATACTCTGATTGTATTTTATTAAATATATCCCAGATGATGTCTTCCTCTTTGGGCGATAAGTGCAAAGCCTCATTAACTTCATAGTCGAAGTAGCCATACTTCTTAATTCCCGAATGAAGATTGTGCTTCAGTAAATAGTCTTCGTGAAAAAAGATGATAAATGCTTTCTCTGTTAATTCAATATTGCTGATCTCAATAATTTGTCTGGGCTTTACAAATGCCATTGAACCATTGTCAAAGTCATATTTTGTTTTACCATATAAGAAATGACCCGACTTGATTTTCTTGAAGGCAATCATATAGAAGTCACTCGTAAATTTACTGTTGCCAATGGTACAGGCTTTTAAATCCTGACAAGTAACCAAACTTATCTGCGGATTTTCTGGTGATGGATAACCGTTTGTATTGTGTAGCTCGGTTATGGTTTTGAAATGCTGCATGACTTTCATTTTTTAAAATAACAGAAACAGGAGTGAGGCAGCACAAGCTTTTCATTTATCAAAGCTGTGCTGCCCTGACTGCTATTCCTATTTGCCTTTAACCTGCTTTCCTAAGAAAACTTCTACTTCTCTTACAAAATCTTCGTGATACTGGAACAATCCACCGTGACCCGCATCACTCCAGATGATGAGTTTAGAATTGGGGATGTACTGTGACAATACATACGAATTAATGGACGGTACTATTAAATCTGATGTTCCGTTGACTATTAAAACAGGTTGCCTGATAGCCAGGAGTTGTTTGTGTTCGTCATCTTTCTGATAGCCGAAAGTTATAATTGCTTTCGCCTGTGCACCGATGGTTTCATTCGTGCTGGGAGTATCCCTGTCATTTGTTCTCTGTTGAAGTCTTGCCATAAAAGCTTTTCCGGCATTTATACTTGCCTCTGACTTTGTAAAAAACAGATTGACTAAAGCATTGGCTGGACCATCTTTATATCCTTCATTTATAACAGACTCTAATTTAGTAATTCCTTCTGAGCCTATCGGTCCTGTTCCAGCCAATACGATCTTTCTCACCAGGGATGGATTGTTAACAGCAATGTCTTGTGCTATGAAGCCACCGAGTGAAAAACCTAACAGATCAACCTGGTTGTAACCAAGCGCTTTAATAAAGTCGACTGCGTCCTTCGCCATGTCAGCAACGGCATCAGGAGTTTTTCCACCGCTGGTACTCACACCTTTGTTATTAAACAAGATAACATGATAATTCTTTGCCAGCGCATTTGTTATAGCCGGATCCCAGTTATCCATGGTACCTGTGAAGTGCTGTAAAAAAACGATCGGTATACCGCCTTGTTTTCCAAACGACCGGTAAGCGAACTTGATGCCTTTCACATCCACATACTGCGTTGGTGCTGTTTCGTGTGTATACGATTTTACTTGTGCTATCGATACCGTAGTTGTTGAGAACAGTATCGCTACGGTTACTGCTATTACTAAATTTTTCATTTTGTTCTTCTTTTAATTTTATGATGATGGAGATTACTTACTTAAAAAGATTTCTACTTCTCTTACAAAATCTTCGTGGTACTGGAACAATCCACCGTGACCAGCATCGCCCCAGATAATGAGTTTGGAATTGATGATATGTTGTGACAATACATACGAGTTAATGGATGGTACAATAAGATCTGATGTTCCATTAACTATTAAAACCGGTTGCTTAATGGCTGAAAGTTGTTTGTGATCATCATCTTTCAAATAGCCGAAAGTTATAATGGCTTTTGCCTGCGCACCGATGGTCTCATTTGTGCTGGGGGTATCTCTTTCGTTGGTTCTCAGTTGAAGTCTTTTCATAAACGCTCTGCCAGCATTTATACTTTCTTCTGACTTTGTAAAAAACAGATTGATTAAGGCATTGGCTGGGCCATCTTTAAAACCTTCGTTTATTACCGATTCTAAATTGGTAATTCCTTCTGAGCCTATCGGGCCTGTTCCGGCCAACACTACTTTTCTTACTAATGATGGATGATTGGCAGCAATGTTTTGTGCTATAAAACCACCTAATGAGAAGCCTAATAAATCAACCTGGCTATAGCCAAGTGCTTTAATAAAATCAAGGGCATCGTTCGCCATTTCAGCAACAGAGTCTGGTGTTTTACCACTGCTGGTACTTACGCCTTTGTTGTTGAACAAAATAACGTGGTGATTCTTTGCCAATGCATTTGTAACCGCAGGGTCCCAATTATCCATGGTGCCTGTAAAGTGCTGCAAAAAGATGATGGGTATACCACCCTGTTTTCCAAATGAACGGTAAGCGAACTTGCTACCTTTTACATCAACATACTGTGTTGGTACTGTTTCGTGGGTAAATACTGTATTACCCGTATTTGAGTTCGATTGCATTTGTTTAATTGTTTAAATTTTTAATGATGTAAAATTATAGAGGGCACTATGCGTGGTGATGATACAGAAGTTGGAAGGTGTGATACGAATTAACGTGTATACTATTTCAGCTTAGATTCCTGTATCCTTTTATAGTATAGAGTAAAAGCTCATTTTCCTTTCCTCTTAATTTAATTGTACCTAATTCTCTTGGTTCAATTAAATCGTGTAATGACACTCCGTGTAAAACATTGTGAGAAACAACAAGCTCAACCTGAAATTGCCTGCACATGCCCTGGATGCGCGATGTTGTGTTTAAGACATCACCGGAATACGTGATGTCGCGCTTTACGATGCCCACTTCGCCCGCGACTATATCTCCACAATGGACGCCTGCTCTGAACGTAGGCACTATTCCATATCGCGAAAGATATTTTTCTTTTCGTGTTTCAATAAATTGCCTGAGTTGAAAAAAACATCGCAGGCAATTTGCCTCATCACCCTCCTTCATTCTCCAGGAGATGACAACTTCATCGCCAACGTATTGATATATACTTCCCCTGCAGTCGAGGACAGGATTGGTAATGTCGTAGAAGAAATCCTTCAGGAATGAATGGTATGTTTCATTTCCCAGGCGTTCGGCAATCGATGTGGATTGATTAAGATCGAGGAACATGAATATCCTGCGTTCAGCAACGGGGACCTGATATTTTCCGCGGATAATATTCCAGAATGCTCCGTATCCGAATTTGCTGTTGATCTGTAGAAATAATTGTGTGAGGGCGACAATGATAAGCCTGGCTATTATATTCTTCAGTACATATTCATCCTTGAGAAATTCAATAAGGGCTTGCTGTGTAGTTGGGTCGGAAAGTTTTTTATTCGTTTGTAATGGAACCAGGA
The DNA here is from genome assembly GCF_036568665.1 of Ohtaekwangia sp. Classification (GTDB taxonomy): domain Bacteria; phylum Bacteroidota; class Bacteroidia; order Cytophagales; family Cyclobacteriaceae; genus Ohtaekwangia. The sequence goes on along the minus strand of NZ_DATCSD010000442.1, from coordinate 16,243 downwards.
TCAATCCGGTTATGATCGTGACCAGTGTCATCACGAATAGAAAAAATGAAACCACCGAAAAGATAGTATACCCATAAGCCTTGTCAGCATATTTTACATTCACATAAAATACCATAAAGCTTCCGCCCAGCACAGCCCCAACGAAGCCGGTACCCACATTACGAATCACAGACTCACCGAACGAATATACTTCGGAAGGACCCAGCGAAATCTGGGTATGAAGCACCAGGTAGTCGTATACCGAAATGATGAATCCGCACATCGACCAGGTAATAATTATAATACCCAGCTGTTGTAGCTTCATAATGCTGCGCCTTTCCATACGCTTGTTTTATAGTTCCGGTATATTTCAAATAAAAAACTCACCGGTATTCATCCGATGAGTTTTAGTACGCGGAACATCAGTTCATGATTTACTGCTGAAGGGATGATGGTAGTCTGCTTATTAAGCGTAGGTTATGCCTAATGTAATTGGCACACTCAATGCTTTTGAGACGATGCAATGCGCTTTTGCGCCTTCAGCCATTTCAATGAATTTTGATTCATCAAGACCTTGGATAATACTGGCGTGTAATTCCAGATGTATACCCGTGATGCTTAATGCCTGCATATCAAGATCTACAATAGCTGTAGTATGGATGTCGTTTGCCGTGATGCCGTGATGTTCTAGCGTGGCACTGAGAGCCATAGAAAAACATCCTGCATGTGCAGCTGCAATCAATTCTTCCGGATTGGTGCCTATACCATCGGCAAAACGAGTTTTGAATGAATACCGGGTTTCATTCAGCACGGTGCTTGGTGTACTGATTTCACCAAGACCTTCCTGCAGCGTACCTTTCCAATGTGCTTTTGCTGTACGTTTCATAATTCAATATTTGATTGATGGTGAATTACTTTATAGTGAATGTTACTTGGCGATATTGGTCAGCAGGATAGCAACCGAATCTGGTTTTACAAGGAAGGGGCTATGGCTGGTATTTATCTTATAGGTTGCTTGAAACGCTGGTGTTGCTGCCAACATGCGTTTTTGCAGGTTCGGAGTTACTGTCTGGTCAATTAAAGTTTTGATGTAAACTTTCGGTACTGAGCCATAATTAGCAGCGGTCAACGTAACTGGATTCGTGAGTGGCACGAAAGGTTCTGTCTTATAGTTTGTGAGAGTCAGTTGTTTTTCATCATCGGTTCCATCCTGTATAAAGCCTGGGATAATCCAATCTTGTTGGACATCAATTATTGTTTTGTAATCAGTATCAAGATGTTTGCCGGTAACAGAAGTGGTATCAGTCTGTGCTAAATCAATCATGGATTGTCCCGACAATGGAACGAACGCGGCAACATACACGAGCTTTTCAATTTTGGTAGGTACTTTTTCTGCGACTGCCGAAATTACCACACCACCCATGCTGTGGCCAACGAGTATAACCTGGCCACTTACAGTATTCATAGCACTGATTACTGCGTCTCTGTAAATATCCATCGTTAAATCCTGAGGAGCTGTCTGATCTGAACCGTGAGCTGGTAATTGTACTACTATAACTGTGTTACCGGATTTTTCAAGATTTGCTTTAACATTGGCCCACACATTAGGTCCAGACCATGCTCCGGGCACAATAACATAGTTCTTTTTTACTGTTGTTGGATCGTCATTATTGTCACACGAAAACAATGCTGCAGAAGCAACTAAAAGCATTAATGGTAATAAGATTTTTTTCATTTTTTTCTTGTCTAATGGTTTAAGATTTTTTAGACGATGCAAACCTACTGCGACTGAAATCGAAAAATTTTCACCATGGTTAAAATCGAATTTTTTTCCGGTTCAATTGAAAGTAGAATTTTCATTTGCCACAATTCGTTTTCTGATTCGGCTAAGCGAAGGCCCCTTGATACCAAGGTAAGATGCTATATGGTATAGGGGCACTGAATTAAAAATATCGGGGTGTACGTTGATCAGTTCCTGGTAACGTTCTTCCGGACTTTTGAACATGACGGCCTCTGTATTGGTCATCATGTCGAGTAAAGATGATTCAGCGAATACCCGACCGAAGCGATCCCAAACAGGAGATATTCTGTATAAATGCTGCAGGTTGTCGTAATGGATATATAGGATTTCAGATTTGATCAATGATTGCGTATAGTACTCGCAGTTGTTTTTGCTGAAAAAGCCTTTGAATGAACACATGAATTGATCTCTTGTAAAAAAAGATATGTTTTTTTCCACGCCTGACTGATCATGAAACCGGTATATTCTGAAGACACCGTCCAGCACAAACCCAAGGTATTTGCATACATTCTTATACTCGTTAAAGAACTCTCCTTTTTTATAGACTTTGTGTTGCCAGTAGGGAATGGAAAGATCAAAGTCCTCGTCACGCATTCCCGAACAGTCTTTTATAACTTTCCTTAACCTATCTATATATTCATCATTAGCCTGCATGCTTCTGTGATTTTAGCAACCTATATATATTGTCTGTATATATAGGTTGTGTGAAAAAAAATGGCTGATTGGTTTAAATTATGCACGCAGTTCAAAGCATTAAAGAGGCTTTGCCCGGTGATTTCTTTGCAAAAAAACCACCGCTATAGCCGAAAAATATTCACCGAGGTTAAAATCGAAATTTCTTTTTCATTTCCACTGTAGCGGAAAATGTTACTTGAGAACTAAATCTCCTTTGCCTATTATTTTGCATAGCGATCTGTAAAGAGAGCTCTCTCACGGATATTAAGCCACTAAGTAAAAAATTAGTTAACTACATGACAGTAGCCTTGTGAATGAAGTGGCGAGACACGCTACATTTACAAATTATATCTATTCGTAATTCCCGTTGGATTCCATTCGCACTTAACCAGTGTTCTTTTTTTTAACTGATATACTTTTTCAGCGTAACGCCACTCTGGATAAGATATAGTACTGTATCGTAGAAATACTCAGGATAACAGGGTTTGCTATTTGAAATGATCGGGTTACTCAATTTTGAGTATTTAACTGCTTCGAAAGAACTTCATCCAGCCGGATGTGTCCGGAAATATTTCCAAGCATATCAGACTGGCTTTCCCGATATGAAAAGCGCCAGTGACCTTCTATATATTCAAATTTATCAAAGTAGCGCCCTGTGGCAATTACCTGAAGCGGTATACTTTCAGTCGCCTGAAAAACGGTGTAATAAGATTGGCTGGAGGCTGTTCCTTTTTCTTCATCAATATGAATTATAGGATTGCTTAACACATGCTTTGTTCTGGGAGTACCATTGGAGTAAATGACAATTGCTTGTTGCAATAGTGCCAGCATTGCTTTGTAATCCTGCAGCTCATTTGATGTGATCAATTTTAGCTTTGCGTGCCTGAATAACAATGAAGCAGAGACGAGATCTCCCGAGTCAATAAACTCACAATATTTGTAGAGAAGATTGGCTATTTCCATTGTATTTATTTGACTTTGGGTTTCCATAATCATTTTTTGGTTGAGCATTAAACTATATTTATGCTAAAGTAGGTACTCAGCTTATCGATATTACTATCATTCATTATAGTGACTATGGAAACCTTACATGCCAGGAACGAAAAGCAAAAGGAAGTGAAGAGATTGATACGATCCGTTACTGACGCACTATATGTGCTGAACGGAAAATGGAAACTGCCTATACTGATAGCTTTGAGTCATAATCACCGGAGGTTTGGAGAATTATCTAACGACCTTCCGGAGATCACTGACCGGATGTTGTCCAGAGAGCTTAGAGAATTAGAAACAAATCTATTGGTTAGCAGAAGGGCCGCTGACGATAATCGAACGAAAGTGCTGTATGAAATTACTGAGCACGGCAAGTCTCTACATACCGTTGTGCTCGAGTTAAGTAAATGGGGAATACAACATAGAAAGGTAATTGCCGGTAAATAGATTTATGATTTTGGACAACTGCTTACAGAAGTGTGTAAGTATCGTTTCTAAATAACTGCTTAAAGAGTCTATCTAAAATTCCTTCTCTCCGGGAAAATCTATATGGCAAAAACAGAGATATAGTTTTCCTCTGTGCGAGAAAGGTATAGTTATATATTTTTTGTAAAGCTTAGCTATATTAGAGAAGTGTTTTACTATACCGTGGATCATTCCATCTTTGGTTGCAGTCGGTGTTTTGTTGGTGAAGAATACCCAACAAAGACAGGGGACACAGATAAATACTCTGCGGTGCCAGGTCTTTCAAAATATAGCACCGTACAATTATAAGTATATATACTCATTACTGGCAGGCCGTGCTGTTCAATATAAATTACTTTTGCAGCGCGATAGATCAAAAGAATGATTGAGTTCCATGTTGGCAAGCGAAAATTGAAAGCACCCCAGAAAGAGTGCCTTCAATTGTAGACGAATGACAGAATACACCATTCAATTACTACAGTACTATATTAACTACTTCCTGCCTGTTCAACTCCGCGTACGTCTTCCAATCGGTGTATCCATGCTGGCCAAGGCCGTAATGAAGATCACGATTCGGTGGTGTTAATGGCCAATCATTTTTTAAGCGGTCTACTAAATCAGGATTTGAGATGAAAGGTTCACCAAATCCGGCAATGTCAATTGTTCCGGCATTGATCAGTAGTTCAGATTTCTTTTTGTCCATGCCTCCGGCAAGAATGATCACACCTTTATACCAGGACCGGAAGCGTTCGATAAAACCTTGAGGTAATGCATGACTTCCTTTTGACTGCTGGTCCATCAAGTGAATATATGCGACATTTCTTTTCTCGAGTTCCTCTGCGAGATACTGGTAGGTGGCTTCGATTTCATCATAATGTGGCAAATCGCCCAGGCCACCGTAAGGAGTGAGTCTAACGCCAACCTTGCTGCTGCCAACAGCTGCAACAACAGCGTCCACAGTCTCCAGTAAAAATCTTGACCGGTTTTTAATATTACCACCGTATTCGTCACTGCGGTTGTTTACGAATGGATTAAGGAACTGCTCAATCAGGTATCCATTAGCCCCATGAAGTTCGACACCATCAAACCCGGCCTCAACAGCATTAACAGCAGCGTTTGCAAAATCTTGTATAACGCCTTTCACATCGCTGGTAGAAAGCGCTCTCGGCTTTGAAGAATTTACAAATCCCTCAACACCATCATCATTGAATCCCCATGCGAGAGATTTTTCTGCCCGTATGTCTGATGGTCCTACAGGAGCAATTCCTCCAGGCTGATTTGATGTGTGAGAAACTCTTCCAACATGCCACAGTTGTGCAAAAATTATACTGCCATGCTCATGCACTGCACGCGTTACTTTTTTCCATCCCTCCACTTGCTGAGAAGTATATAGCCCGGGGATGTAAAGAACTCCTTTCGCAGTGTCTGAAATAGCTGTGCCTTCTGTAATGATTAACCCTGCACCAGAACGTTGTGCGTAATACAACGCATTGTTCTCATTGGGTATACCATCAGCATTTCGCGCGCGCGTCATGGGCGCCATGGAAATACGATTTTTTAATTTCAACGAGCCAATCTGTGCGGGCTCAAAAATATTGATTGCCATAAAATTGATTTTTTGTGTTGAGCAAATTTGCGTTGGAATGAGCCTTCCGGAGAAGGAGCGAACTCACTAAAAAAATGTGATCCAGATCACAATCGCTATAGCTTGAGTGTTTTAGCTGATATCTTCCTTTGATTTAGGATTAAGTATTTCGATAACAACAAGCCCGAAACCTTATCGATAAATATAGCAACACGCGCTGGCTGTCATGAATATACCGTTCAATCCTCTGTCCGGTGTCACGAGCCAAACACGCCATCCCTCAGTGCAGCCATAATCAAAAACATCTGACACAGTAATTTTATTACTCTCATTTCGAAAGTATATATGGCATCACGTAATGTTTACAAACAGTCATCTGATGCAAATGAAATGATCAGATATATAACTATAGTATTCGTATCAGGTGGTCTGTGTATTACAAGTATCTGTTCGCAGTCTGAGGCGACTGACACAAAAACGCCAACACATTTGGAATGAGAAGGTAGAGCGAGAAAATCTATATATACTTGGAACGAGCATGGTTGCAGTAGGTGCATGTGTCCGTAACGGATTTACGAAGTATGCCTCGTGTCATACACCGAAACGAAAATAAGAAGCTGAAATTATAATATAGCACTGAGCCCCGCCCGGCACATGCATTCTGCTAGCTGCTGGTCTTCTTCGCTTCGGTCAGTCGTGTTGGTGGATATCCGAAGAGCTTTTTAAATGCGAATGAAAAATGCGATAAGTCCTCAAAGCCTAAGTCAAGGTAAATGTCGGAAGGCTTTTTGTTTTTCTTGTCTATTAGATGATAGGCTTCTTCCAGTCGTTTTTGCACCAACCAATGGCTTGGTGTGGCATTATATATCTTTTCAAAATCTCGTTTAAAAGCTGATAAGCTACGTCCAGTCAAATAGGCAAAACGTTCTATGCTTACATTGAATTTGAAATTACGATTCATAAATGCTTCAAGGTCTATTTTTTCCGGATTGCTGAAATCAAATAAGACATTTGCTAGTTCAGGGTTGGCTTTCAGCAATACTAAAAGCAACTCAGTTCGTTTTACGTTCAAGAACTGTTCATCCATTGTTCCCTGTTCATTGAAATAAGGTATCAGCGATTGGATAAAATTTTTGACTAAAACTGTTTTTCCTAAAGGCACAATGCCGCCAACTGTTTTTTTATTTTCTACCTTAAATTTGTAACGATCATTAAATTCTTTCAAAAATTCCTGTTCAAATAAAATGTAGATTTTTTTAAACACCCCGTTGTCAGGCTGCTTGGTGTATTTTGCCAAATGATTTCTTCTTGCTATGCCATAATCTCCAGCTTTAATTATATACTCTTTGCTTCCATCATATGCCAGCATGGTACCAGAAATCAAGTACATAAAAGTATGATTGGGCACAAACTGTTCGGTAGAAAGCGATGGACTTACGTAACAAGCAGATATAGCTGTTTCTTTCATTGGTTAAATTATAGATTATAGACTTGCCAATTCCTCAATATCGTTTACTTCCAAAATTTGTTTTTGATAACCTTTCAATACAGCATTAATCATTGCTTGTCCAACCTGCTTAAGCGTCAAGGTTTTTTGAGGAAAGAACGGGCCGATCAAAGGGGCCAATATTTTATAAACTGTCTTTACATTTACCTGGCCTTTAGTTCCTTTCATTATTGCTGGTCGGAAATTGTATTGGTTTTTAAAAGGTAATTTCATCAACGCATTTTCTGTTTTGCCTTTTACTCTTGCCCACATTACTTTTCCTTTTTCAGTACTGTCGGTTCTGTTTCCTGAAACAAAATTAAAAACGATATTCGGGTTTAGTTGCAACAATTGCCTGGCAAATGCCAGTGTAGTATCATAAGTAATAAGCTTAAATTCATCTTCTTTTACTCCGATAGAACTAATGCCTGCACAATAAAAACAAGCATCATAACCTTTTAAGTTTTCTGAAAAATCGGCTAAATGCGAAAAGTCTGGTACAAGCAATTCTTTTAATTTGGGATGATTCAACTGGTAATGCCTGCGGCTTACAATCAGCACGGCTGTTACATTTATATTTTCTAAACATTCAAACAAAACACCTTCGCCAACCATACCTGTTGCTCCCGTAATAATAACCTTCATCTTTATTTATTGATTAATCCCAATTTTATTAAGCTTTCAGCCGTTGCAACAATGGCATCTTCATTTGAACGGGGCGACCAGTTCAGTAAATTTCCTGCCTTTTCTCCGCTGGCCTGCATGTATTGACCAAGCAAAGTGACCAGCATTTTCAAGGATGGATTCATCAACGCTGCTGCTCTTAATTTCCAATTGGGCAGTTCTTGGTCGGGGACTCTTCTTGCAGCATCTCCTAATCTTCGTTTTAAAATTTTTGCCACATCAAGCATTGATAAAGCATTTCCGGAGGTGGCCAAAAATCTTTCTCCTTTTGCTTTCGGGCTTGTCATGGCCAACAAGTGCAAATCAGCTACGTCACGCACATCTACATAACAGGAGGTAATTTGGGGACATGCTTTAATTACACCGTCCAGCATTTGTTTTATCATTTGGTGTGAATGGGAATAATCTGCTCCATATATAGGACCCATTACACCTACAGGGTTTACTGCTGACAGCTCTAGATTACCGCTTTCATTTTTAATAAAGTCCCACGCTGTTTTTTCTGCAATAGTTTTTGATTTCTGATAAGGATGAATATCTGCGTTGAGATTTGACCAGTCGTTTTCCGTATAAGGTGTTGTCCTGTTTTTGTGTCCTACGCCAATTGCCCCGAATGCCGAAGTCAGTACTACTCGTTTTACATTCGCATCTCTTGATGCTTTCAAAACTCTTAACACGCCATCTTTTGCAGGATTAATCAGCTCATCTTCGTGCTTGAATTTAACCGCAGGTGTTGGCGATGCAACATGCAACACATATTCGCAGCCTTTAACGGCATCATTCCAATTTTTGTCTTCAGAAAGATTGGCTTCAATAAATGAAAGCTTATTATCCCGATAGCTATCGGGAGAGTTGATGCCACCAACTTTAAGCATTTGTTTTACTTCATCTTGTCGGCCCAATGAACGAAGTGTTGTCCTAACTGAATAACCTTGTTGGAGCAATTTTAAAATGCAATGTATAGCTATGAATCCTGAACCACCGGTTACTAAAACCGTTTTGTCGTTGGCTGAATTTGTCATTTCCTTTAAGTTTTATACCTCAAAGGTCAACCCAAAAAAAGCAACCGGTTTTGTTGAAACGTCCAAATTTGTTTTGTTGAAAAGTCCAGGTGCAAGGAGATGGCTTTGTAGTTTATGAAGGTGAAATCAAAGCTTGCAGAAAACTTTAAATAAAGTATCGAATGCCCCAATTGGCGTTGCGAACTTATGATGATCTTCTGGTTTGTGATTGCGCAAGAAATACTCAACGTCTGTGATGAGTCTATAGTAAGTTCTGATAGTATATATCAGAAGTTCTGAATCCGGATTTTAAAACTTTAATATATACTTCTGTGAAGTCGAATAAATTTTCAGAGCTCCCCAAGTCAATGAACCTTTGGTTTTGGTGTTACGGTGTCCAATCAACTTGCATAAAGTATATATTCTTTACGATCGTTACCTAAGAATTTATTTTTTGATTGCTTCTGCCATTAGAATGTTTTTCTTTGATCAATGCAGCGCATTGATTACCTCACGATTACTCCAGCACGTTGAGCATTATCGAATGACACCAAACAGAATAAAAAAATATGATTCTATATTTGGATACCCATATAACTACGTAACATTCTGTGCCCTAAATATAGTACAGGAGAGTAGGGCACCGAATAGGGCACATTTCGATTGAATAAGATGATATGAATTGATATGAGATAAAATAAAAATCCCCTTAAATCATACGATCTAAGGGGATATACCGACAGATGATTGTCGATGAGTCGGGGTGGCCAGATTCGAACTGACGACCTCTTGGTCCCAAACCAAGCGCGATACCGGGCTACGCTACACCCCGAACTTTAAAGGGAGTGCAAAGATATGATTTTCTCTTTACCTCACCTTATTCTGAATCGAATATTCAGAATATTTTTTTAGTGATCCGGCAGGGACTCGAACCCCGAACCCTCAGCTTAGAAGGCTGATGCTCTATCCAGTTGAGCTACCGGACCTTGTAATAACAAGTTCTCCTGAAGTTGTTGTTATTCTGAATGACTGCGATACATGCCTAAAAGCATCTTGGATACTTTTTCATATCGCTCGTATAGATCTTGTGCCTGTGTTAATGGAATTGAATTTAATTCTCCCAACACCTGCAAGATCGCTACACATTCAAACACAGCGCTTCGTGCGATGGTGATATAGTGCTTTTTATCAGCGCTGGTCATACGACCAGTACCTTCTGCCAGGTTCAGCAAAATATCCATGCATGCTTTCTTCCACTGATCCTTTATATAGGGATCAAGCTTCTCGTTAGAGAAGATGATCTTCAGCGAATCGGTTACCAGTGTTTTGGCAATCTGGTATACTTCTAGTTTTTCAAAATCAAACATGGCGCTGTTTTAGTCAACAACATCACAACCCCGTTGGCGGAGAGGGGGGGATTCGAACCCCCGGTACCGGTTGCCCAGTACCGCAGTTTAGCAAACTGCTGGTTTAAGCCACTCACCCACCTCTCCAGGTATTTTAGCTTAGTTGTTCAGACCTTGCGAGTCTGTTCTTTTAGAAGAAAGCTCGATTCTGATCTAAAAAGAGCCCTTTTTCAAAAAGGAAGTGCAAATATATAAGTTGGCAGTAAACTATCGCAACGTGAGCTCAAATTGTTTTTTGAATCGATGCAATTACTGCCAACTTTTTTGTGAGTTATGATACTCTTGTTTATGTATTGAAAGTAAAAATCAACGGCGGCCCCACACGATCACTTCTGCTTTTCGATTCGCTGCGTTCTTGGTGTCGTACCAAAATTCAATCTTGTCGATGAATCGCTTGTTGCCCTTGAGATCGATAACACGACTATCAGATCCTTTACCAAAGTTATGACGGAGTTCAACATCCTGTTGTCCGCCATTCTCAAAGTATACTGTACACTTGTGCATGTTCAATGCACCACCACGCACAACGATCTTGATCGCTTCGAAGTAGCCATCACGATACGATACATTGATGACATCGCGATCAAGTCCGAAATTTACTTTGCGCGAACCGAGTTCTACCCAGTTCTCTGCCAGGGTAAAGCTGCATAACACGAGAGCCATAGCACTGATGATCAGCGCTGCTGAAATACGCTTGTTTCTCATACAAGTAATGATTGGGTTTTGTTCTGATCGAAGTTAAGTCTTTGCTAATTACTACCGTTAGCAAAGACTATATTAAATTTTCTAGTAATAAACTCTTCGTTTCAACGGCTTCCTGAGCAATGCTCCGGTTAATGCAGCAAACCCACCTACCAGCGCTCCGAGAAATGTCGTGATCGTCATGAGCCAGATTTTTTCTTTCACGGGAAATATCAATGCTACTTTACCAGCCAGGTCGCTTGCTCCACGAGAGTCGATCATCCATGCCTGGAAAAACCAGAGGGCTCCAATGGCTATAAATCCTGCGAGAAAATTTACTCTTGATTTCAACAGATAGCCCACAGCAAATGCTGCCAATGCGAGACTATACCAGGGCAGAAACATTTCGAGAATATAGGAAAGAAGAAAAATAGCGATAACCTGTATAAGAAATTTCATTTTGATTCAGGATTAAGTTGAAGAGAAGTTGTTGTTGGCGGAGCATCGGATTTGTGCATGAAGAGCATGGGATAATATTTACCGGCCACCCATGAATCAAGCATATCGACATAGTGTGCGCTGCCCGGATTGCCGGATTGTCCGCCAGGATATACTCCCCATGCCTTAGCACCGCTTTTCTCCAGGCTCACAATCATTCTCCACGAAGGTCCATGTGTTTTGGAATGTGCATTTACTATATCGCGATTACCCCCTGCCAGTACGTGGACGCTGAGTGGTTCAAGTCGCAGCAGGTGACCGATATAGCTATCTTTATAGGCGCCCCATCGTGCATCTTTACCTTCTTTCGTTTCCCATTCACGTATATCCTGCACACCCAGTGCAAAGGCCTTGCGGATCACATCGCGCGCTGTTTCTTTTTCAGGCGTGCCTGCTATATCGAAGAAACTCAGGTCGGGTTTTTCTTTTATAAGACGAATCGTGTTATAGGTAGTAGGACGCGAAAGTGTTACCTGATTTTTTTCCAACTCATCCCATGTCAGTGGCATCAGGTTATTCCACCAGGCTTCATAGTATGCTGCACCCGGTGAATCTTTATCATTAATATAGTTCCATGATTTTAAAATCTTGTAGGCTTCTGCTTCCTCCGGTGTGAGATGCGTTGTATCAAGCAGACTTAAAAATACCGGCAGACTTTCGGATGCTTTCAGATTAAAGTTGTCGTTCTGCAATTTCATCATATCATTTACCGTGATCGAATCGGACGCTGTTAACACCGCATTGATCCTCCTGTTACGATAGGCTTCGAAGCTAACACCGGTAACATAATAAGGATAGGTAGCATCTACCGGGTATTGATTGGCGGAACTTACAAAGCCACGTGCCGGATTTTTATACTGCACATTCTGATCGTTCGGTATGTAGGCCTGCCAGCCGTTGCTGGTCTTGCTGCCATCGAGCACAAATTTTCCTTCGTATAGTCTGCGTATCGGAAATTTACCTTGTATGCGCATTGCTATATCTCCGGAAGCAGCCGCGAATACAAAATTTTGCGGAGGAGTGGAGTAGTGATTCAATGCCTCGCTATAGTCTTTGTAATTTTTAGCGCGGTTCAGTTTATAGAAGGTCATCAGCTCTTCCGATTCATCGTGAGCCATCCAGCGAAAGGCATGTTGCTTCCGATTATTTTTCTCCTGGAAAGTTTCATCATACGTAACAGGTCCCCAATGCGTGTAGACCACCGTATCGTAAAAGATCTCAGCTCCGCGCACGTTGAACTGCTCCACTACTTTTTTTGTGGCCGTCCATTTTCCATCCAGCATATATTTATCGCGCTTGCTATTCTCAAACTCAATGGCATACCAATCTACCAGGTCGCGTTGCGCGTTGGTAACGCTCCAGGCAACGGAGTCCGTAAATCCTATAATTATAGCCGGTGAGCCAGGCAGTGAAGCACCCATAGCATTGGTGCCGGGCGCATGCAATTGTACTACATACCAGAGCGATGGCAAGGATAAATTCAAGTGCGGATCACCACAAAGTATAGGAGCACCGGTAGCTGTTTTACTTCCGCTCACAGCCCAGTTGTTACTGCCGGTGGTAGGATCGGAGGGAGGTATTTTTTTTACATTAATGAGTTCGTTCGGTATAGCACGTGGAACGGTATCAAATGCTATAGGTTTAAATTTCCATCCGTTGGTATTATCAACAATCGGGTCGCCTACGGGTTCGCGATCCGGGTAGAGGAGATCCACTATATCTTTACCATAAAGAGTCAGGGCATTGGTCATCTCCATATCCTTATCGCCCATGCACAATGTTTTAGCCATGTTCTTGAGCAGCAGTGCACACTTGAACGTGGTCCATGGTTCAGGTTTATAGTCGAGAAGTTTATATTCGAAAGGTAGATCTTTGTCTTCCAAAGAATTGATATAGGCATTTACACCTTCGGTATATTTCTCCACCATCATTTTAGTGGTTGGATTTTTCATCATACCGGTTAATGCTTTTTCAGCGCCATATACCATGCCGAGTCTTCGCGATGCACGATCGCTCTCCAGTGCAATGGAGCCTACAATTTCGGATACCCGTCCGGCAGCAGCATGTGTTTGAATTTCCATTTGCCACAAGCGATGCCTGGCGGTAATATACCCCTGCGCGAGATACAGATCTTCATCGTTGTTGGCGAAGATGTGCGGGATCATCAGGCTGTCGAACACTATAGTTACCGGTTCTTTCAGTCCCGGAATGTTGAGAGGTTCGGTATGGGAAGAATCACTTTTCGGTTCGATATTCTGCCAGAAGCCGTGGAAGGGATCGAGGAATTTTCCGAGTGGAGGAAGTCGGTTTCCTTTCACGATCCAACTGTGATCAAGCAGGTAAATCAGTGCGGCCGTGATCAGGAAAGAGAGCAAAAACTTGAAAACTTTCATGTACAGTTTAAGGTTTGAGTGCTTGAAAGTAAAAACCTTTTTCTAATTTTCGGAGCACATTTCCGTGAATAAACCGAACAAATCAATCGTTTGAAACAGATTTTAGCAAAGTATACCAAAGAGCAGGTAAAGAAAGCCGGCAATATCAAGGCTATTTTTTTTGATGTGGACGGAGTATTGTCGGAAGGCAAGATCATTTATGACGAGACAGGAAAGGAAATCAAGAACTTTAATGTGAAAGATGGCCAGATCATCAGTCACTTACGAAAAGCCGGCATCATTACCGGTGCTATATCCGGTCGTGAGTCAGGTGCGACTACAAAACGTTGTGCAGAATTAAAGATCGATTTTTGTCACCAGGGTATTCTGGATAAAGCTTCGACCTTCGAGAAGTTGGTGCAGCACTATAAATTAAAAACAAAAGAAGTTGCCTTTATAGGGGACGATATTAATGATCTGCCTGTTTTAAAGCTGGCAGGCCTTAGTGTATGCCCGGCCGATACATTTGACTATATAAAAGAACGTGTCGACCTCGTGACCTATACAAAAGGTGGCAATGGTGTATTGCGCGAAGTGGCCGACCTTGTGCTGGCAGCGCAAGGGGAGTTTGAAAAAATTTTGAAAGTATAAACGACAGACATGGAAACATTTAAGGATACAGTAAAGATTGCAGATAAAATTACCGTAGGCAGCGACCGTATGGTATTGTTTGCCGGGCCGTGTGCCGCAGAGAGCTACGACATTTGTATGGAGACCGGCAGCAAGGTAAAGGAGTTGTGCGAGAAGCTCGACATTCAATACGTTTTTAAATCTTCGTTTGATAAAGCAAATCGTACTTCTTCCGGTTCTTATCGCGGACCTTCCAGAGAAGGTGGTCTCGAAATTTTGAGCCGTGTTAAAAAAGAACTGCAAGTGCCCATCGTAACTGATGTACATGAATCATATCAATGCGCGGAAGTTGCTGAAGTAGCGGATGTATTGCAGATACCTGCATTCCTTTGTCGCCAAACCGATTTACTGAAAGCTGCTGCACGCACGGGTAAAGCAGTAAAGATCAAGAAGGGTCAGTTCATGGCTCCGGAAGATATGAAGTATGCCGTTGATAAAGTGCGTGGTGAGGGTAACAACAATGTATTTCTCACGGAGCGTGGTGCGAGTTTTGGTTACCATACCTTGATCGTAGATATACGTTCACTTCCAATCATGCGTCAATTTACTCCGGTGATCTTTGATGTTACACACTCGGTACAACAACCCGGAGGTAAAGGCGGATCATCGGGAGGTCAGCGTGAGTTTGCTCCGTTCCTGGCGCGCGCTGCTGCCGCTGCCGGAGTAGATGGATTCTTCATTGAAACACATCCTGATCCGGATAAAGCATTAAGCGATGGCCCGAACATGATTCCGCTTCATCAAATGGAAGACTTCCTGAAAATGCTGAAGCGTCACTGGGAAGTAGCCGCGAGTCACTAGAGATTAAAGCTATAAGGCCTAAAGCTAAAAGTTGAAAGCAGAAGTGGAATGAACGATTGCTTTCGGCTTTTAGCTTTTTACTTTCTGCTTATTCGCTGAAGTAACACAGCTTTTTTACAAACGTCTGTTTGTATCAGAAGAAATTTTTAGCATCATCTCTGCAAATCTTCTTGTAGACTTCCACATTCGTTCTACCTTTGCCAATACTCTACAAGATTAGTGGTTTATGGATCGTTCAGGTAGTACATGTTTAAAGACATGCCGCCCCGCGGATGTAAAGGGAATAGAAATATCAGCAATGAGTTTATCCTGTTGTAAGCATCATTGTTGTTGCTGATCAATGCTATAGCAATTCATTCTATTCGTTCCACCTCAAACATTCGAAGTCTTTTGAATCACATCTATCCCATAAAAACCAAAGTAAGCAAGCAGCAACGCGAAGCATTAGCAAAACAACAAGCCCGGTTGATCTGGTTTACAGGACTTTCAGGTTCTGGTAAATCTACACTTGCAGTTCAGCTCGAAGCGCAGTTACATGCTGCCGGTTTTAAAACATACCTGCTCGATGGCGATAACATTCGTGCGGGCCTCAATAAAGATCTTGGCTTTACTGATGAAGCCCGTGTGGAGAACATCCGCAGAATCGGAGAGGTATCGCGGTTATTGCTGGATGCCGGTGTTGTGGTACTATCCGCTTTTATATCACCGTTTCATGCAGATCGTGAACAGGTAAAGAATATAGTAGGAGCCGAGAACTATATCGAAGTGTTTGTAGATACTCCGCTGGAGGTATGCGAGCAGCGCGATGTAAAAGGTCTCTATAAAAAAGCGCGAGCAGGAGAGGTAAAGAATTTTACCGGTATCGATTCGCCTTACGAAGCGCCCGTGAATGCCGACATCGTTATACCAACGGACAGGCTAAGCGTAGAGGAAGCGATCGAGGAGTTGATGGAGTATATTTTACCAAAAGTTACCTGGACTCCGTGAGTCTTGTAACCAATTTAAAAAAACAGAATACAACGAAGATGAGCCACCAATATTATCTGAGTCATTTAAAGGAACTGGAAGCGGAAGCTATATTTGTGATCCGTGAAGTAGTAGCCCAGTTCGAAAAGCCAGCCTTGTTATT
>NZ_DATCSD010000441.1:0-5851 GCF_036568665.1 Ohtaekwangia sp. | reverse complement strand
CGCGCATTTTTTTCAAAGCCGGTTGCCTTGCTAAGAAAATCTTCTTCGCGTAGTCGGTTGGCATCTTTGCCGATGGTTGCTATACCTTCGTTCTCCTGCATTACTACTTCCGGATGATAGAATTTTTCGAAGGCTTCCAGCATGCGTCCGGACACGACCAGGTGATTCAGTTCGGTGATTTTTTCTTTTAAGGTGCTCATTGTTTTTTATTTTAGTACAGGCACAAAGTTGGGCACGAAGTATAGGTTTATTGCTTGATGTAGCGCAGGAAGCTATCTTGATGCAGATCAAGAAAGCACAGGAGGGATACAACTATCGGGAGCGGAGATGTGTCTAACAGGAAACCCAATCCTCCTATGAACAGAAACGTTATACTGCTGTTTCTTCTGTTGTCGCTGCTCGCATGTTCCAGCGATGACCTGTCTCTCAAAGAATCAGGTGCTATACAGAAAGCCTGCGAACGCTGCCAGAAAAATGCAAACGACATGAAGTGGCTGAAAGAAAAAATTCAGGATTCACAACGCAGTGACTACTGGAAAGGAAACTTCTATATTGTTTCTACCAATGAAGGCGAGGTGATCGTACACCAACCCATGGTGATGAGCTGCTTCGGATGTTTGCGATTTGATTGCAATGGCAATACGGCTGTACTCAGCGATGCCGCTATAGAAACAGTGATGCACAACATCAACGATGGGAACCTGCTCTACAAAGCTTTCTGATAAAGAGCATTGTTTATTTCTTTCGCGCATCGCTCCATTGTTTGCGTATACGACTGATCGTTTCGGGAGTTATGCCGAGATAGGAAGCAATCTGGTGTTGAGGCACGCGCTGATCTAATGCCGGATATTTTTTTATGAAGGCAAGGTATTGCTCTTCTGCTGTTTGACTGATAGAAGCCAGCACGCGTTGCTGATGTGCCACAAAAGCATTCTGCAACATCACACGCATAAAGCGGTTGAACGCGGGCACTTGCTGATAAAGTTTTTCGAGGTCGCTCTTCTCAATGCATAACACTTCCGAATCTTCGAGTGCTTCAATGTGTTGTGTGGCAGCGTTGCCCGTTAGCAAACTATAGAGATCCGATATCCACCAGTCTTCCATGCCAAACATCACTACGTGTTCTTCACCGGCAGCATCTACTGTAAACGCGCGGAATAATCCTTTTGTAATAAAGGTTTCATGTTTGCATACATCACCGGCCTGCAGCAGGTATTGCCGCTTGCGGAAGGAGCGAGGCTTGAGCAGCGATTGGAAGAAAGCTTCTTCGTGTGGCGCAAGCGTTATGTGGCGTGCTACATGTTGAAGGATGAGATCGTACATGAGTGCAGGGGGACGTTTACCGGTATGTTTTCGCTTTTGAATTTATTTATTGTGTTTATATAAACTTCATCCGGTTCTATTTCAAATTTAGCTTTATTTACAGATTAATAAGTATCCACCATTATGGCAGATAAGAAAAACGCAGCACTGGGTTTTATTTTCGTTACGTTACTGATCGATGTTATTGGTTTTGGAATTATCATTCCGGTTATGCCGCAATTGATCAGTGAAATGCTTCATGTAGAAATTCCGGAAGCTTCCAAGTATGGAGGCTGGTTGCTTGCTGCCTTTGCCGGCATGCAGTTTTTGTTTTCTCCTTTGATGGGAAATCTCAGTGATCGTTTCGGCCGCAGACCTATATTACTTGCTTCGCTTTTTGGTTTTGGTGTAGACTATATATTCCTGGTGTTCGCTCCGAGTATCGAATGGCTTTTCGTGGGCCGTATCATTGCTGGTATTATGGGAGCGAGCTTTACTACAGCTGCTGCCTATATAGCCGACATTAGCGCACCAGAAAAGCGTGCACAGAATTTTGGTATGATTGGTGCCGCCTTCGGTCTCGGTTTTTTTATCGGACCTTTTCTCGGTGGTGTGTTGGCAAAGTTTGGATTGCGTGCACCATTTATTGGTGCCGCTATACTTACCCTGCTTAACTGGCTCTATGGATTTTTTGTTTTACCCGAGTCGCTGAAACAAGAGAACAGAAGACCCTTTGAGTGGAGAAGAGCTAATCCTATTGGATCGCTGTTATTTTTTCTTCGCTATAAAGTTATACTCGGACTTGTAGCCTCGATCATATTGATCTATCTCGCGGCTCATGCCGTACAGAGTACGTGGTCGTACTATACTATTGAAAAATTTAAATGGGATACGTGGTGGGTAGGAAATTCCCTGGCCTTTGTCGGTTTCCTCGTGGCTATTGTACAAGGCTGGCTGATAAGGTTTATTATACCTAAACTGGGACAAGAACGAAGTATATATATAGGGCTTGGCTTGTATGCCATCGGATTTTTTCTGTTTGGTATAGCCACTGAAGGATGGATGATGTTTGTCTTTCTGATTCCCTATTGCCTTGGAGGCATAACCGGACCTTCGTTGCAAGGTGTTATGTCGGCACAAGTGCCGGCCAACGAACAGGGAGAATTACAGGGAGCACTTACGAGCCTGATGAGTCTTACTTCTATATTCGGCCCGGTTATGATGACGAGTATATTTTATCATTACTCTTCTAAGGCAGCCGGTGCTATATATTTTCCGGGTGCTGTAATGATGGCGGGAAGTGCTCTAACCCTGGTCAGTGCTTTTCTTGCCCGATTGAGTTTGAAGAAACACATGGCGTAAGAGGTATATACATAAAAGAAGCATAGTTGCTATACTTTATAATCCTAACACACTTTTTAATTTAGCATAACCGCTTTTACTCAGCGGCACGCGCACGTTGCTCTTAAGCAGGGCTACGTGCGTATCCTTTTCGAGAGGCTCGATACGTGTGAGCTGGTTGAGTTGAATGATATAGGAGCGATGCACGCGCACAAACTGGTTTGCATCCAGCGATTGCTCGTAGAAGCTCATCGTCTTTTTCTTCAGGAACATTTCTTTCTGGGTATAGATCTTCACGTAGTCATCATACGCTTCTATATACTGAATCTCGTGCACGGGTATAATGCGGATGTTGCCACCTTCTTTTACCACTACACGATTACGCTCTTCCGGCTGGCGTATCTCTTCCTGCAGTAATACCTGTGTGTTCTTTTCAGATGTGCTGTTGCTTCGCTGCTGCAACCACTTTTGCACTGCTTTATCAAAGCGATCTTTACTGAAAGGTTTTAGCAGGTAATCGATCGCGTGTGCTTCAAAGGCCTTCATGGCATATTCATCAAAGGCTGTGGTAAAGATAACGGCCGGTGGTTGCTCCAACAGTTCCAGCATTTCAAAGCCGTTGATTTTCGGCATTTGTATATCGAGAAAGATCAAGTCGGGTTTATGTGTTCCTATAGCTTTCACGCCTTCAAAACCATCGTTACATTCCTGCACAATCTCCATGTCGCTATGAGCCTGCAGGTATTCGCGTGTAATGCTGCGTGCCAACGGTTCGTCATCGATGAGTATAATTTTAATCATGCCTTTTGAGGTATATGTACTTCTGTGATAAATATAGGTTGTTCCTGTTCTTGTTGTCGTGTTATGAGCAAATCGTTGCGTGCGTACAGCAGGTAGAGCCTCCGTTGTACGGCCGATAATCCAAAGCCTGTGCCTTGCCGTGGTTGAGACGTGGCCGGATCAAACGGATTTTCTACAACAAGAATCAACTGGTGATCTTTTGCCGTAGCACGAATGCGAATTGTGATTTCGCCCGTGGTATCATACAATCCGAATTTGATAGCATTCTCTACGATTGGCTGTAACAGCAATGATGGAAGTATCATGGCCTGCGATGCCTCATCTTTCAACACCTCTGTTTTGAGGCGGTGGCCGAAGCGTACTTTTTCTATTTCAAGGTATAGCTGTAAATGTTTCAGTTCATCTTCCAGCGTTACCAGTTGCTGATCATCGCGCCTGATCGTTCCGCGCAAAAAGTCAGACAGCTGTTGTATCATCATTCGTGCCTGCTCGGGTTTGGAACCTGCCAGTGCACTAATGGAGTTAAGACTGTTAAACAAAAAATGTGGCTGAAGTTGTTGACGTAACGAGGCGAGCTCGGCTTCGCGCGCCAGTCGTGCGGCATCTTCTTCACGCTTCTCGTATGCCTGCTGATCCTGTATAACAAACCACACCCAACTCAACACTGCCATCAACGCAATCATCAGCCAGGCTATGACACCACGTATCAAGTGTGAACCTTCGAGGTAATTGAGATATTGCAGATCATCGGGGAACAAATAGGTTGCCATTACCCAGCGATGAAGCACTACACTCAGTACGGCCAGTGTTATACTCCATACTATGAGATAGAATGCGTTCTTGAGACTGGGCTGGTAGAAGCGAAGCGAATTGAACATGAAGTATCCGGCAGTTGCCAGCAATAAATTCATATTCAGTGCATCGGCTAATGCTACGGTTAATGCGAGGCCGAAGGTTTCTTCGATCGCGTACGTTTCTAGCAGCACCAGCAGCAACCACCATACGATGTAAGCAATAGTAATTTTCCGGTTCGAGATTCTGGGTATATTCAAGCGATGTCAGCAGTTATAGTATCAGAACAGTGGCATGGCATTCAGGCGAAGTGCCATAGCCTTCTGATGGATAAAGTTAACGTATGATTTCGCTTCTTCCATTTCATGAATGCGGGAGTATACTTCTACACCATCTTCCAGTTTTTTAATGGGTACCAGCTCTGATACATTGATAAATTCCCACTTCACCAGGTTGTTCTTGTCGTTCACGAACGAGTCTTCTTCACTCAACCCGATCATCCGCGATTTCAGGAAGGCTTCTTCCTGCGTTTCTGCTTCTATAAGCCGGAGCTGCTCATCAAATTGTTTGGTGTCTTTGTTCTCAGCCGTGATGCCAAAGACGATTTTTGCGATGTACCAGTTCATAAATAATACTTGAAGGGTTATAAGAATGGGATACATAATTTTTAGTTGAAGGATATTACCAGCAGTTAACCTAGTAACTCTTGATGTCGATGCCACCGAACACACAAGTACCTTTCAGTACAAGTACTTTATCGGGATCGGGCACTCCTATATTCTTGCGTTTATCATCGAGCCCGCCAAATACACTTACCAGTTCTTCTGTTTGTATTTTCCAGTTGGAAGGAACCACGAGTTTTGTTCCTCCGAATACCTGGATCAATTCGAGTTCAGCTTTGCCGTTGATGTCAGCCTGCGTGAGGTTGATCTCTACACCACCGAAGAAGGTTGTTGCTTCACCACCTTTAAAGTCTTTGGAGATAATTACTTTCTTGGCGCCACCAAATACGGTTACTGCATTTATATAGTCTTCGTCTGTGCTTTGCGTATTTACATCTGAGAAGCGTTCGTGGTGTCTTTCATGCCAGCGGCTTTCACGTCTTTCGTGCCAGCGTCTCCACGCTTGCTCGCGATTACGTTTCGGTCTGAAGATCATGGCAAGTCCTACTACGATGATCAGTACAGGCCAGAAGTATTGACCGATAGATATATCTACAAATTCTTCACTCAGAAAAACAAGACCTACCGCTACAGGTATAAGCCAACCCCAGTGACGGAATCTGTGCTTGGCTCCTGAAAAGATACCAATCACGATCGGTATCATTGGCCAGGTAAACAACCATGCTGGAAGATCAGCCCCTGCTTTCTCGGCCAGCAGCACGCCACCTACCACTACGATAACAAGACCAGCCCACGCACGACCTGACGGGTAATGCTGATATTCGTTGTAAGGCTTGTTAGGGTTAGCTGAAGTTGTCGATGTATTTTCTTGCGTATCCATTATTTCTGTTTTTTTATTCAAATGTACGGGCACAAGACGCTGGCGGCTATGCTGTTTAGGCCGGCAAAGGAGGCTGGTAGGTGAAAAGAGGAAACCAGTCGGTGAAAATTTT
>NZ_DATCSD010000440.1:0-13952 GCF_036568665.1 Ohtaekwangia sp. | reverse complement strand
CTTTTAATCTCGAAGAATCAGAACAGGCTTTTTCCGAAAAGGAAATTATACTCCTCAAGCGATTGCAACACGAGTCGCTCACTTATTCTGACATTGCCAAGCTCTTGGGAACGAAACATCTGTACTCGATCCTGAAATCGCTTACCGGTAAGGAAGCCATTATACTTTTTGAGGAGATACGCGAAAAATACAGACCTAAGACGGATAAGAAAGTACGCCTTACATCAAAATATACTTCAGCAGAAGCACTGGAAACACTCTTCAACCTGATCGCTCAAAAACCGAAGCAGGAAGATGTCGTATTGAAATATTTGCAGCAAGTGCCAGTGATGCACCATACAGATGCTAACAAGGCGGGACTATCAAAAAAGAAATTACTGACAGAAGATATATCTGAATCATCGCTCAGTACACTGATCAAACACCAGGTATTCGAAGAATTTGAAGTAGTAGTGCCACGCTTTGAAATAGGCGAAGCTACGCAACCGCCCATGATACTGCTGAGCAAAGAACAAGAGCTGGCACAGAATGCTATCTTCAAAAGTTTTGAAACCCATGCGGTAACTTTACTCCATGGTATTACCGGCAGCGGTAAAACTGAAATATATATCAACCTGATCCGCAAGGCGCTCGAGAGTAATACGCAAGTGCTATACCTGCTGCCTGAAATTGCGCTCACTACACAGATCGTGCAGCGACTGCAAAAGGTATTCGGAACTTCCATGGGTATATATCACTCCAAGTTCTCCGATGCCGAGCGGGTGGAAGTATGGAACGGTGTGCTACAGGGTAAATTTAATTTTATAGTAGGCGTTCGCTCTTCCATCTTTTTACCGTTTGATAATCTCGGGCTTATCATCGTAGATGAAGAACACGATTCATCTTATAAACAACAGGAGCCTTCACCACGCTATAATGCCCGCGATGTAGCCATGGTAATGGGCCAGATGCACCACGCCAAAGTATTGCTGGGCTCTGCAACACCTTCGGTAGAATCGTATTACCAGGCACAACAGGGTAAATATGGTTTGGTGGAACTGACCAAACGTTTTGGCGATGCACAATTACCACAGGTGGTGCTGGCAGATATGGGCCGTGAGCGAAAACAGAAAACGATCAAAGGAGAATTTTCCGGATTGTTGCTGAAGAAAATAGAAGATACACTCGCACAAAAAGAACAGGTTATCATCTTTCAAAACCGGAGAGGCTACTCACCGATGGTAAACTGCGAAGACTGCGGCTGGGTGCCTAAATGTGTGAACTGCGCAGTGAGCCTCACGTATCATCAATTCAGAAATGCACTCGTGTGCCACTACTGTGGTTATAAAGAATCGTTGCCACAACAATGCCCCACCTGTACATCTACGCGTATCCGTACCGTTGGCTATGGCACCGAGAAACTGGAAGAAGAACTGAGTCTGCACTTTTCTACAGCACAGGTGCAGCGGATGGATCTGGATACTACGCGATCCAAAACAGGTTACGAAACCATCATCGATCAGTTTGAACGAGGCGAAACCAATATACTGGTGGGCACGCAGATGGTAACGAAAGGTCTCGACTTCGATCACGTAAGTCTGGTAGGTATATTTAATGCCGATCGGATGATTCACTTCCCGGATTTCCGTTCGTATGAGCGCGCGTTTCAACTTATCACACAAGTAAGCGGTCGCGCAGGGCGAAGAGACAAACCGGGGCTTGTAGTGATACAGACCTCCAGTCCGGATCATCCTTTACTGCAAACTATACTTCGGCATAATTACCAGGAGTTCTTTACCACGCAACTGACCGACCGGCAGGAACATGATTATCCTCCGTTTACACGCCTGATCGAGATCACTGTAAAACATACCGATAAAAAAACTTGTCGCAACGCGGCTGAAACACTGGCCGATCAACTTCGTCAGCACCTCTCCTATATTCGTATACTCGGTCCGGGAGAGCCCGCTATATCCAAGATCAGGAATCAGTTTCTGATGAATATACTGGTGAAGATACCACGGAGTAAATATGATCTGGCCGCGATCAAGAAAACCATTGCTGCATTAACGGCACAACTGGTAGTGGATAAGGCTTTCAGAAGTGTACGCGTGATAACCGATGTTGACCCGATGTAAAAAGAAAAGTCCACGACCTCGCGTGGACCTTCCTATATACTGTCACTATATATATACTAGCTTGATTTCTTTACCGAGCCGCCACTGCTGGAGTCTGTAACTGATTTGTTCGGATTTCCGCGGAAGCGTATGCTGCCACCGCTGCTGGCATGTGCCACAAGCTCACTTGAAACACTGATCTTGATAGAGCCGGCACTACTGGCTTCGGCCTGTACCTTTTG
The DNA here is from genome assembly GCF_036568665.1 of Ohtaekwangia sp. Lineage (GTDB taxonomy): Bacteria > Bacteroidota > Bacteroidia > Cytophagales > Cyclobacteriaceae > Ohtaekwangia. Next base: position 11,614 of record NZ_DATCSD010000440.1, on the reverse strand, counting down.
AGCATCGAGGCTATAGGCATCTATCTCCCCTGCACTGCTGGATTCTACGGTTAACGATTTTGTTTTTCCGGTCAGTGTAAGTTCTCCGGCACTCGAAGCGCTGGCCGATACACTCTCAACATCGAGCGCTACTTCTATTTCACCGGCACTTGAAGCGCTGATATCCATACTACTGCCTTTTATAGCTTCTTCGGTATAGATGCTGCCCGCAGAACTGGCAGAGAGCTTATCCAGTTTAACATAGGTAACATATACTTTAGCGCTTACACTGCCGCGATAGCGACCGTCTTTCATATGCACTTTCAGGTAAGAGCCCGATACTTCTGTGATAACATTTTCCGGATCGGTGCCCGATACTTCCACCCGCAGACTTTCTTTATCGCCTTTTTTCAGATAAACATTTACCCCTTCTGCTACTTTTATACCTGAGAATGAATCAACAGAGCGGGTCTGGCTTTGCTGGGCCGATGCACCTGCCAGGCAGGTGATCAGGAAGACTATACTTAATAAATACTTCATACTACATTCAAATTTGCACTAAAGACAATCTGTAAATATAAGGGTTGCATGGTGTAGGTTGACAAGTAATAATTTTGTGGATGTATTAAAACATTGTATTTTACACTGAATTTCATAGTTCATTTTTTAACATTTGCATTTTCTAACCAAGAGCTTCTATGATTTTTGACAAAAAAGCCGAATTAAATGTGCTGATCAATCTGGCTGCCAGCGATAAAAAAGTAGCCGATCGCGAATCCAAACTGATCCAGACTATTGCTAAAGCTAACGGCATTAGCAAGGAAGAAGTTGACCAGATGCTAAGTAATCCCCAGCCGATCGGCAGTATTACCAGCCTTACCAACGATGAAAAATTCGAACACCTCTACTTCCTGATCCAGTTGATGAAAATGGACGGGCAGGTTTTCAGAAGTGAGATTGTGTTCTGCGAACACATTGCTGAGAAATTAGGATTCAAGAAAGCCGTTGTTGCCGAGATATCACAACACGTTTACAGCGATCCTTCTATTACCGCAGATCGTGACATGGTAAAACAAAAAGCTATCAAGTATTTGAAGGCATAATTTTTACACTTCTCTCTCAAGCAAAGCCCATGGTATATATCCATGGGCTTTGTTGTTTTATCAGCTCTCCTTGCGCAGAATCTGCAGCGGTGGTGTATTGATCACTTCGCGTGAATTGAGCCAGCCAATGATCATGGTAAGCAGTATAACACCCGAAGCAATGATCACCAGTTCTACCCAATCGAACCCGAAGGTGATTTCGAAAAAGAATTTGGTGAGCAGCCACCCTCCTCCCATCGAGAGGATCATTCCTGTGAGCGCAGCAAATAATCCGAGCCACGCATATTCAATCAGTGTTATTAAAGTTATCTGGCGTGTACGCGCACCAACTGTGCGCAGTAAAACATTTTCCTTGATGCGAACAAATTTACTGTTGATCACCGCGCCAGCTAATACCACCAGGCCGGTAATGATGCTGAACAATGCCAGGAAGCGGATAACCAGACCAAGTTTATTGAACAGATCATTTACTGTGCTGAGGATCAGCCGCAGATCGATGAGCGATACATTCGGATACTGCAACACCAGTTGCTGCTGGAAACGATTCGCTTTCTGCTGATCGTCTATGCGTGTAGCCGTTACGTATATCTGCGGAGCATTTTCCAAAACACCTTTCGGAAAAACAAAGATGAAGTTCGGTGGATCCTTCGGCCAGTCTACTTTGCGTATACCAGCTATATGTACTTTTACCGGTATACCCTGCATATCGAACACGAGCGAATCGCCCACGCCTACCTGCAGGTTTTCTTCCATACCTTCGGATATCGTTACCCATACGGAATCTTTACCAGAAACCTTCTTCTGCAATTCACCTTTAATAAGTTCTTCAGATGCCGTTAACGTATCGCGATAGGTTACCCGATATTCACGCGACAGCGCCCAGCCCGGTGTATGATCGGTAGTATCATTCTGCATGGATTCTACGGATTTACCTTTCACTTCGCTTAACCGGCAGGTAATGATCGGCACTACCTGGTTTACCTTCAGCTTGTTCTCTTCCATCAGCTTTACTACACCCTCTTTCTGCGATGGCTGTATATCAAACAATATCGTGTTGGACTGATTCTCCTGCCCGGTAAATTCTACCTGGCTCAGCATACTCTGCTCCACCACATTTAATGTTGAAATGATAAAGGCGCCCAGCCCGATCGTTACCAGCAATACACGCGTCTGGTTGTTGGGGCGAAATAAACTCGACAACGAGTGTCGTAATACAAATCCGGATTGACTCGGAAAAAATTTACGCACCAGGAAAAGTAAAAATGTTGCTACCAGTGCCAGGCATCCCAATGCTATAATGAGTCCAAGAAAGAACATAGCACCCGTCATGAGACTTCGCGTTTGTATAGCAGCAAAAGCCATCGGGAATAATGCGATCAATACCAGTACAGTAATTCTTGTTTTGGAGAATCGGCCCTGAGGAGCTCCTTCTGTAGAAGCACGCAATACGGTAAGTGGCGGAACAAATCTTACCGATACCAGCGGCAGTATCGAGAATAATATCGATACTACTGTACCGAGTAATAAACCTACAAACAGAGAACGCAGCGAGAGATTGAATCCAACCTCAAACGGTATAACATTCTTGAGCAATATCGGTATAAGTTGTTGTATACCGATACCGATCAGCGAACCTATAATGCTGCCGGCTATACCGAGTATAAATATCTGTATAAAGTATATATTGAATGCCTGCCAGCCGGAAGAGCCAACACAGCGCAGCATCGCTACTTCATCGCGTTTCTCGCGGGCATATATATGTACCGAGCTGGCCACACCTATACATCCGAGTATAAGCGCTACAAATCCCAGCAGCGAGAAGAACCGATAGATCGACATAAAGCCTTCACCTAATCCTTCCTTGCGTTTCTCTACCGTCTCGTATGAATGACCATATTGTTTTACAATAGGCCCCAGCGTTTTCTCTACACTCTTTACCTGCTCATCATCTTTGGCTTTGAAGTATTGTTTATAGCTTACGCGACTTCCATACTGTACCAAGCCAGTCGAGTCAAGATCGTTCATCGATATATATACCGAAGGCGTAAACGTAGTCATGATACCGCCACCACCGGGAATCTTCTTTACTACACCAGCCACTTTAAATACACGCTTACCGAGGCGAAGCGAATCATCTGAACTCACATCGAACTGGCTCGCCAGGGTTTCATCCAGCATAGCATAGCCACCACCCTGCACACGCTGGTAGGTATCAGCCGGTAATGTTTCTATCTGTCCGTAGAAAGGAAATGGTCCGGATAAAGCAACCAGTCGGATCAATCGTGACTGATTGTTATTAAGAAAAAGCACCATCGAAGCCATGTCAGCCTCGGAGGCCTGCGTCATGCCTACTGTATCAAATGCTTTCTTCAACTCGGGACTAAACTTCTTATCGCCATTCACCACAAAGTCGGCACCGATCAGTTCTTTGGCATTCCGATCTATATCATTCTGCAAAGTATAGTTCAGTGAATCGAGCGCCACAACGGCAGCGATACCCGTCACCAGTGAAGCCGTGAACAACAGCAGCCGCGAAAAATTATGACGCGCATCACGCCACGCCATCGTCCACACCCAGCGGTCGGTAAATATATTTTTGGTTTTCCGTTTCAGCTTAATGATATACTCAATCATCGGGATCGAAAATGTGTAATTGAAAAATTTAGAGATTGGAAAATTGAAAGATTAAAAGATTGTAAGATTAATGGCATTATCAATTTTTCAATCTTCTAGTCTTTCAATCTTTTAATTGTCGGTTACCGCCATGGATGTATGTACTTCTTCTACCAGCTTGCCGCCCTTCATGCGGATGATGCGTTGTGTGCGCTGAGCCAGATCAAGGTTGTGTGTTACCAGCACCAGTGTAGTGCCGTTTTCTTTATTCATGCCAAAAAGAAGTTCAGTAATACTCTGTGCATTCTCTTCATCCAGGTTACCGGTGGGCTCATCGGCAAATAATATTTTCGGATCGGTAATAAAAGCTCGCGCCATGGCTACACGCTGCTGCTCGCCACCTGATAATTGTGACGGATAATGATGAAGTCTTCCGCCCAACCCTACTCTTTCAAGCAAGCCAATTGCTTTAGGTTGTACGTTGCGTTCACCCCGAAGTTCCAGCGGCACCATTACATTTTCCAATGCAGTAAGTGTAGAGAGTAACTGGAAATTCTGAAACACAAAACCTACATATTGATTACGGATATAGGCACGATCATCTTCACTCATTGCATTGAGTTTGAATCCCATCAACGATACCGTGCCCGATGAAGGTGTATCTAACCCGGCACATAAACCGAGTAATGTAGTTTTACCACTACCCGATGGACCGATAATCGCTATTGAATTTCCCTGCTGCACAGAGAACGAAACATGATCGAGCACCGTTAGTTCCTTGCTCGCAGAGCGGTAAACCTTGGTGAGGTTCTCGACTTGAAGTACCGTATTTGACATGGTTTTTGTTTATCTGCTATGTATGAGTAATCGTTAAAAGAACTAAAATTGTTTTAGTTTCAGGATAACACTAACTGTTTTTTTACATATATGGTCGGAAAATTAGGGTTGATTATTTCATTCCTCCTGTTATTTCAGGCAGGAAATTCTACAAAAACAATTTTATTCTATGGCGACAGCCTCACAGCAGGGCTTGGCGTTTCTCCGGAAGAAGCCTTTCCTGCTCTCATAGAAAAGAAACTGAAACAACAAGGTAAGCCTTATAAAACTATCAATGCCGGACTGAGTGGCGAAACATCAGCCGGTGGTGTTTCAAGACTTGACTGGGTGCTGCGCCAGCCTATAGATGTATTTGTGCTGGAGTTAGGTGCCAACGATGGTCTTCGCGGGCTACCACTCGAGCAGACACAAAAGAATCTTCAGCAGATCATCGACAAGGTAAAGACTAAATATCCCAAAGCTAAAATTGTGTTGGCCGGTATGATGGTGCCACCCAATCTTGGTCCTGACTATACTGCTAAATTTAAAAAAATGTACCCGGACCTGGCCAAGAAGAATAATATTACTCTTATACCTTTTCTGCTGCAGGATGTGGCCGGCAACGAAAAGCTGAACCAGGCCGATGGTATCCACCCCAACATTGACGGACACAAGATTGTAGCCGAGAATGTTTATAAGGTCATTCAGCCGTTGCTATAAAATATAGCGGTCAATTGCAGGGATTGACCAAAAATGGATCGCGGCATTTTTTGAAGTCAAAGCTATTCGTCATATTTCAGGGACCTTAACTTGACTTGAGCCCCGAAGCATGGTTTGCCGGATAATGAACTTTATGGCGCGCACGATAAGTGCTATAGCACTGGCTTTGCTGGCAACGTTATCGGCTATAGCGCAGACACAGCCGATTGATAGTTTAAAGAATGAACTCATTATCAGTACAGCTTCCAATCGCGTAACTATACTGCTGGCTATATCGCAGTACTTCATCAACGTTAACCTGGACAGTGCCAATGTATATGCCGAAAAGGCGCTGCAGTTTGCTACTGATACCAAAGCCGATCAGGATCTGGCCCGCATCTATACCCAGTTGGGCAGGGTAAATTTTATCACACCTTCTTACGATGATGCCCTCGATTTTTTTCTGAAAGCCGAGCATCTGTACAAACAGCAAGACCCGATTAATAAAAATGAATTGCTGCGGGTATATTCCAACCTCGGGGCAATATACGAACGACAGGACGAACTTGACAAGTCGTTACACTATTACGAGTTATCATTAAGTCTGTTGGACGAGGATGATCGCGACAAACATGCCACAGCTCCTTCTGCTTTGCATGCACCCATCTATAATAACCTTGGCAACACGTTGATCAAAATGAAAGATACCGTGAAGGCCATCGTATACTATAAAAAAGGATTGCAGTATGCACTTGAGATAAAAGACTATTTACATGGAGCCAACCTGCTGAACAACCTCGGCAAGGTAATGATCGAGAAAAAGAAAATGACAGAAGGATACCCGTACCTGAAACAAGGCGAGCGCTTTCGTGCCATGATCCATGACGATCGCGGACTGGCTTCCTCCTATCGAAACCTGGTGATATACTTTATCGCGGTAAACAACCTCGACTCGGCTAAATACTATATATACCAAACGACCAAAGCCCTGCGAAAAGTGGGCGACCTTACCGACAAGTTTGGGGAAATATACATGCTACTCTCCGATATATATAGCCAGGAAGGTAAATACGACAGTGCACTCTATGCCTTTAAATTACACGTACAGTATAAAGACAGTGTATTTAACGGGCCGAAGTTTCGCGAGCTGGCCCGTGTAGAGGCACGTTACGAAATGCTGCACAAGAACCAGGAAGAACAGGTGAAGCAGAAATCGCGCGAGTTTAAAACGATCATTGCTATATCTATACTGATCTCCGGCATTATTATACTGTTGTTGCTTTATGCCATCCAAAAAGTGCGCAGTAAAAATCAGCGGCTGCAATACGAGCAGCTAAAGTTGCGCGAAGAAAAACTGGTGAGCGATCAAACCGCGTTGCAACTGGAGCTGGAGTATAAACAGAAAGACCTCACGGCACAAATGCTGTTCCTCTTGAAGAAAGATGAGTTCATTCACAAAGTGATTCACCGGCTGGAGACTGTAAAGAAAGATTTACCCTCCGAAGTGCAATCAAAGTTATTGAGAATTACCAAAGAGCTGGGCGCTATATCGAAACACAATGATACATCGTGGCAGGAATTTGAATTACGCTTTAAAGAAGTACACAAAGATTTTTATGATACGCTGGAAGCAAGTTATCCGGAACTTACACCGAAAGAACGGAGACTTTGTGCGCTGCTAAAACTGAACATGACCACGAAGGAAATCTCTTCCATCACTCACCAATCTACCCGTAGCCTTGAGGTTGCACGTACGCGCCTTCGTAAAAAATTCAATCTTACTAATTCAGAAGTAGGGCTTGTAGATTTCTTATCGAAAATTTCAAAATAAAAAAGGGAATACCAGACATACACTTCCGATATTCCCCGGGGTTTGGGAGAGTCTATTTCTTTTTCAGCTTGATTTCAAAATCACCAAATATACCTTGAGCCCTGCCACCTTCGAGCAACGGATCGGGTACTGTGAAGTTCAATGTCAATGCATCATCAGTAATGGTATAGTGCATCACGATCTCATCCTGTCCGCGTTCAATCGCGGTAAAAGTATTGTCAGTAAAATTCCACGTATCAAACGTAATGTTGTTGAATGCATAGCCTCCATTCTGAACAGCATATACCGGTACATTACTTTTCGTTTCGGTAAATGTTATTGCAAGACCAGTATAGTCAGACGTAACATCCGCGCCATCTGCTTTTACATAACCACCGTTAATGGCCCAGGTGCCCGACAGTTTATTTGCAGCTTCTGTAGCAGGGTCGGTAGCATTATCGCCACCACAACTTGCCATCACGTTTATTACCGCTATTGCGATAACAAACCCTATATATCTCGTAATTCTTTCCATAGACAGTATATATAGTCAGGCTACCGATACGATAGCCTGACTGATTTTTATTTATTGTTTGATAAACTTGAATACATGCGAGGTTTCCTTATTCTGAATTTTGATCAGGTAAAGTCCCGCAGCAAGTGACGATACATCGGCACGTAACGCGCGGTTCTTCACCGCAGGCTGTAGCAATACTTCGCCTGTCACGGTCATGATTGTTACCTGGTCTACATTAACCGAAGCATCTTCCCACGACATGTTCAGTACCCCAGCCGTTGGATTCGGATAGAGTTTAACGCTGCCAAAGTTGGTAGTCTCGATCGCAGTTACCAGGTTCACAATGATCTTTACAGTAGTTGTTACCGAAGCACCACTATTATCGGTAGCCGTTATTGTCAGTATGGATTCTCCGGCTTTCTTCGGCTTGATACGTATGTTATCGGAAGAAGCCATCACTTCCGCCACTGTAACATCCGAAGATATAGCAGACACATTGAGTATATCATCCGTATCCGGATCGGTAACAACAGAAGATGTAGCAATCTCATCCGCTGCAGCTGCATAATCGTAATGGCGATCAGTATGATCTACCACCACCGGGGCACGATTCACATTTTGCACGTTGATCGTTACAGGTTTAGTGCTTGTTCGGTTGCCGGCATCTTTCGCCTGTATCGCTATAGCTACAACACGCGGAGTTATATAGCCCGGAGTATAGGTAACTTCTATACCGGTTGGTGTAGAAGCCCACGTCATACCTGTTGGAGCATCCGGGATAGTAACCGTTACAGCCTCTCCTTCCAGGTCGGTAACCGGAATTTGAAATACCGATGTTTCTGTTTCGGTTACATACCATTCGTATACCTTCTCTTCAAATTGAGGAGCCTGGTTGATGTGCAGGTTGGCGTGTACCGTAGCCGTTGTGTTGCCCGGCGCATTGGATTTGATAACTACATCGGCATAAGCATCGGATGGTTCAATCATATTAGCGGCCACTGCCTTTAATGGAATAGTCAACGAGTCACCTGCCGGTATAGCACCTGTTATAGCAGTTTGCAGCGTTAACCAGCCTCCGTTAACAAACTCTTTCTCCAGCGCTTTTACAAACCAGCCTGTCGTTCTATACTCCGGCTGCTCGGTAATATCATACCACGCATCAATCTCGGCTATATAGTATAGGAAAGTTCCCATATAGCGATCCGTCAGATCGACTGTTCCCTGCGGATGGCCGGTACCCAACGGATAACGGATCACCACAAAGAATGTCTCGCCCGGATATAGCGTGATCGGGTTCTTCAGATCGAACACAACCAGGTCTTTATAGTTTTTACCCAATGCCAGTGTATAATCTTCTCTGGCCAGCAGCGTAGCTGTTTCGATAGCGTCACCAGTATATATACTTACCGTAATATCGCTGGATGCTAAATCACCAGAAGCATAGTATGACTGTACATGTGTAAGCGTAAAGCCATCAGCCGGTGCGGTAAATTGGGTTGCCGATACAAAGGCAGCACCTATACCAAAGCCAACCACTTCATCGGCTTTATCTTTATCGGTATATTCCAAGGTGCGATTGTAACCGGTAACAAAGGTTGTACCGGCCCGCAATCCCACCGGTATACTTTCCAATGCCGGCACATAACTGCTCTTCGCTGCCTTATCGGCAGCAGTGGCTGACGATGTACCCGGGCGCTGGTATTTTACCTCGAGGGTATATTTCAATGGCGATAAACCTTTCTTGTTACTGATCACAAATGATTCTTCACCGGTATAGGTCTTGTCGTTTGCATGGAATACTACATTCTTCTTGCGCACCTGCATTGCCGGTGGCAGCATAACGTTGGCTTTTACCGGTATCTCGATCAAACCGGAAGCATCATTGCTCTCGATAATGAGTATATCATTCAAAGTATAGTTGTCGAGCGATGGTGTTACCTCCACTTTAAACTTCTGTGTTTGCTTCGGCAACAGCGAGATCATATCCGGTGACACCTCTCCTGGCACTTGTGCCCAGAACGTTCCAAAGAAACCAGACATCTCTGTCCACAATGTTACTTCGCTGCCATCTTTAATTTGCAACTGCGAGAATGTGAGCGGTGCAGCACCTGCATTGCTCAAGGTAAATTCGTAGCTATAGGATGCTGGTATACCATCAACTTCTTTTGCTATTACGTCACCAAGATCAAGCTCAGCAGGAGCTTCCAGTTTAGGGGCACCGGTTACGGTAAGGGAAACCGGAACAGTTAATGAAGTTTTACCGGGCACGTTGGTTTGCAACAACAGGTTTCCGCTATAATCGCCCGCCATCAATTCTTTGGCGTCTACCCGTACCGTTACGGCTTTCGCTTCACCGGCAGCCAGCTCTATACGGTTGGCCGGAGTTAACACTACAGCCAAACCATTCTCGATAAAGTTCTGGTATGCGGCTATACGTACGCCTTCCGTTCCATCTTCATTCTCCACACCAATAACACCACCGGTAGTATATGTCCAGCCTGGTATCTGGTATTGAAAACGGATGTTACCATTTTTATACAGTAACAATTGCAGATTCCACGGATCGCCCATCCCGAATATATTGTAGAGATTCACATACTCGATGGTTACTACCTCTTCGGTTGCATAATAGTATACACCGTATACATCATTATAGAGTGAATAGAAAGCACCATTACTCCAGAACGGTGCAATGAAATTATTAGGGCCTTCAGCATCCGGTATTGTAGCCGAAGTAAAGATTTCAACCGGCTGGTCGGGTGTAAAGTATACGAGACCATTTGTATTTACATATAGCTTGGTATATTCCTTGCCGTAGAAAGTAAAGGCAAAAGGCAACGTGATCTCTTTCTCATGCGGATAACCATCAATCACGAAGTCGATCATGTTTTCCTTCTTCATAATATCTTCCCATACATATTGCACCGAACCATCTTTACTGCTGCTCCAGTAATATGTATTCTTCGGATATTGTATACCGGCTACACCCGGTGCCGCCTCTGTATCTACCGGGTATACCCAGGCATTACCCGATGGCACAACCTGCAGCGTGTTCGCTCCGCTGTTTGTTATATTGATCGTATGCTCAACCGATGTACCGGCTTCCAGTATATCGTTAATCGGATCGTACGTCAGAGCAATGTTGGGAGGCGTTACCACGATAACATGCAGTGCTATATCTTTTACCGAATTATCGCTGAACGTAATGTGAAGATTGTCGCTCAGCTCACCCGCTGTAACGCCCTTCTTTGCGATGGGTATATATACCGATGATTTTGCTTTCATGCTATACGGCAGTGCATCGTGTGTTACGGTAAAGTATCCATGATCAGAGGTAATACTCTTGATGCTGATAGCTTTAGTTCCATCGTTTTGCACCTGTAGTATAGACTTTACTTGATCGCCTATAAATACTTCACCCAGATCAATAGCATCGGCACTCACCGTAATATGCGGAGTACCACCGGAGGTGATATTCACTTGCGCTTTGAATACTTTGGCAGGTGCTGCAGGATCATTGCTGATCACCACCAGGCTTTGCCAGAAGCCTCCTTCCGTCAGGTCGGCAGTCTCTACTTTATAGGTTATATCCGTTGATGCGCCTACCGGCAGGGTTCCTGTGGTGGAAGAAAGTTCTTTGAGTATATCTCTCCCCGGAGAAGCAATCTCTACCGAGAAACCACTGGCTGCGTTCAGCGGGTTTTCATAGTTGGAGATCAGGTATCCGAATTTCTTATCCGGATCCTCGATCGCCACTTCTATATAGTTGGTATTGAAGGCATCGAGGCTGATGTCTTTATAGTTGATGAGCACATTCCCGTTATCATATACAATGATCTGGAAAGTGATGTGCTGTGAGTCGTCCCAGCCGTGTGCTACATTATCGTACTGCACGATAAATTTACCCGGCTTGGTCTGATAGTATATCTTGCCCGATTCGGCATTCAATCCCTGGTTGAGCGCCGATATAAAACCATACGGCATATACTCACTGCCAATGTCGATCATGTTGCCTACTACATTTACCTTATCATCGATGGTAAGCATACCATAGCGGGTAATCATCAACTGATCCGT
>NZ_DATCSD010000439.1:0-24351 GCF_036568665.1 Ohtaekwangia sp. | reverse complement strand
TGAAATATACTATACGAATTACAGGAATATAGTTGCCCAATATGCGTAAATAAAAAATCATATACAGGATACTGAAAACCGCAGACCTTCGCAACATATATACTATGTGCGTTTTTCGATATAGCCATCGGGGTCTGCAGGAGAAAAGTTAGATTTACTGAGGGGGCGATAAAAAAATTAAGAGGACGATCAAGTCTCCAACGCGTACGCGTAATTTCTTTAAAGCACAGGTAATTTACGAATCCATCTCGACTGAGATGAAATTAGATAAAATTTCATTTAATAAAAAGTCATATTCGATTTTAGGAAAAGCAGGCATTGAATGCCCCAGGATTAATCCCGAGGCATAACAAATTCACGAGGCTCTTAATTTACCTCCCGCCCAGGCTGCCGGGATAGAAAGCACTATCAGCGCAATCGGGTACCAATGCGGGGGCTCATGCCACATAGCAACAGCACCTAGTATACCCAGCACCACGCCAATGGATGCCAGTATATATACATGCTTCATGGGTTTAGCGGGAGCCAGCGCTGCTGTTATATAACAACCTATCGCTACATAAACTGTTCGGTAAATGGTAACAAACAGTTTCAGCCACAGAGGATTTGTATCGAACGGAAGTTTCATCGCACCGGATTTTTCCAAGATCAAATCAGTTACATGCGATAGAGCAAAGATGGCGATCAGTCCGGCCAGAACAGCGCCTATACTTTTAAGTGTTTTAGTCATAACATAAAATTTATATATACTTTATTAGCCCTTCGGCATTTTAGTCATGTCCATGTGAAGTACATTCCACCGATGTCCGTCAATGTCGGAGAAGACGAATCCATACATCCATTCCTGTCTCTCACCAGGACCGCTTACAATAGCACCGCCTGCTGCAGTTACTTTCCTGGCAATTTCATCTACTTCCGTGCGGCTCTCTGCATCAAAAGAGAGTAATACTTCCGTAGTCTGTCGCGTGTTCGTAATTTCATTGCTGGTAAAACCTTTGAAGAGCGGCTCTTCAAAAAGCATTACCACTATATTTTTGTTTCCCATCAGCAGGCAGGCGGAATTCTCTCCATTGCCACCATGCGGATTGAAAGAGAAACCGAGGTCGGTGAAAAATATTTTCGATTTCTTTACATCTTTTACCGGAAGGTTAATCCAAAATTCTTTTGTCATAGAGATATATAGTTTAGGGGTGAGGTGTTTACTATATTTCTATCTATAGGTATAGATTTTTACTGTACCTGCACGGCCAGCAGTTCGTCCAGGCGGGCAAATCCTTCACCTAGTCCTTGTTCCATACCCGACATAACCATACCATCGCGCGCCATCAGCGAACGAAATACGGAATGCATCACCAATCGTGTACGGTTATTTGGTAGTGGTTCGAACAATGCTGTATCAAGACTAACATGTCCGCGTTCAGGCAGTCCTTCAAACTCGAACGTTTGTATAACACGCTCTGGTGCTGTGGCTTCATGCACTACACCATTAAATGCATACTCATTGCCCTGTCCGTCTGTATGTATATATCGATAGGAGCCACCTGTGCGTATATCGTATTTCTCAATTTTCATTTTCATGTTCAATGGTCCGAGCCATTGCACTACTAACTCCGGCTCTACAAATGCACGGTATACCGCTTCACGTGGAGCGTCAAATTCGCGATAGATATAGAGCTCCTGTTTGCCCTGTTCGGCAACGATCTTGATTTGATTCTTGGATGTCATCGTTTCTTTGTTTTTTTAGTTGATTGCATTTTTACCAATAACGTATCCAGCTTGCTAAAGCGGTGTTCCCATAATTTACGAAAGGGCTCCAGCCAATCCGCTACTTCTGTGAGCTTCTGTGCCTGCACTTCACAATACCGCTCTCTGCCTTGCTCGCGAATAATAACCAGCCCGCACTCCGTTAGTATTTTAATATGTTGTGATATAGCGGGGCGACTCACATCAAACTTTTCTGCAATGGCATTCAGGTTAAGCGATTGATACGCAATCATGTTTAAAATCTCTCTGCGTGTAGGATCGGCTATTGCCTGAAATACATCCCTCCTTGCGTGTACGGTCATATCTATATGTAAGTATTTGCTTACGAATTTATATGTAAGCATTCACTTACACAATTTTTTATACGTTTTTCTTCCAGGATTTTAATTCCTGTTTATACATATAGTCTTGGTCTCTGGTTCAAGAAGTATGAATTGTTGTTACGACTTCTCTTTGAATGAAAGTCCTTCTTCGGCCATTGCCGCGCGAAGCTTTGCCAAAGCGTTTGGCCCCATACCGTGCAGCGCAGCAATTTCGGCTTCTGTGCACCGCGAAAGCTCCTGAAGAGATTTTACCTCTATACGTTCCAATGATCTTCGGGCCGGCGCTGCGATCAGTGAGAGAAAACCTTCCATTGGCTTTCTCTCCTGTTCACAGATCGGGCAAGTCGGGCAATCGCTGCTTTTATAGTATTGATGTCCATTCTTGCACACGCGCAAATTCTTTTTTGACGCTGGCATATCAGGAAAGAAAACTGCTATCGATCAATGCAACTCGGTATATCTTTTAAAGTTATCCAATATAGCCTGCCAGCCTCCCCGTTGCATTTCGATCGGGTTGGTCCCTTCAGCTTCGAATATTTCCGTTACTTTCGTCTCGTTACCTTGCGATGTAAAGGTGATCTTTACTTTGCGTCCATCGGCAATATCATAGGCAAGCTCCTTATGCTTTTGCACGTTGGTATATATACCATCAAAATCAAAGCTCATGCTTCCGTCTTTGGCGGCCATGGTCGTTCTGAATTTACCACCAGTCTTTACATCATTATCGGCATAGGGCACATGCCAGTCTTCTGATGCCTGGCACCATTTTGTAATGTGCGTTGGCTCTGTCCAGTAAGTCCAAACTTTTTCAACAGGAGCTTTTACCATGGCTTCTACAGTGATCTCTGTTTTAACGGATGTTTCCATAAGGGTTATTGATTTAATGTTGATTGTTGCGTTGTTTACATGACAAACTTATGACAAGAATTTGGCTGAGGGGTTGGTGAATAGCGACATTCTATGGGGTTGATCACGACAAAGTAAAAGTTTCGTTGTTCGCACCTTCTCTATATATCATTCGGAATAATTTCTTTCTAAATCTCTTTTGGTCACGATAAAAAACCTGTCTCATAATTTTTACCATCTGGTAAGTGTATAGTGTGTATCGTTACCAATCTTTGAGTTTTAAATCTTTTTAATCAGCTATACTATGAGCACTATAAAAATTGGATGGATTGGTCTTGGCAGGATGGGTATACCTATGGCGCAGCAATTGATCAAAGCCGGCTTTCCGGTAACCGTATACAATAGAAACAAAGCAAAAGAAAGCGCATTACAATCTACGGGCGCAAAGGCCGCAGCAACACCGGCAGAGGTGCTGCAACAATCCGATATAGTAATACTCATGGTTTCGGATGATGAGGCAACACGCGAGATCTTTACCGGCACCAATGGGTTGTTACACGCAAATTTTTCCGGCAAGATCATTATTAATATGAGTACGGTATCCCCCGGCATCAGCAGGGAGCTTGCTCCGCTATGCGAGCAACAAGGAAACTATTATCTCGATGCACCCGTGTCGGGCAGCGTTAAACAGGCAGAAGAAGGTCAACTTGTAATTATGGTTGGAGGTGAAGCATCTATACTTCACCAGGCTAAACCTGTGCTGGAACGAATGGGTAAATTAGTAATTCATATTGGCGATACAGGTTCAGGCAATACTGCGAAGCTCGCTATAAATATACTCCTGGGCTTTCATGCGCAAGGATTGGCAGAAGCTGTTTTGTTTGCACAGCAACATGGCGTGAAGCCGGAGAACTTTATTACGATCTTCAACAACAGCGCACTGGGAAATATATTTGGCAAAATAAAGGGTGATGCTATCATCAACAATCAATACCAGGCAGCCTTTGCCTTGAAACATATTGCCAAAGACCTGCGCCTTGCCAAAGCTGAAGGACTAACGACACCCCTGGGCGAAGTTGCTCATAACTCGTTTCAGCAGGCGGAAACAAAATTTGGTGAAGAAGATATTATCGCGATCATCAAGTATCTCGGTCAACAATAAATTTTCAAATATTTTTTTCCGTAACGAGAGGTCTGTCGGCAAATGACGGGCCTCTCATTTTTTTCGGCTCTGTTTCTTTTTCCTATAGCCAGCCATCTTGAAACCGTTTGTGAGTCTTTAAAATCCGGGAATACGAGCAATAGAAACTCGCGGTTTTTTCATTTAAAATTGCGGCCATTGTCAACATCGAACAGATTGTTCACGCAGATATTAAAATTTCTTAATTTTTGAATAAAATGCCTTTATATTGGCGACACCAAAACAATTTATAGTTAAGAAATTCTACCTGAACCCAAACCTTGATGAGTGTTAAGAACCGTCTTATCGTAATGAATTTCCTGGAGTTTTTTGTCTGGGGTGCCTGGCTGATCTCTATGGGCGGTTATATGATCGTTACCCTCAAATTTACCGGAGGAGAAGTCGGCAGCATCTATGCCACCATGGGACTTGCCTCGCTGTTCATGCCTACTATCATAGGCATTATTGCTGACCGGTGGATCAACGCTGAACGCTTGCTGGGCATCAGCCATCTCATTGGAGCAGCTTCTTTATACTACGCTGCACAAATCACAGACTATAGCACCATGTATATTACCATGTTGGTAAACTCCATGTTCTATATGCCTACTATAGCCTTGAATAATTCCGTGTCGTATGCTGTGCTACAAAAAGAAGGTATCGACATTGTAAAATTCTTTCCGCCTATTCGCGTATGGGGAACTGTCGGTTTTGTATTTGCCATGTGGGTAATTGATCTTGGCAAATGGTCGCTGAGCCCTATTCAACTTTATGTAAGTGCAACGGCCGGGGTACTGTTAGGACTATATGCCTTTACACTTCCTGCCTGCCCGCCTGCGCGTGCAAAGAAAAGTGGATCACTCCTTTCAACGCTGGGGCTAGACGCCTTTGTACTTTTTGCAAAACCACGAACAGCCGTGTTCTTCTTCTTCGCCATGTTTCTGGGAGCTGCGTTGCAGATCACCAATACATTTGGTGAAGCTTTTATTCACGACTTCAGTGCTTCATATCCGGATTCATTTGCCGTGAAGCACCCGAGTATACTCATGTCTATATCACAGATATCCGAAACGCTGTTCATTCTTACTATACCATTCTTCCTGCAACGATTTGGTATCAAAAAAGTAATGCTCATGAGCATCTTTGCATGGGTATTACGTTTCGGATTGTTCGGTATAGGAAACCCGGGCGAAGGATTTATACTCCTTGTTCTTTCCATGATCATCTATGGAATGGCATTCGATTTCTTTAATATATCCGGTTCACTCTTTGTAAAGAATGAAGCCGACAACTCAATTCTGTCGAGTGCCCAGGGATTGTTTATGTTTATGACAAATGGTGTTGGGGCTTTTCTGGGAGGTATGTTAAGCGGATGGGTAGTTGATTACTTTACAACTGATGGCATACGCGACTGGCAAAGTATATGGTTTGCTTTTGCAGGATATACCCTGGTGCTGGGCATTGTATTTCCATTTGTATTCAAATATAAACACGATCCCACCTTGTCAACTAACAGTGCGCACGCCTGATCTATCGAAAAGAAATTTATATAGAAAAAGCCAGCGTTTGTGCTGGCTTTTTCATTTATATATAGGTTGTGTCAGGCTCCTATCCGCTCGATCAGATCGGCAGTACGATTAGAGTATCCAAACTCATTATCGTACCAGCCCACAACTTTTACATTTGTTCCGTTCGCCATAGTAAGATCGCTATCGAAGATACAAGACGATGGATCGCCCACTATATCTGCCGATACCAGCGGGTCGGTTGAGTATTTCAGATAGCCTTTCAGCGATCCTTCTTTCGATGCTTTCTCAAAGGCTTTGTTGATCTCCTCTTTCGTCACTGACTTTTTCAGTGTTGCAGTAAAGTCTGTTACTGAACCTACCGGTACGGGAACACGCAATGCATAACCATTTAACTTTCCTTTTACCGAAGGTATAACCAGACCTAATGCTTTGGCAGCACCGGTGCCTGTAGGGATGATCGATACTGCAGCAGCACGCGCCCTGCGCAAATCTTTGTGTGGTGCATCTTGTAAACGTTGATCAGCTGTATAGGCGTGTACAGTTGTCATGTAGCCGCTTTCTATACCGAAATTATCTTCAAGCACTTTTACCAGGGGTGCCAGACAGTTGGTAGTACACGAAGCATTGGACACAACGGCTTCGGTTCCATCCAATGTATTATCATTTACACCCAGTACAATAGTTTTCAGTTCGCCAGTAGCAGGTGCAGATATTACCACTTTACGAGCACCGGCATGAATGTGCGCTTCCGCTTTTTCCTTCTCTGTAAAAAGACCGGTGGACTCCAGCACTACATCTATCGCCAATGCTTTCCATGGTAATTTGGATGGATCTTTCTCGGCATATACCCGGATCTTCTTTCCGTTTACAATAAGGTTCTCGTTATCGTAACCTACTTCACCGCGGAATACTCCGTGCAGCGAATCATAGCGGAACAACTGAGCCAGTGTTTTGATATCGGTGATATCGTTGATGGCCACCACGTCCACATTTTTTCTGTCTAGCAAAGAACGGAAAGTAATTCTTCCAATTCTGCCGAACCCGTTAATAGCTACTTTCATACAATTTATACTTTGGTTTTTTATCTACTGTGAAAACAGTAACGCACATCAGTAAATTCATTTTGCACAGTGTGGATTGCCATATAAAACAGAATAATTTTACTGACACACGCACACTTACACCGAAAGCGTTTGCAATCACGGTAAATATATACTGCCAGAATTTCAATTAGCGCTGAAGGGAAATTGTCCATCATCATTCAATGCATAGGGTAAATGAACTGAACTGAAATATTGGATGTAAGGACTTTTTCTTTTGCATCCAAAATAAAGATTCTAAAAGTTGGCTGTAAATGGTTGATGATGCTTACCCCTTTTTAAACGAGGTTATATAATTGAAAGAGACGAGCTATTCTTTATCTTTCTCAGTCGTGGCAAAAAAGTAATCCCTAAACTAATTGTATTCTCACCTATCGAAAGGGGTGGGCGCAAATATTATAATTGGGGATTCGGTGACATGATATACGATAATAATCCGGTACTTTTAAAGTAGACGACCAGGTTCAAAGTAATAATGGGGACATCATTACTACTTTTTATACAGTGGCATCAACACTGTCTGTTTTATTTAATCATCATCCCGATGCAACAGTTCATGTTGAAGGAAGTAACAAACAAAGAGCTGAAGTATATAGAAAGCTTATAAGTAGACATTGGAGGCAGATTGAACTCCTTTACGATGTAAAGGGTTTTACAAATGGACAGATTACAGCTTTCAAAGACAACCTATCATTTGAATACCTTTTAGAAGAAAGTTGTAGTTTTAACAAAGCTAACTGCAATTAAATGGCTATACTGGCAAAGCAGAATAAGAAAGACAAGTTCACCGATCAAGAACTGAAGAAGCTACAAACTTTTGTTAAAAAGTTAGAAAAAGGAGAAGTTGCTCCTTTTAAAGATAAGATCGATCGCGCCAGAAAGAATTTAAAAAAAGCAGGCTTAATCAAATAGATATTCATTGCAAAGAAAATATTTGGAAGGAGGCTCAAATGAGTCTCCTTTTCATTTTAGAAAATAACCTAAAATTCTCAACAAGATGAAAGAGTTCTACTCCATCGCTGCCAGATGAATAGGCTATACTTTGCCGGAATTTGGTTACGGTGATTGTCTGAACTATGATTTTTGTTGATTGCGGGATATACTATGATTTGGTAACTGTGATTTTCCTGGCTTCATAACCCGTTTGAATTGAAGACTTGTATTGCCGAAATTCAATAAGAGCCCTATATCAAGACCGTAGGCTTCTAAATAATTGATAGCTTGTGCCAGGTGAACATCTTCTAATTCTTTTACAGCCTTTATTTCTACCATTATCTGGTTTGCCACAAAGAAATCAACTCGCCTTGTTCCGATATCTTTTCCTTTGTACGAGAGTGGTATTTCCATTTCGCGTTCATGTTTTGAAGATTTAGCTCAATGCTCAACGCACGTTGATAAATTACTTCCTGAAAGCCATTGCCAAGGTGGCGATGTACTTCCATAGCACAGCCTATAATTTTGCCCGTAAGTTCAGACAGTGGATAGTTCTTATTAATCACAACACCTAACAAATCAAAGTATTCGTATAATCAATCAAATCATAGCTCGGACTATATTGGCCAGTAAATCTTTCTAAGTGGTAATAACGATCTTGCATCTGTATCAAAACGATCATAAGCTAGCACCATCCATGTAACGTTTGCCATGTAATTTTATTTAGTATAGTATATCTGAAATATATTTACGCTATATCAATTCAACAAGGTTAAACATATTGATATTTTTTCGGAAATGGAAACAGGCCAGTGAATCAGGAGCTCACGAATTTTCTTCCATTTCTTGCCCCGCATGTTTAATTCAACCGAAATTCTTTAGGCGATACGCCCATCTTGGTCTTGAATATTTTGGTGAAGTGCGATGGGTGTTCGAAGCCCAGTTCGTAGGCAATTTCGCTGATGGATTTATCGGAGCTCCACAGTAATGATTTGGCTTTCTCCACTACCTGCAAGTGTATATATTCCTGCGTGGTTTTGCCGGTATATCTCTTGAGCAGATCGGAAAGATAGTTAGGGGAGAGGTTTAGCTGGTCGGCAAAGTATTTTACATCGGGCAGTCCTGTTTCTATCAGTGTGTCGGGCGAGAAATAGGCGAGCAGTAAATTTTCAAACTGCTGTACTATATCGTGGTTTACTTTGGCGCGGGTAATAAACTGGCGGTCGTAAAAGCGATTGCAATAATTCAGCAGCAGTTCTATGTTGCTGAGTATAACATGCTGCGAGTGGTTGTCTATGTTCTGCATATACTCGCGCCTTATGTTATCAACACAGTTGCGCAGTATAGTTTTTTCATCGTCAGATACGTGCAGGGCTTCGTTGGCATCGTACTGAAAAAATGAGTACTGGTGTATCTTTCTGCCGAGGTCGGTTCGATAGAGTAAGTCTGCATGAAAGAATAATCCCCAGCCTTCTTTATAAGGTATTTCGCGCGTGGTAGATACCGCCTGGCCGGGTGCAGTAAACATGAGCGTGCCTTCGTCAAAATCGTAATACGATTTGCCATAGCGCATTACGCCCTTCAGTTGCTTGAGGTATACGGAGTAGAACCCGAGGCGATAAAATGTTTCTTCGGGGCGAAAGTTATCGCGTGTTATATCTTTTAATTCAATAACCGATACCAGCGGATGCCGCGGACTCGTATAGCTATAGAGTTTGTGCAGGTCGGCAATAGTAGGTATATCGATAAATGTGTTTTGCATGGCGGTTGTATAAAGTTACAGAATTATACAGTATACCTCCGCGCCTGCGGGAGATATACTGTTTGTTAAAACATGTGGGCAGAGCAAAGCGTTCGCATCAGCATTATACAGGGATGATGCGCCCGGTAATAATGCCGAGCATGGCACGCTCGTAAGCTTTGGCAACTTTCCACGCCTCTACGGGAATAAAGCCGGGAAAGTATGGATGATAGGCTACCGACTCTGCGAGCACATTCGGACTAACGCAGTTGATGCGTATACCGCGCGGCATCTCGTGTGCAGCACCTTTTACAAAACCTTCTACACCTCCGTTGATCATCGTGCCGATGGTACCACCGAATATAGGCTCCTGCGATAATATACCCGACACTAATACAAACGAACCCTGATCGGCTATATGGGGCAGTGCAGTGCGCACCAGGTTTATCTGTCCCATTAGTTTGTTGTTCAGTGCGAATGTATAGTTGTCGTCAGTAAGTTGTTCCAGTGGTCCTGCCATTACATCGCCTGCGGCATTGGCTACACCGTGAAATATACCGATGGACTGAAACAATGTTTCCAGACTTTTCTTGTCCTGTATATCCGCGCGATAATCGCCAGACGACCGCGATACGCGAATTACTTCGTGGCCATTCTGCTCCAGCGTTTTGGCCAGCTCTTTACCAATGGTGCCAGTGGCACCTATAACTACAAATCGTTTTTTCATATAGGCTATATGCTATGGTATATATTATAAATACATACCTCCGGATACTTCTATACGCTGACCATTTACCCACTTGGCTTCGTCTGAACACAGGAAGGCTACTACGCTGCCAATATCATCGGCCTGCCCGATACGCGGCAGTGCTGTAATGGATTTGATATACTCCTGCACCTGTGGTGTTTCGCGCAGACGGCCGCCATTGAAGTCGGTTGCTATAGCACCGGGTGCCACAATGTTGGCGCGTATATAGCGTGAGCCTAATTCTTTGGCCATATACTTGGTAAGTATTTCTACTCCACCTTTTATACTGGCATAGGCACCGCTGCCCGGATGGGTAAAGCGTGTTAACCCGCTGGAGAGATTTACTATACCGCCACCATCGTTGATGTGTGGTATAGCTTTTTGTGTAAGGAAGAACACACCTTTTAAGTGCACGTTCACGAGATCGTCAAACTGCTCTTCTGTGGTAGCAGCGATGGACGGCACTGTTATACCATGGCCTGCATTGTTGATGAGGAAATCGAAACGCTCTGCCTGAAAGGTATTTTTGAGCGTAGCCTGCAGTGTGGCAAAGAATGCATCGAAGCTTTTAACGTTACCGGTATTTAACTGTAATGCTGCGGCACGCTGGCCGAGTTGCTCTACGGCTGCTACTACGGCAAGGGCTTCGTCTTTTTTGGCGTTATAGGTAACAATTACATCGTTACCTTTTTTTGCGAGGGCCAGAGCCATGTCTTTACCCAGTCCGCGGCTGCCACCGGTTACGAGGGCGATTTTTTTTGTTGATTCCATACTTTTTTGTTTGCTTTTGTTGATACAAAGCTCTCATCAACGGGCGTCATGGGCTTATACCTTTCCAGGCATTGCTTATACATTTTACGGAATGTGGCATGCAGAAATGATGGAGATGTGATTATCTGAAACAAAGCGGCACCGACTATGTGGAGGATGAACCTTGCCTTACGCTAACGGGGACGTGCGTTAAATTTCAGTAGGTATATATCCTGCTATATAATTATCTTCTTTATGTAGAGATTGCTGTTACTGTACACAAAAAAGGAAATAATCTGTGCCTACAGGTTGCTCTCCTGCTGTGCGAAGCATGTGAGTTATCTGTCCGCGGTGATACGTGCCATGGTTCACTACGTGCACGACTATATCGGCCCAGGGTAAAGTATGGTGTGCTCCCTTACGTGTTATAAATTCAATATTCTTTTCAGGATCGTTGGCGAGTGTCTGCGCTATGACAAGCATTTCATCTTGTATACTTTCCCAGCGATGCTTTATCTCCTTCAGGTTGTTTAGCGGCCACTCGGGAATATCTGCCAGCGGAATTCCCTTCCAGCGATTAAGCCACAACCAGTCTGATAAGAGTAAATGTACCAGTGTGGCTTTGATGGAGCCGAAGCTTCCTCCTAAGGGTTTATCAAGCAATGTTGCCGGCAGCGATTCAAGTTGCGTAAGAATGAGCCGGTGTGCCCAAATGTTATACTCCATCAGTTTAAGTGCGTTCATGTTAAAATAGGATGTATGGTGGATGATGCTATATATACCGGTTATAAAATTATACAATGCAGTGCACTGTAACCAGGGGCAATTTGCATGGCAGATGGTGACTGCGCTATGATCTATACGCAGAAGGTGTTTTGTGGTTATAGCGGGTGTAAAAAAAGCCTGCGGTGTGGCAGGCCTCCTGATTGTTTATAAAGAATGACGTTCACTTGCCGGCAACCGGCTGTTTTATGATCATGGTTATTTTTACCGGTGTTACACGATAGCCTTGTTGCGCAGCAGTTGCAGTATACCCTTGTTATAAGGCTGAAAGTGAAGAGCTACTGGTATATATTTCCTCAAACCTTTTATGAAACAAGATCTTACTTCGCCAATTTTTAAGATAGGTTCTTTCGGTTAACTTTTTTTGATGCATTCCATAGCCCGCTCCCGGGCCGCGAGGCCCGCATGTTCCACCTGGGCTGCATCCAATCCGCACGTGCCCTCCGCCAGGCCAAAGATTGGATGAGGTCCAGTTGAAACATGCTGGAAGATTTTTAATTTATCATTGCTATAGATTGACTTCGTGAGGTTGTTGCTTTTAGTCCGAATAGCGGGCGGATGAGTTTTACTCTGCGTATAACGAACTCGTAGAGTATAAAACATCCTGCAAAGGTTATGAGTAATACCAATGTAAACTGAACGGGTGTTGCTATGTTCAATGGGAAGATGAGTAACGATGCGAGGAATAAAAAGATCATGTGTAGAATATATACCGGGTAAGCCGCCTGGCTCAGGTAATGCAGTGCCGGACTTGGCCTGTTCAGATATTTATAGGCGAAAGCCAGTATAGAAAATATCCACAGGTCAGACTCCGTTACCAGCAGATATACCGGTGCGCTCATCTGGAACTTCATCAGCCGAATACTATAGAGTGTTATGGCAGTCAGAATAAAGAACCATCGCCAGCGAAGCATCATGTTCCAGAAGGCTTCACCGCTAAATATAAAACAGAAACCAAAAAAGAATGCAAGCAGTCCGAGGAAGAACCCGTGCCACGTCATGGCATATAGCTCGTATGGAACGGGGTCGAGAATAAGAGCCTCTGCTATAAAAGCCAGCACTACCAGCAACAACCCCAGCGGATTGCTTAATACTTTCTTGATGGTTATAGCTGCCTTGCCCTGTTCATATTTCTTTAGCAGAAACAACACAGGCGACAGCAGCAGTACATATATAAATATGTTTCCCAGAAACCACAGGTGGCCTGCGTTCGATATATAGGAGGCGGGCATGTTGTAGTAACGTTGCCATATATATACATGCACCGGTACAATAATGATCATGCCCACTGCAAGCGGCAGCAGTATACGCAGTGTGCGCTCGGCAATAAGCTGCTTCCAGTTTCTTGCCTGGCTGGCAAAGCAAACACCCATGCCGGACACAAAGAACAGTAGCGGTATTCGCCAGATGTTAAGCATCGTCATTGGTGTCCAGAGCGCCATCCATGGTTTGGGGTTGGCAATGAAGCCGATCATCATACCCCATGGCTGAAAGGCAATGGCTACGTGGTAGAGTAACAACAAGCCGATGGCTATTACCCTGATCCAGTCTATATCATACCTGCGGTTCATAACGGTAGTGCCAGGCGCCATTTTATTTTAACATTTTGGCAATGACCGGGCGAGTTTGCTCCAGGTATGCGAAGTCAAGTTTCAATCCCATAGGGCCGAGCATTTTCGCCATCATGTCGTATGCACCTTTTACATCGTTGAAAGGACCCGCTACTGTTTCGTAAGGCGTAGCGCCATATTTATTCTTGATGGTTTTGTTTGCGCCTTTGTCGAGCAACATCTTTACAATCTCTGGTCTGCAAAAGAAAGCCGCTGTGTGAAGTGGTGTTGACCCTTCGTTGTTTATAAAGTTGAGATCGGCTCCGGCATCGATCAATACTTTGGCTATATCTGATTTACCAAACACAGCTGCACTGATCAGCGGACTGGAACCACCAAATGGATCTTTCTCATTGATGTTAGAGCCTGCAGCAATGTGCTGCTTTACGGCCTCTATATTTCCCGTTACCACCGCAGTGTGAATGTCTACAGCCGGAGCCTGTGCCTTATTGGCAGTGGTTGCTGCTGTAGCTTTTTCGGTTGACTGACCTTGGCTGCCACATGCAGTTAACAGTAATGCTGTGAGGAA
Organism: Ohtaekwangia sp.; assembly: GCF_036568665.1. Classification (GTDB taxonomy): domain Bacteria; phylum Bacteroidota; class Bacteroidia; order Cytophagales; family Cyclobacteriaceae; genus Ohtaekwangia. Next base: position 10,515 of record NZ_DATCSD010000439.1, on the reverse strand, counting down.
TAACAGAACATGGATGCATCTTACAGTTTGAACGCCTTGCTTTTTCATGGTTTTGATGGTTAAAATTTTTGTGTTTTTGAATGACGTAAAGAACGCGCTGTGATGGAGGGCGGGCTAATAAGCTTTGCGGAGAAAACCATCAACTTTGAAGAATACGCTATAAACTATGGCGCAAGGGTATAAATTATGACGCAGGCGGTTGAATTTTAAGTAGTAAATTGGCCGTGAAACACATTTTATATACTGTTGCAGCAAAGATTGTTCAGACAACCTGAAACGAGATCAAGTATACTTTTATTGGACTAACGATGCCCGAAACGTCTTCTATCGAAAATGATTTTTTGCGTGAGCTCACGGCCAACATCGAGCGCAATCTCGCCAACGAGCAGTTTGGTGTTTCGGAGCTTGCCGACCAGATGAACATGAGCCGGTCGAACCTGCTGCGGAGGGTAAAGAAAGAAACCAACCTGTCGGTAAGTCAGCTCATCAGTCAGGCGCGTCTTAAAAAAGCTATGGAGCTGTTGCGTACCACCCCGTTAAATGTTTCGGAGGTATCGCACCAGGTAGGCTTTAACAGTACTTCCTATTTTATAAAATGTTTTCGCGAATACTATGGCTATCCTCCGGGAGAGGCCGGCAAGCGAAGCGCCACAGAAGAACCAGGAGAGGCGGCCCCTATCCCGGCCGTTGTGCCGCCTGACAGAAACAGGAAGTGGCTATGGATTGGAGTAGCCGGTATAATTGTGGCGGGTGGTATAGCGTGGTTTATCTATAGTATATTCTTCTCCGGTAAATTATCGGCATCCGAAAAATCGATCGTGGTATTGCCTTTTAAGAACGAGAGCAGTGATTCAACCAATGTATACCTTATAAATGGTTTGATGGAATCCACGCTTAATAATCTTCAGAAGATCCGGGAGCTGAAAGTTATCAGCCGCACATCAGCAGAGAAATACAGGAATACACCCAAGTCGATTCCTGAAATGGCGCGTGAGCTGGATGCGAATTACTTTGTTGAAGGCAGCGGACAAAAAGTTGGTGATGAAATACTACTGCATATACAATTGATTGATGGCAGGAGCGACCGCCACCTGTGGTCCAAGCAATACAAGCGGCAGGTGAAAGATATCTTTACATTACAACAGGAGATCGCGAAGAACATTGCCGAAGAGATTGAAGTAATCATTACTCCGGATGAACAAAAACGCATTGACAAAAGACCTACTGAAAACCTGGAAGCGTACGATCTGTTTTTAAAAGGAAGAGATTTACTTTATCGTGGTGGTAATGAAAATCTTGAGAAGGCTATAATACATTTGAATAAAGCTATAGCACTCGATCGGCAGTTTGCGTTGGCGTATGCAGACGCTGCTATTGTATATTATTACCTCGATGCCTACCAGGTAAACAAACAATATATAGATACGATAAGTGCTTATGCTGATAAAGCTTTGCTGCTGGACTCCAAGCTTGCCGAAAGTTTGATTGCAAAGGGATTGTACTACCAGCAGAAACAAGAGCTTGCACAAGCTGTTCCGTATTTTGAAAAAGCACTGGAATATAATCCCGGGTCAGCACTTGCTATACATTTTCTTTCCGAATACTATAACATCTATAATCCGAATACCGCTAAGTATATCAAGTATGCTTTGATGGGTGTTGAACTCGACAAGGGTACAACGGATTCTTCTTCGCTGAGCTATAAATATCTCCGGCTGAGTCATGCACTATTACAAAACGGGTTTATTGATGAGTCGAGGAAATATATAGACCTGGCATTGGCTTACTATCCGCAGAATGCCTTTGGCTATATAAAGATCTTTATTGATTATGCGAAAGATCGCGACACGCACAAAGCTAAAGCACTGCTCGAGAAAGAACTTGCAAAAGATACTTCACGGGTGGATGTGTTGCAGCAATTGGCCAGCATGTGCTATATGATGAGGGATTATAAAGAAGCCTATAAATATGTGCAGCGATTTATCCGCATCCGCGACAGCAGGCAATTAGATATATTCCGGAATGAAGATATCAAGATCGCCATCGTGTTGGAGAAGGTGGGCAAAAAGGAAAGAGTAGAAGAGTTTGTGGCCAGTTTTAAAGATTATGCTGATCATGATCAATCTATCTACAAAGACCTTCAATTGATGATGTACTATATATACAAGAACGATATTCCGAAAGCCATGGAACATTTCAGAGCGTTTTCGGAAAAAGATAATTATCAGTATTGGGTATTGCTGCTGGCCGATGAGCCAACCGTAGAGCCTCTGAAGAACAACCCGGAGTTCAGGCAGATTATGAAGAAAGTAGAAGATAAATTCTGGGCTGCCCATAACCGGATTAAAACAGAACTGGAAGAAGAAGGCGTGCTGGATTTGTAAGCCTCTTCTTCGATAATATCAGATTAGCACTCAGATCGTATATATAGTTTGTAACCTTGCCGCGTTGTGTGAGTTTACGTTGCAAACATTCGCGTTATGATTCACGCTTGCTCAGGAATGTTATTTATACTGCCTGTGCTTAGCCGTATCGCTGGAGCATTAGTGCTTTAACGTTGCATTAAAAACTTCAACCACTTCATAAAATCCTCCCTGAAAATCAGCAAGGCTGGCGGCTTTCATAAAGATGTCTGCTGCCTGCTTGTTCTCCCGCATTTTTTGATAGAGCTCCATGCTTTCCCATTGCGCGTACATGGTAACAAGTTTTCCATCGAGACTTCGATGCAGTGCTGATGAAATGAATCCCGGAATATAGCGCACAACTTCGTTTGTTGCTTCTGTTAACAGTGCTATCAGCTCTTGTTGTTTAGATGGCTCCACCTGAAATGTATTGATCAGGGTTAAACACTTGTTGTCTTTCGATATTTGTGTCATATACTTTTGTTTAGTCTGTATATTCTATCAACTATACAAATGTCTTGAGATTACGAGGTATATAGCTTTATTAAAAAGCTCAATCTTACTTTGCTGAAAAGCTCGATGGTGTTCTTCTGCGCTACCCGTTTAATATAGTATATTTTCATCACTCGTTTGTCATGTCGAGGAAATAAGGTGAATCGTCCCACTTGATGTGTTTATACTTCATCTTGTTTTTAAGCGGATCAGGAAGTGTATTCCATATAGTGCTCTTCATTTTTTCAAGAAGAAGCTTTCGGGTAAATGTATCGGCCACCACCAGACTGATCTCCCGAACAGGCTGAGGATCTTTAAATGTTTTTATCACCGATGACTTAGGCTCACTCATCACCGAAAGCCAGGGCACAATGGCAAATCCTAAATTGGCGCGAACCATGTTCTTTAATGTTTCAATAGTCGTAATTTCGTAAGCAGACTTAAGCGAGGCTTTCTTTTTGGGGATGCTGCATATATCAATTAACTGTGCATTGTAACAGTACTCACTGTTCAACAGCAATAACCCGAACTTGTCTTGCTCACTGAGTTTGTAAAAATCATTCTTTGCTTGGGGATGTGATGTGTGAAGGTACGCAACGAATGGTTCCAGAAACACCGGAAACTCTATCAGACCTGCTCTGCCTGTTGGTGTAGCCATTAGTGCAACATCCAGCTCTCCTGCCTCCAGATCGTCCATGAGTTGAATGGTTGATGCTTCCTTAATGGTATACTCTATCCTGGGTGTTTCCTTCTCTAATGCATTCATAAAGAACGGCACCAGGTAAGGCGACAACGTAGAGACTACACCCAGCCGCAGTGTGCCTCGCAGTACATTCTTTTTTTCTACTACCAGGTCGCGTATACCATCCATCTCGCGGAGTACACGCTTGGCTTTTGCGATAATTTCTTCTCCTACAGGAGTTGGTTTAAGAGGAACTTTGGAGCGGTCGAAAATTTTTACACCAATCTCTTCTTCGAGACTTTTCAGCTGAATGGTGAGTGCTGGTTGCGTAATAAAACAAGCTTCTGCTGCCCGCGCGAAATGCCTTTCCTGGTCGAGCGTCACAATGTATTTCAGTTGTTGTACCGTCATGATTATTAGTAAAACTTATGATGATGTAAAATTATTAATTTGATTAATGATTCCAACGCCTCCACCTTTGAGCCATCAAAACACAACGACTATGAAAACGATAATTAAACTTTTAATCCTCACTATTATGAGCCAAACAATTTATGCACAAGTGCAGAACTATGCTACCGATCCGCACATTGATCATGGTACAAAAGAATTTCTCAAAGTTTTGAATGCGGGTGGACCTCCGCTGGAAACGCTCTCTAAAGAAGATGCACGCCAGGTGTTGGTTGGAGCACAAGCATCTGTAAAGGTTGATCTTTCAGGTATAGAAGAATCTGAAAAGACTATTACTGCCGATGGTTACACCGTAAAACTTAACATTGTAAGACCACAAGGTGTGAAAAGTAAATTGCCTGTGTTTATTTTCATTCACGGTGGCGGCTGGATTTTGGGCGACTATCCTACACACAAGCGCATGGTAAGAGACCTGGTGGTTCTTTCAGGATATGCTGCTGTGTTTGTTAATTATACTCCATCACCGGAAGCTCACTTCCCTAAAGCGATCAACGAAATCTATGCTGCTACTAAATGGGTAGCTGAACATGGCGACCAGATTAATGTAGATGGAAAGAAACTGGCGGTTGTAGGAAACAGCGTAGGTGGTAACATGGCGGCTGTTACAGCGCTGATGGCGAAAGAGAAAAAAGGTCCGGAGATTAAATTACAAATACTGTTGTGGCCTGTTACCGATGCTACATTCTCGCAAGCATCGTATGAAACGTATGGTAAAGATCGCTTCCTGACTACTTCGATCATGAAATGGATGTGGGATCAGTATACAACCAACCCTGCTGAGCGTAAACAAATTTATGCTTCTCCGCTTCAGGCAACTGTAGAGCAACTGAAAGGTTTACCTCCTGCACTGATTCAGGTTGCAGAGAACGATATACTTCGCGATGAAGGTGAAGCATACGGCCGCAAGCTCGATGAAGCCGGTGTTACAGTAACCACTGTTCGCTACAACGGAATGATCCACGACTTTGGTTTGCTAAACGTACTTGCCGAACTACCTACCACAAAATCGATGTTCGTGCACGCAGCAGCAGAGTTGAAAAAATATTTGAAGTGAGATATATAGTATAGATGAAGAGGCAGCCGGTAGATGGTTGCCTTTTTTTGTTTTTACGAATATGAACTTAATGCTTTTCTTTGTGACAGCTCGCTGTATATAGATTGTGCCATGGTGTTCAACTGCTGCTCGCGGGTGCTGATGTTCGAAAGATCAAGCGATTCACTTTGCTGTGTTAGCTGAAAATATAGGTCGTGGATGGAATCAGTTTGTTGTTAGTCAAATCATGACCTTATACGATCTAGCCTTTCGTAACAATCTCCTTCCGGAAATGCGCACCCCAGGTGAGCAACTCATCTAACACTTTCTTCATGGAAAATCCCAGCGGTGTCAGTGAATATTCTACCGTCACCGGCATGCTGTCATATAGCGTGCGTGTAATGATCTTATTCTCTTCAAGTGCCTTCAGTTCCTGTGAAAGCATTTTTGGAGAGATGTCGCCGATGTCGCGCTGAAGTTCGCCAAACCGCTTGTTGCCAAAAGTGAGCGCCAGTACAATCGGTAATCTCCACTTGCCTTGTATCACTTCCAGTGCATCTCTGGTGATCATAAGCTTATGCTGGCATGACTGTGTTTTCTGATTCATAATGATTGATTCAAATGGGTACTTACGCGCAGGTAACTACTTACCACGAGGTAACTACTACCTTTTCAATAGTAAACCTACATAATTTTATGCTCGTAAAAATCAAAATAACAATATGAAAAAAACAACATGGACAATCGATCCGCTACATTCAGAAATTTTATTCAAGATCAGGCACCTGGTGATCTCCACGGTTACGGGATCATTCCAGAAATTTGAAGGCCACGCGGTTTCGGAAGCTGACGGATTTAACAACGCTAAAGTCTATTTAACGATTGACGTAAAAAGTATCGACACCAACCAGGCGCAACGTGATGTTCATTTGCAGAACGGTGATTTTTTCTCCGCTGATTTATATCCACTGATCACGTTCGAGTCCACATCGTTTGTGAACACAGGCGGTAATAATTTTGTGATGGTTGGTGATCTTACCTTGAGAGGTGTAACAAAGCCAGTGGAACTGAATGTTGAATACGGTGGCTCACAACGGAGCTTACAGGGTGTAATAAAACATGGCTTTGAGGTTACGGGTGTTATTAACCGCATGGATTTCGGAATGACGTGGAATGTACTGACGGACACGGGAAATTTAGGACTGGGAGAGAATATCAAACTGGTTGCCAACATTCAGGTTTCAGAACAGGTTGCCGCATAGCATGCAGCTTGTTCACGTTCTTTTATTATTAATTAAGTTGGGAAGTTGAAGATAGACGGGAAAGTTGGGGAGTCCGAAAGTCCGGAAGCTGGAGTGCGCGGGGATTGAGGTTGCAGGAGTTTATGGATGTGGTATATAGGTTTACTCCAAAATATACCCTCCTTATTCGCTGCGAACGGTTTTGATACTCTGGTCATACTTTATCCATGCTTTATCCATGCTTTATCTATACTTCATCCCTACTTGATCTATACTCGATCCATACCCGGAGATATAGGTATATTTGTCCGGAATGGGTTGCGTTAGGTTGTTTCGGTATATATTGGTTAGTGGTTGCCTGCGAACGTGCGTACTTCAGCTTCCTCCGGATTAAGGTAGCTGTATGTCTCTTTTATGGTGACTGTTGATGCTTATTAAATCTGGTTGTTCAATGCTTTTCTTCGCAACAGCTCGCTATATATAGATTGCGCCATGGTGTTCAACTGCTGCTCGCGGGTGCTGATATTTGAAAGATCAAGCGATTTACTTTGCTGTGTTAGCTGGAAATATAGGTCGTGAATGGAATCATCCTCGGTATCCAGGCCAATCATTGTTAGGATTGTTTCGCTTAATTGTAAATGGTAATCGCCTGCGCTGAGCCCAAGATTACTCAGGCCACTTACCAGTTTGTTGTTAGTTAAATCATCTTTGATTAAAGAAATGATGAGATTTATATCGTGCGCCATGTAGATTTTATTATGATATGAAGATACTATAAAGGTACATATTGTGTATATAAAATGTATTATAAAATACTAATAGCGTAATTTTATGTTGATAAGTGTTTGATTCTCAATGAGTAATTTTGATTTATATACATGATAGTACTTTAAGATGGCATATAAAGATATCAACCGCATCAAGGTGGTTCTGGTGGAAAAGAAAAGAACCAATAAATGGTTGGCAGAAGAAATCGGAATGACTACAACAACTATATCGCGATGGTGCCGCAATGAAGTTCAACCTCCGTTGGAAACTCTTGTTGAAGTAGCAAGATTACTTGATGTTGATATTAGAGAGTTGTTGGTGCCTACGAAGAAATAAATTCCGTAGTATATACTTGAATCTATCGAGGCTTCATAGAGGAGTTTGCCTCCGGGGGGTACCCCGTCCCGGCTACTTAAGTTGCAAAAAAGCTCTGATCTTCAGAGCTTTTTTTGTTTTGGTGTGTGCTGAAAGTGTGGCTCATTTAGTGGTAGATCGTTGAATTGCTCTCGCATTCTCCGCTACTAAGTGTCGATCGTATACCTGCACTCCAGTGCTATCACCTTTGCCTACAATTGATTGAAAGTAACATTCAGGGCAGCACCCTTTCGTTTTATCTTGATCCATCGTACCCAATGTAAAGTGGAACATCTGTTGACCAACATTTGCTAACCCAGAGGGAGCGATGAATAAGCTTAGCAGCTGCAGCACCTCGAGCGAAGCCAAGTTTGAACTGAATGGAAAAACATTTTCGTGTGCTTCTTTATAGGCCTTATCCTCTAGAAGGCCTAGCACATAACTCGGATCGTCCAGAAAACCGTTTCTCTCAAGGATTGCATTTTCTGTTTTGTATTGACCCAAGCATTCCAGGCAAGCGCGTTTGTAACCGACGGTCTGTGCTTTCCAATCAGCTCCAATAATTCGAGTATTGTTGCTGTTGGTTCTGACCAAAATTCCACCATCAATTACAGGGACTAAGTGCGCATAAGAGATAAAATTCAGCACTTGTCTCGGCCAGGGACGATCAACACAAGAGAACACCACATCGCCATCCAGGGCTGCGTGAAATCCCTCCTTCTCGCAAATACTAAAAGGCACAACTCGAACATTTACATCTGGAGAGGTGGCGGATTTCAAAATTGAATCTCGAACGGTGTCTACTTTGTATCGTCCAACATCTTCTTTGAACATTCCGCTACATCGATCTAGGTTTTTCAATTCTACTAAGTCGAAGTCAATCAAAATGAAATTTGAAAAACCAGCTCTTGCCAAAATTTCCGCGATGATACTCCCAACGCTACCAAGTCCAGCGATTACGATTTTTATCCGGGACAGATCCTCTTGAATTTTTGGACCCCACGCTGAGATGGTACGTAGTTGTTGTTCGGAGTTGAAGGCAGGTTTAAGAAGATAGTCATTAAAGGTTATTGAAAGTTTCTTACCGATAACTCTAACATTCTCACACCAAAATCTTTGATATGATCTCTTTACATGCGGATCTTTTATCCAGAATCTTGCACTACAGGCACCATCGGTTCCCATTGTTAGTCCTAAGAGAGGAAGTGAAGTAGTTGCGAAGGCCGCGGGTGCAAGTCTAGTCTCAGCAACCAAATCATCTTTGCTCATTCCCTGCCAGCCTGGCGTTAAGTGCGAGTGTAAGAACACCAAGCCTTGTTTTTTACCTCGCGCAATACGGATCGCCCTTTCAAAATACTCTGGCATAAAGCCTACATTCCAATGCACGTTTCGGTCACCTTCGTTAGGGAGAATTATCTCGTTAATTATCCCTGTAGTTCGCATTGCGCCAGTGCTCGGTACATAAGTAGCAAAACATAGATCCTCTTGTCCATCGGGCCGGATCAAGTGTTTGACTAGCGCATCATGGATGGCGCTAGTCATATTTATACTGTACGTCTTCATTCGATTCTGGTTAGAATGTTTCTCACATGTGCAAGGAATGTTCTTACAGATCGATCCGTTCGGTTCCAATCTGGAAATCGTCTGCTCCAATATCTCCATCCGGATCCAAGTGGGCTGTCGCTTACATTTTGACGAGGTTCCTTCCAATCACCTACGTTTGTCGCGTTGAAATGAAGGCCTGCGGGGCAATTCATAGGAAAGTCGTCTTGAACTTGAAATCCAAGCCGTACCAATTTTCCCTTGTTCTTTCCAATGGGAACGAGGTACTCGATCGCTATGATGCTATTGTCAAGCTCTTGGGTTTGAAACCCAAGAGCCTTCAATTGATTGATAAAATCAACTCGTGCCATATTTTTGTTTATGAAACAGGGGTTTCACCTTTAAACACAGACACGAATTTTGATCCAGGACATTTAAGTTTAATCGGAGCATCTGGAGTATCCTTGTGGGATATTTCATTACCAGCGCTATCAAACTCTACCAAGTAATAGTCGGTGACAGGTGTCAGACCGGCGTTGGATAAAATTTGATTTGCTGACAGCTTCGACTCTGTGCTGGTTTCTGGCTCTTCATCAACCGTGTAGTTCCAAGAGTCAGGAGGTTTGACCACGAACTTCTCCAATCCAGGATGAGAAAGATCAACTTCTTCACTTAGGCTGATTCGTTCAAAGTCACAGCCTTTGAGCTTTTGGAACAGTGATACACATTCCAGGTTTTTTACGCCTGCTTCCTTCAGTAACTCTTTGCCAGTTACTTTAGGGTGGTCGAATTCTACCATAACGTCATCGACTAACGCTTTGAAAGTTTTGGTTTTTTTTGAGGCCAAATCCTCATTCTTAAATTGGTTCATTGTTGTTTCCAATTAAAAGTTCAAATAATAAGACAAGTGATAAACCTCCCTCTACACAATCGTCAATACAGGATTGAGTAAAGCAACTCCCAGAAGGGGAAGCTTGCGCTTTTTTACTTGGAAGTGTTTACTTGAACTTTTAATCGGGCTCTTACTGACTTTAAGTACTTAACCTATACTAGAACAAGAGCGTCTATTTGGAATGGTTAGAAATAGTAAGTACTTTTGCAGTGCGAATCACAAAAGAACTTCTTGGACCGATTAATCCGAGATTTCTACTCCAAAATCAGGTAGACACTCTGCCTGATTTTTTTTTGACGTCCAATTGAGCGGCTAAAACCAATCAGGTATCCAAAAGTAAAAGTAAAAATCTGTAATTACCAATTAGGTAATAAAATAAATGTAATTGTTTACCTTTTGGGTTACTTTTGGTATGTACGTCAAAAAATCACTTTGGAATGTTACCAAATAGGTTATATTTGTCTTGTACTTCCAGTAAAGCTTTAGCTTTGGTCATTCTAATTGCCTTATAATTAGAAGCTTAATTTTGTTCTTTAAACCCACTACAGACAGTAAACGGACTCTATGAGTGTAAGCACGAAGGATTTTCAAAGCCCTGGTGAAGCTTTGAAATATTTATTGAAGGAAAAGGATTGGAC